>VAWL01000174.1:0-13935 GCA_005883965.1 Actinomycetota bacterium
TCACGTCGCTGACTGCCCGCGTGCTAGAACGTCGATGTGCCGATGTTTCTGCTCGTCCTGCGGCGGTCCGGCCCCGAGTACGACCACTCGAAGGGGCTCAGGGAGCAGTCCGGGTTCGACGAGCACGCCGACTTCATGGACGCCCTCGTCGAGGACGGCTTCATCGTCCTCGGCGGCCCGCTCGGCGACGAGGTGCGCACGGCACACGTGGTCGAGGCCGAGTCGGAGCAAGCGATCCGCGAGAGGATGGCCCGGGACCCGTGGAGCGGGACTCACCTCGTGGTCGACTCGATCGATCCGTGGACGATCCTTCTCGACGGCAGGGTCACCGCGTAGGCCGCGACCGCAACGCCGATCACCGCCGAGCTGGGCGGAATGCTCGGAAAGACGTAGGCCAGCGTCAGGCCGAGCCAGACCGAGCCGACAGCGAGGGCGGCCGAGACGGCGAGACCCAGCCACGGCCGCGTTGTCAGGCGCTGGGCGGCACCGGCTGGCGCGGCCAGCAGTCCGAGCAGGAGCAGCGCACCGATCGCCTGCGTCGCCTCGGCGGCGACGACGCCCAGCAACGCGAGGAACAGCAGCCCGAGTGCGCGCACCGGCACGCCCTGCGCCTCGGCAACGCCCTCGTCCAGTGACGAGAAGAGCAGCGGCCGCGCGATCGCGAGCAGCGCCACGGCCGCGGCCAGCGCGATCGCCACGGAGACGCGGACGTCGTGCCCGTTCAGCCCGAAGATCGAGCCGAACAGGACGCGCACGCCGGCCGCTCCGTTGCCACTACCGCTGCGCTGCGTCGTGAAGATCGCGAGGAACAGCGCGCCCAGTCCCAGCGTCCAGGCGAATAACGAGCCGATCGTGACGTCGTCCGCGCGGGCGCGCTCGCCGAGCAGGCCGATCAGCAGGCCGCCGCAGATCGTCGCGACGAACACGCCGGCGAGCAGGTCGAGTCCGAGCGCCGCCGCGCCGAGTGCCCCGGTGAAGGCGACGTGGCTGAGCGCGTCGCCCGCGAAGACCTGGGCGCGCAGGACGACGAAGTAGCCGACCAGCCCACAGGCGAGGCCGACGAAGGTCCCGGCGAACAAGGCATTTCGCATGAACTCTTGCGCGAACATCAGCGGGTCACGATCCGGACGAGCACGTAGACGCCAAACGAGAGCGAGGTCACGTAGAAGCCGACCGGGTAGATCGAGAAGTAGGCGAGTGCAAGCCCGGCCCAGGTCACCGCCAGCGCCAGCGCAACCGCGAGCGTCAGCCCGAGCCACGGCCGCGGGGTCAACCGGTGGGCGGTCGCCGCCGGCGTGACGAGCAGCGCGAAGACGAGCAGCGCGCCGGTGATCTGGCTCGTCTCCGCGACCGAGAGGCCCAGGACGAGCAGGAAGCCGAGGCCGAGGAGGCGGACCGGCACGCCGCTCGCCCTGGCGACGTCGGAGTCGACCGACGCGAAGAACAGCGGACGGGCAGCGAAGGCCGTGACCGCGACCGTCGCGACTGCCACCACAAGGAGCACGAGCACCTGCGAGCGGGTGATCCCGAGGAAGGTCCCGAAGAGCAGCGAGTCGAGGCCGGTCAGGATGCTGTGCGAGAGCGAGACGAACACGAAGCCGAGAGCCAGGGCCAGCGCCTGCAGCGATCCGATCGCGGCCGACTCCGCTCCGAGACTCCGGCGCGTGCCGGCGATCGCGGCGAGGACCAGCGCGCCCGCTCCGCAGAAACCGAAGTAGCCGAGCGCGAGCGGCACCCCTGCCCAGCCGGCGGCGGCCGCGCCCGGGAAGGCGATCACCGAGAGCGTGTGGCCCGCGAAGGCCTGCCGGCGCAGGACCATGAACCAGCCGGTGACCCCCGCCATGACCGCAACGATCGTCCCGGCCTCGAGCGCGTTGACCATGAACGGGTACGTGAACAGCTGCCGGAAGTCGTCGAGCAGGTTCCACGACAGGCCCTGGAAAACGGCTGCATCAAGCATGGCGGTCGCCGTGATGGAAGGGCGCCTCGGGCTGGCCGACGACGACGAGCCGCCCGTCCGAGGCGTGCAGCACCTCGATCGGCACGCCGAAGAGCCTCGTCAGCGTCTCGCTCGTGATCACATCTCGAGGCCGGCCGCCGACCGCGCTGCCGCCGGCGACATAGACGACCTGGTCGATGAAGCCGAGGATCGGGTTGACGTCGTGCGCGACGAGCAGGACGGCGACGTGCTCCTGCTCGCAGATCCGGCGCACGAGCGCGGCGACCGCGGCCTGGCTCGCGAGGTCGAGGCTGTCGAGCGGCTCGTCCAGCAGGAGCAGCTGCGGGCGGCGGACGAGCGCCTGGGCAATCAGCAGCCGCTGCTGCTCGCCACCGGAGAGCTCCCCGATCGGCTTCGTCGCGTAGCGGCTCGCACCGACAAGCTCGAGCACCTCGGCGACGCGGCGCGCCTTCTCCTTCGTGCCTGGGAGGCCCGGGATCGGGATGCCCCAGCGGGAGCCGTCGAGGCCGAGCCGGACCAGGTCGATCCCGCGGATTCGCGTGGCGCTGTCGAAGTTGCGCCGCTGCGGCAGGTAGCCGATCCGCGCGTTCGCTTCGCCGGGCGGACGGCCGAGCACCTTCGCCTTTCCGGCCGCGAGCGGCAACAGGCCGAGGATCGCCTTCACCAGCGTCGACTTGCCGGCCCCGTTCGGGCCGAGCACGGCCACGAACTCGCCCCGCGCGACCCCGAGCGAGACGTCCTCGAGGATCGCGCGCCCGCCGAGTCGGATGGTCGCCCCCTCGAGGGCGACCGCGGGCTCGCTCACCTTCCGGTCGCTTCGGCCAGCGCTCGCCGCAGTGCCTCGAGCTGGGCTGACTGCCAGTCCTGGAACCGAGCGGAGGCCGGCGTCATCGTCTCGGTGATCGTCGTCACCGGGATGCCCTGCTTGCGTGCGGCGTCGGTGATCCGCTGCACGTCCGGCGTGCTGTTTTGGCTGTTGAAGACCCAGACCTTGATCTGATGCTTCGCGATCTGGCGGTCGATCGTCGTGATGTCCGAGGCGGTCGGCTCGGTTCCCTCGCTGATCGCCTTCAGGAAGGAGCCCGGGGTCAGCAGGTTCAGGCCGAGCGCCTGGGCGAGCGGCGCGAAGATGCTCTCGGAGGCGCCTACGGACACGCCGTGGTAGCGGCGCTTGACGGTCGCGATCAGCCGCTTGTACTGCGCCAGGCCCCTCGTCTCGAACTTGGCCTTCTGCGCCCGGAAGTACGCGGCGTGCTTCGGGTCGAGCTTCGAGTAGTCAGCGGCGATCACGTCGACCACTTGCTGCACGGTCGTGGGCGAGTACCAGCGGTGCGGGTTGCCGCCCGCCGGGATGCCGACCAGGTCGCCGACGGTGAGGACGATCCGGCCCTTCGCGGGGTTCGAGCTCAGGAGCTTCGACGCCCAGGGGTCGTAGCCCACGCCGTTGACGATCGCCATCCGCGCACCGGCGAGCAGGCGCCCGTCGGCCGCTGTCGGCTCGTAGTCGTGCGGGTCGGTCGCCGGGCTCGTGATCACGCTCGTCACCTGCACCTTGGCGCCGCCGAGCTGCGTGGCGATGCTGCCCCAGAAGTTCTCGGCCGCCGCGACCTGAATCGGGCCGTGGGAGGCGGCGGTCTTCGGCGAGCCGCCGCAGCCGGCCGCGAGAGGCACGAGCGCGACGAGCAGCAGCAAGGGGGCGAGCACCCGCACGGGCAGAAACTATATGCTAACGATACTCATTCCCGCAACCATAATCGAATCGAGACCCGCTATCGTTATCGCCGTGCCGACTAGAAGCACCCAGTGGATCGACGCCACGCTCGAGTCCCTCCGGACGAAGGGCCACCGCGACGGCAGCGCGCGCCGAGCCGTGATTGAGCTCCTCGGGCTCCAGGACTGCTGCCTGACCGCGCAGGAGATCTTCGACATGCTCCGCGACGCCAACGAGACCGTCGGCATCGCGAGCATCTACCGGACCCTCGAGCAGCTGACACGCGAAGGCTTCGTGCAGCGGATCGACGTCGGCGCCGGCGTCTCGCGCTTCGAGCCGATCCACGCCGACGGCGAGCACCACCACCATCTCGTCTGCGAGGACTGCGGCAAGGTCGAGGCGTTCGCCGACGACCAGCTCGAGCGGGCCCTGCGAAAGGTCGAAGGACAAACCGGCTACTCGGTCGCCGGCCACGACGTCGTACTCCGCGGCGCTTGCCGCGACTGCGTCAAGTAGGAGGCCCCGGCGGCACAGACCAGGTTTGTCTAGCCCTCCCTAGTAGCCGAGGAAGCTGCCGGCCAGCGCGCTCGGCCTGGCCGCGCCGAGGTAGCCCATCTCCGACGCCTCGCGCGAAAGGCTCGCGATCTTGACCACGTCGCCGGTGTGGGGGGCCTCGATGAAGTTGTCGCCGCCGGCGTAGATGCCGACGTGGCCGGGGCCGTCCCAGCGTGGCTCGAAGAAGACGAGGTCGCCGGGCTCGAGCTGCGAAGCGTCGACGTGCAGAAGCTCGCGCCACTGGTCCCCCGCGTAATGGGGCAGGTGGATCCCGAGCTGCGCGTAGACGTACATCGTCAACCCGGAGCAGTCGAAGCCGGTGAGCGGGTCGGCGCCACCCCAGCGGTAGGGAACGCCGAGGTACTCGTCGGCGATCGAGACGGCCGTGATGCCGGTCGTGCCCGAAGGCGCCGCCGGCGCGAGCGGGACGACGGCCTGAAGCGGCGGGGGCTGGAGCGAGACCTCGAGCTGCGCGATCTCCTGCCGGAGCTGGGCGACCTGCGTGGCCGCGTCGTCCGCCGCGACTTGTAGCTCCGCCGCGCGCTGCTCTGCCGCGAGCTGATCCGAGAGGAGCGCGGCCGAGTCGGCTCTCGCCCGGACGCGCGTGAGCTTCGCCAGGAGCGACCGGTGCAGGCCGCGCTCCTGCGCGAGGGTGTGGCGGTCAGCCGTCAGCTCGCCGCTCGCGGGCGCCGAGGCCGACGCGTCGGACTGCGTGGTCGGCACGACGACGAACACGGGCCCGGTCGCCGCCGCGGGTGCGGCGACGGCCAGCGACGCGAGCAGGGCAAGGACGAGCGTGCGCAGAGTCGTCACCCCGCGAGCATCGGCGCGTGGAAGCCCGTCCTTGAGACGGAACCGTCTAGGGTGCCGGGCGATGAGCGAGCAGCGTGCGGACGTCGTCGACGCGACCCGCCGGACGAGGCTTGCGAACGAGCGGACCTTCCTCGCCTGGCTGCGCACGGCGCTCACCGCCGTCGCAGTCGCGATCGGCGCCGGAAAGATCGTCCCGGGCGTGACGGACGTTGCGCACTGGCCGTTCGAGCTCCTCGGAGCCGGCTTCGCGGCGCTGGCCGTCGCGTTCGTCGTCTACGGCGTCCGGCGGTTCGTGCACGTGGAGCAGTCGCTCGCGGTCGGCGAGTTCGCGCCGTTACGGCCGAGGGACGCCTGGTTCCTGGCGGCCTTCTCAGGCGTTCTCGGCGTCGCCACTCTCGGCTTCATCTTCATCCATTGAACCCCGGCCCGCTGGCCGTCGCGCTCACCGCGGCAGCGCTGTACGAGCTGGGGCGCCGCAAGCTGGGCGGCGGCCGTTGGCGCCGCGAGGGCGGCTGGCGGGCGGAGGCGTTCTACGCCGGGCTCGTCGCCCTCGTCGTCGCGACCCAGCCGCCGCTCGACGGGCTCGCCGACCGGTCGTTCTCGGCGCACATGGTGCAGCACCTGCTCCTGCAGATGGTGGCGCCGCCGCTGCTCGTGCTCGGGGCGCCCTGGCTGCCGGTCTGGCGGATGCTCCCGACCGGCGGCCGCCACTGGCTCGGCCGATGGCTCGCCTGCTCACCCGGAGCGGCTCCACTGCGCCTCTTGGCCCGCACCCTCGGACGCCCGTCCGCGGCGTGGCTGCTCTTCGCCGGCGCGATCGCACTCTCGCACCTGCCGGCGATCTTCGACTTCGCCCTGCGCGAGCCGCTCTTCCACGAGGCCGATCACGCGCTCTTCATCGCGCTCGGGCTGCTCTTCTGGTCGCGCGCGCTCGACTCGCCGCCGTTCCGCGCGCGACTGAGCCCGCCGCAGGCAGTCGTCTTCTTCTCGACCGCGATCGCCGCGGAGTCGCTGCTCGCCCTCGCGATCCTGCAGGCGCGCTCGCCGCTCTACGCGGCCGAGGGCCACCGGCTTTCCGACCAGCAGCTCGGCGGGGCGGTGATGTTCGAGCCGGCGTCGCTGCCGCTGCTGATCGCGCTGCTCTGGTCGCTCAGGCGCTGGCTGTCAGCAGCTCAGCCTTCCGCCGTCGCGGGGTCGAGCCGCCGTCCGCCCCGAGGCCGTCGGCCCGGGACGAGGAGCGAGGCGAGGATGCACACCGCCAGGAACGCGAGCGACAGGAGGAAGGCGAGCACGTAGCCGTGCTCGTCGGGCAGGCCGCCGGTGCCGAGGTGGGCCTCGATCAGCGTGGCCGCGACCTGGCTGCCGACGGCGCCGCCGATCGTCCGCATCACGGTGTTCATGCCCGAGGCGACGCCCGTCTGCTCCGCAGGCACGGCCTGAACGATCAGGTTCCCCATCGCCGCGAAGGCAAGCCCGATGCCGGCGCCCAGCAGCCCCGCCGCGACGTAGATGTCCCATGGCTCGCCGTGAGCGAACGAGAGCACGATGAACGACCCTGCCGCGATGGCCGCGCCGAAGACGAGCGCCATCTTCGACCCGAACCGGCCCGCAACGCGTCCCGCGAGCGCACCGGTCAGGAGCATCGTCGCGGTTGCGGGCAGCAGGAAGATCCCGCCGGCGAGCACCGAGGCGCCGAAGCCGTAGCCGGTCGACTTCGGCTCCTCGACGAACTGCGGGATCAGCACGAACGAGGCGTACATCCCCCCGCCGAGCAGGAAGCCGGCGAGGTTCGTCGTCCAGACACCCCGCAGCCGCATCATCCCCATGTCGACGAGCGGCTCCTTCGCGCGCAGCTCGGCGAAGACCCACGCGGCGGAGACGGCGAGACCGACGAGAAGAAGGCCGATGGTCTTCGTCGAGCCCCAGCCCCAGGTGTTCGCCTCGCTGATCGCAAGCAGGACCGCGCTCAGCCCGAACGCCATCAGTAGGCCGCTGAGCCAGTTGATTCTGCCGGGGACGCGGACGGGCGACTCGGGGACGAAGCGGGCGGTGAGGACGACTGCTCCGACGAGCGCCACGAGCGGGATCCAGAACAGCCAGTGCCAGTGGAGATGCTCGACGATCAGGCCGCCGAGGACGATGCCCGCGGCCGCGCCGATGCCGAGAATCGCCGAGAGCAGGCCGATCGCGCCGGCGACCTTCTCGCGCGGAAACTCGTCTCGGATGATCCCGAACGCGAGCGGGAAGATGCCCCCGCCGGCGCCCTGGATCACGCGCGCGACGATCAGCAGCGGGAGTGTGTTGACGAGGGCGGCCATCAGCGTCCCGGCCGAGAGGATCACGTACGTCCAGAGCAGCAGCCGCTCCTTTCCGAACATGTCGCCGAGCCGCCCCAGGACCGGCGTCGCGACCGAGGCCGAGAGCAGGTACGCGGTCAGCACCCAGGCGATGCCGGTCTCGCTCGCATTCAGGCTCTTCTGGAGGTCGGGCAGGGCGGGGATGACCGCCGACTGCAGGAGCGCATAAGCCATCGCGCCCAGCGCGAGGATCCCCAGGGTCAGGTTCGGGTGCTGCCGCTCGTGCTCGGACATCGACGCGCCATGGTACACCGAAAAGCGGAGTGACCGCTCCGCTTTCTGCTACCGTGGCCGCGTGGCGACTTCGACAGTCGACGGCAAGGCGCTCCGCAGCGATGCGCGCCGCAACCGCGACCGCCTCGTGTCGAGCGCCGCCGAGCTCTTCGCAGCCTCCGGCCTGGATGTCCCGGTCGAGGAGATCACTCGTCACGCCGGCGTCGGCATGGGAACGCTCTACCGGCACTTCCCGACCAAGGAAGACCTGATCGACGCCGTCCTCGAAGACGCCTTCTCCGGGCTCCTCGATGCGGCGAAGGAGGCCGCCGAGGCCGAGGACGCGTGGGCAGGGCTGACGAGCTTCCTCGAGCGCGCGCTGGCCGAGCACGTCGGCAACCGCGGCCTGAAGGACATCATCGCCATGCGTGCCCACGGGCGCGAGCGCACTAAGGCGCTGCGAGCGCGGCTCCGCCCGGTGCTGCGGCACCTGATCGAGCGCGCCCAGGAGCAGGGATCGCTGCGCGCCGACTTCGCCCCCGAGGACCTGCCGCTCGTCTTCTGGACCGCCGACCGCGTGATCGAGGCCACCGCGGCCGTGAGCCCCGACTTCTGGCGGCGCTACCTGGCGCTGCTCCTCGACGGCCTGCGGGCCGAGGCGGCGACACCCCTTCCGCAGCCGCCGCTGACCCGTGCCCAGCTCGCCCGGGTGACGAGGAGGCGCGCGTGACCCCGGAGCAGGACGGGAGGCTGACGGGGCGCGCCCTCTGGACCGTCTTCGCCGCGCTGATGCTCGGCATGTTCCTGGCCGCGCTCGACCAGACCATCGTCTCGACCGCACTCCCGACGATCGTCGGCGACCTGGGCGGGCTCAACCACCTTTCCTGGGTCGTGACCTCCTACCTGCTCGCGTCGACGGTCTCGACGCCGCTGTACGGGAAGCTCGGCGACATGCTCGGGCGCAAGCCCGTCTTCATGGCCGCGATCCTGATCTTCCTCGCCGGCTCGATGCTGGCCGGGCTCTCGCAGACGATGGGCCAGCTGATCGGCTTCCGCGCGCTCCAGGGAATCGGCGCCGGCGGCCTGATGGTCGGCGCGCAGGCGATCATCGCGGACATCGTCCCGCCGCGGGAGCGCGGCCGCTATACGGGCTTGATCGGCGGTGTCTTCGCCGTCGCCTCGGTCGCCGGCCCGCTGCTCGGCGGCTTCCTCGTCGACAACCTCTCCTGGCGCTGGGTCTTCTACGTCAACCTGCCGGTCGGCGCGCTGGCGATCCTGATCGTCGCCACCCGGCTGCACCTGAAGACCCCGACCGTGAGGCACCGGATCGACGTGCTCGGTGCAGCGCTCCTCAGCGCCGGCGTCACCTCGTTGATCCTGCTCACCACCTGGGGCGGCACCGAGTACGCCTGGGGCTCGGCCACGATCGTCGGGCTCGGCATTGCCGGCGTCGCCTTGCTCGGCGCCTTCGTCTGGTGGGAGACGCGGGCGGCCGAGCCGATCCTGCCGCTGTCGCTCTTCCGCTCGCGGGTGTTCAGCGTGGCCAACGCCATGGGTTTCACGATCGGGATGGCGATGTTCGGCGCGATCATCTTCATCCCGCTCTACCTCCAACTCGTCTACGGCGCCAGCCCGACGAGCTCAGGCCTGCGCCTGCTGCCGCTGATGGCCGGGCTGCTGGTCGCGGCGATCCTCTCGGGCCGCGCGATCACGAAGGTCGGCCGCTACAAGATCTTCCCGATCGCCGGGACGGCGACCCTCGTCGTCGGCATGTACCTGCTCTCGACGCTGGGTGTCGACACCCCGTCCTGGGTCGTCTCGATCTACATGCTGGTCGTCGGCGTCGGGATCGGCCTCGTGATGCAGGTGCTGGTGCTCGTCGTCCAGAACGACGTGCGGCCTTCCGACATTGGCGTCGCCACGTCGACCGCGACGTTCTCGCGCTCGGTCGGCGGCTCCTTCGGCGTCGCGATCTTCGGGACGATCTTCGCCACCAGGCTCGCCGACCAGCTGGCCGGCTTCCCCCACCGCGTCACGGCCCGGCTCGGCAACGGCATCCACATCAATCCGGAGCAGGCAAGGCACCTGCCCGCGGCGGTGCACGCCGACTTCCTGAACGCCTTCTCCCACGCGCTCAACGGTGTCTTCCTCTTCGGGATGGCGATCGCCGTGGTGCCGTTCATCCTCTCGTGGTTCCTGAAGGAAGTTCCGCTGCGGACGACGCTCGCCCCGAACGCCGAGCTCGGCGCCGAGGGGGCGGTCGCCGGTGCAACCCCGGACGAGCGAACCCTGGCCGCCGCGCCCGGCAGCCACTGACTAGGGGTCGGTCACCAGCATCTAGTACTCGTCGTGGCGGCGCCACCACTCGTAGGGCTTCGTCTGCGGGTACCCCTCTGGTGAGTCCTCCCACTCCTCTTGTCGCCCGAGCGGCGTCAGGTCGAGGAGCGTCCAGACGCTGCCGAGCGCCTCGACGCCGCGGGCCGTGGTGAAGTACGTGCGAAAGACGCGGTCGCCGTCCCGCAGAAAAACGCTGAGCCCGAAGGTCTCGCCGTCCTGGTAGGCATCCGGCTGTGGCGTTTCCGGCCCGACGCCGAAGTCGACGTTGAAGTCGCTATCGAACGAGGAGTACCACCGGATCGCCCAGCCCATACGCTTCCTGTAAGCCTCGAGTTTCTCGATCGGAGCGCGGGATGCGAGCGCGAAGGACGTATCTCGGGCGTGCAGGTGAGCAAGGTGGCCGACCTGGTCGACGAACATCGAGCAGCCGTCGCAGCCTGCGTCCTGGTTCGGGCCGAACATGAAGTGGTAGAGCAGCAGCTGTCTGCGGCTTTCGAATAGGTCGAGCAGCCTGGCGCTGCCTGCGGCCGTGTCGAAGACGTACTCCTTCTCGATCAGGACTCTCGGCAGCCTGCGACGCGCGGCGGCGAGCGCGTCCCGTGCCCGAGTCGCTTCCTTCTCCCTGGCGAGGAGCGCTTCCAGGGCCACTTGCCACTCCTCCGCGGAGACGACCGGTGGAAGGTTCATCGTGCCATCTCCATCGGCGGCGTCCTGGCGTCCGGCTGAGTTAGCTCGGGGACGCTTCCCGGCGACACCACGACCCAGATCCCGAGGGCCACGAGCGCGACCGCGAATGCCGACGGAAGCCGGTGGCCGTGCGGCAGGACCTTCTCCGCGAAGATCGCGACGGCGACGATCGCCATCCAGAAGAGGCTCATCACCCCGAGCACGAAAAGGACCGCCATCAGGGCTCCGGAACAGCCGACGCAGTCGAGGCCGTGCGCGAGCCCGCCCCGGAGTGCGTTCACGTCCTGCGAAGCGCTGCGGCAGCGGCGAAGGCTCAACCGCTTCAACGGTGTCAGCTCGTAGAGCCCTGCGGCAGCGAGCGTGCCGCCCGCAGCGTAGGGGCCGCCCCGGTCCCAGCCGAACCAGCCGATGTCGAACGAGGTCAAGAGCCGGAAGACGCCGTAGGCCAGGAGGCCATAGCCCGTCCAGACCGTCAGGTATCCGACCGTGAAGAGCAGCGTCGGCATGCGACGGGCGAGTCGCGCGACATGTCGGGCGGCCGGCACCGCCGAAGGCAGCATCATCGCGGCGGTCATCGTCACCCAGATTCCGAGGTACCACCCGAGCCCACCGAGGTTGGTTCCCGGGCCGGCGTCCATGCCCCGCATCCGTGCGACCGTGACCGCCCACGCGGCGACTGCGCCGGCGATCAGGGCGATCGTCGTTCGGCCACGAGCCGTGGGGTGCTCCGCCATTCTTGGCCTCCTTTCCGTGCTCATAACCTCTAGACGTCCCGGAGGCCGGAAACTCATCGCCGCGATGAGTTTCGTGCTCGCCGTCGGTCTCGTCTTTGATCCCGTAGACAACGGAAGGAGACGAGATGTCCGAGCAAAGGATCGGTACCCGCGAGGAATGGCAGGCGGCCCGGGACGAGCTCGCCAAGCTCGAGGCCGAGCAGGCGGAGCGAAACGAGGAGGTCAAGAGGAAGCGTCTCGCGCTCCCCTGGGTCCCGGTCGAAAAGGAGTACGTTTTCGACACCGAGGACGGCAAGAAGAGCCTCGCCGAGCTCTTCGACGGGCGCTCACAGCTGCTCGCCTACAACATCATGTTCGGCCCCGACTACACGCTCGGCGCCTGCCCCGGCTGCACCAGCTTGGCCGACGGGCTCGACGGCTCGCTCGTCCACCTGAACCACCGCGACGTGACGCTGGCCTGCTTTTCACGGGCGCCGATCGAGCGGCTGAGTGCCTACAGGCGGCGGATGGGCTGGCAGTTCCCCTACGTCTCCACCCATGAGAGCGATTTTGCCTTCGACTTCAGCCTGGCGCTGACCGAGAAGCAGGCGGAGCAGGTTCCCGAGATCAAGGAGCTGATCGACAACCCGCCCGGCTGGCTCGAGGAATGGTCAGGCCAGATCGGTGCCGAGCTCAAGGACGGCCTGCGCGAGAACCCGGCCTGGATTGCCTTCGCGCGTGACAACGGGACCGTCTACCACACCTACACGGTGTCTGCGCCGGACCCGTTTGTCGCCCCGTACTTCAACTTCCTGCTCGAGCGGACGCCGAAAGCCCAACCCGCAGAGCCACGCACTTGGCGGAAGGACGAGTACCCGGACTGACGCCGATCGGAACCGCGAGCGGGTAGGAACCATGTCAGGTCTTGTCCGCTGATCTACGATCGCCCCGTGGCCTACGACGAGGAACTGGCAGCGAGGATCCGCGGCCTGGTCGGCGGTGGGCCGGACGTGACCGAGAAGAAGATCTTCGGCGGGCTCGCCTTCCTGATCGGCGGCAACATGGCCGTCGCCGCCAGCAGCCAAGGCGGCCTGCTCGTGCGGGTCGATCCGCAAGACTCGGACGACCTGGTGGAGACGACGCCTGCGTACCTGATGGAGATGCGCGGGAAGACGATGCGCGGCTGGCTGCGGGTGGACTCCGCCGACGTCAGCTCCGACGGCGACCTCGCCGCCTGGGTCGAGCGCGGCGCGGCGCACGCACGCTCGCTGCCCGCCAAGGGCTGAGGAATGGGCGAGGGCCTCTCGGCGAGCGAGGTTGGCAAGGAGATCGCCGAGCACCGGCACCACACGGCGGGCGACCTGCGCGTATGCCTCCGCAGTGCTCCGCGCGATGCGTGCGACCTGCTCCCGCGTCTGCTCGACCGTCGCCGAGCCGTCAATGCCGAGCACGCGGCGCGGCCGTTCCTGCCCGGCGAAGCCGGCCATCATCCCGGCCTGCGCCCATGATCCGCGAGAGCAGGATGTTGCCCACCTTGTCGTAGACCGCGTCCGGCCAGTCGACCCAGTGCTCCTGGACGAGCACGCAGCCGAGGCCGAGATGGGCGGCGACCGCCGCAACCTGGCGCGTGTGGTTCGACTGCACGCCGCCGATCGAGACGAGCGTGTCGCAGCCCTGCGCGAGCGCGTCCGCGGCGAGGTACTCGAGCTTGCGGGTCTTGTTGCCGCCGTAGGCCAGACCGGGGTTGCAGTCGTCCCGCTTCGCCCAGATCTCGACCCGGCCGCCGAGGTGCTCGCTCAGCCGCCGCAGCGGATGCACCGGGGACGGCCCGAACAGCAACTCGACGCGATCGAAGTCGCGAGGCTCATTCGCCAGACACGATCTCACAGCGTCCTTCGCCAGGTTCGGGCTTGATCTGCCATTTCACCCCCGTGGGGTGAGGCCGCGGCCGGCCCGTCGGCGCACAGTGATCGCGATCCCGACAGCGCCCGTGAAGGAGGAACCTGGGATGAGCGAAGACCAGAGCGCCGTGGCGACGGAGGCTTCCCGCCCGGGCCTCAGCGCCGGCCCGACGAGCGAGTTCAGCCTGTTCTTCCACGTCAAGCCGGGAGAGGGCGAGTCGATCCGCGCTGCGCTCCGCGACCTGCAGGAAACTCCTGGCTACCGGCCCGGGGACTACGGCATGGCGATTGCGTCGATCCACGAGGCGAGGTTCGTGCTCTTCGACGACGACACGCGTCTCGCGTTCGTGACGAGCTTCGACGGGTCGTGGGATGCGTACATGGACGACTTCCTGACGTCCGGGCCGACGCTCGCGCTCTTCGACGCGATCTTCAGCCACACGGAGGGCTATGACGGCCTGCCTGACTTAGCCGCGCTCCAGGCCTTCGTCCTCGGCGCGCAGCAGACGGCTGCCGCCTACGCACGGAACTACGGAGGCACGGTCAAGGAGATCCGGAAGGCGCAGCGGGTGAACGACGCCTTCCAACAGGTCCTCGACGACCCGGACGCCGCCGACGCATTGCAGCACCCTGCGTTGAAGCCGCTGCTTGACGAGGCAGCGGACTAGCCCGCGGTCGACCCGGATGT
>VAWL01000174.1:13941-21435 GCA_005883965.1 Actinomycetota bacterium
CGTGAACACGCTCCCGTTCGCGAAGCCCTCGGACCGGCTGTCGGACGGGCTCGTCTACCGGTTCCGGCTGCGGCCGCTCACCCTTCGTGCGCCCGGTGATCCCGCGCCCTTCGACGTCGGCTCGGAGGAGCTCGTGGTCGACTGCGTCTTCTCTTCTCCGAACGGCGGCGGGCAGGAGGGCACCTGCACGACGCCCGAGGGCGCGACGGTCTCGTTCGCGGTGAACGACCCTGAGGGCGGGTCGGGGAGCGGCGTCCGCGCCTTCGCCGGGCCTCGCTGGGATCCGTTCATCATGGACGCGCCAGCCGCGCTGAAGACGATCGCGACGGGCGAGTTGGCTTTCACCGACCCCGGCTCGATCTTCCTCGACGGCAAGAACGTCCTCAGCCTCGTGGTCGAGCTCGACGCGGCGCTGCTGGACGGCGCCGATCTGGTCGGAGTCGTCGCCGAGACGCTGACCCGCGGCGTGTTCAACGTCCGGATCGAACGTGTCGGGCGCCCCGAGGTGAAGAACCTGATGCTCGCGCCGAAGCAGTTCGATCCCGTGAACCGAGACCTGGAGATCCGCGATCTCTACAACCTGGAGGACGCATTCCACCTCGGCGGCGCGTACCGGGGTGCCTACCGGGCCAGGCTGAACGCCAACCTCGCCTTCTGGGACGGGCTGGACGGCAAGACGGACTGGCCCGCGAACGGGAACGGCGACCACCCGCTGACGGAGCTCGTGCTCGGCGACTTCCTCGCCGTCGACGTCACCAAGCCCTACGCCGAGAACGGCTCGTTCCTCGAGATCGAGTTGGCCGCGCGACGGGGCGAGGCACACGAGACCTGCGGCGGGCGGGCCCCGAACGACGACGTCATGGACCTGATCTTCACGCAGCTCGTCAACGGCGGAAACGGCCCCGTCATCAGCGACGGGGTCGACCAGTCGTCGAGGCCGGCCTCCCGCGCCTTCCCGTACCTGTCGCCGCCGAACCCCGACCCGCCGGAGCCACCGGAGCACATCTAGCCGTGGCCGTGATGGAGAGCAACAGCCTGGAGCTCGACGACATCCAGAGCGGCGCGCTGCACGAGCGGCCGACTCCCTACGTCGGCACCTACCTCCTCTTGCGGATCGACGACCGTGCGGCGGGGCGGGAGCTGGTGCGGCGTCTGCACGGGCTCGTCGACTCGGGCAAGACCTCGCAGGACCCGGCACACGGCGCCTGGATCACCGCGGCGTTCACGTATCAGGGCCTCGAGGCGCTCGGCGTCCCGCAGGACTCGCTCGACAGCTTCGCGCCCGAGTTTCGGCAGGGGATGGCGGCACGCGCAGCCGAGCTCGGCGACGTCGGCCAGAGCAGCCCGCCGAACTGGGAGAAGCCGCTCGGTACGCCGGACGTCCACGTCGCTCTCGGGGTGCTCTCCTCCGACCAGGCGCGGCTGGACGCCGCTGCCGAGCGGGCGCGACGGGCCCACAGGGAGCTGACCGGCGTCGAGCTGATCTGGCGCCAGGACTGCTACCAGCTGCCGACCGGGCGCACCTCGTTCGGCTTCAAGGACGGCATCGGCCAGCCCTCCGTCGAGGGGAGCGGGCTGCCGCCGTCGAACCCGAAGGAGAAGCCGCTCAAGGCCGGCGCGATCGTCCTCGGCTACCCCGACGAGACGGGCGAGCTGCCGCCGATGCCGAGCCCTGACGTCCTAGGCCGAAATGGCACCTACGTCGTCTTTCGCAAACTGCACACGAAGGTGGCGGCCTACCGGCGGTACCTCCGCGACAAGGCCGCGAGCCGCGAGGAGGAGGCGCTTCTCGGCGCAAAGATGGTCGGGCGCTGGCAGAGCGGCGCTCCCCTCGCGCTCGCCCCGGATGCCGACGACCCGAAGCTCGGCGCCGACCCGCAGCGCAACAACGACTTCCTCTACGGCGACGATCTGCGCGGTCTCAAGTGCCCGGCCGGAGCGCACTCGCGACGTGCAAACCCGAGGGACGCGCTAGACGGCGACGGAAGCGTCGACGTCCGCCTTCATCGGATGATCCGGCGCGGGACGAGCTATGGCCCGATGCTGCCGGACGGGGAGCTGGAGGACGACGGCGTCGACCGCGGCATCGTCTTCGTCTTCGCCGGCGCGCACCTCAAGCGCCAGTTCGAGTTCGTGAAGACCCAGTGGTTGAACGACGGCATCTTTGTCGGCGCGCCACTTGAGAAGGACCCGCTGGTCGGGACGAACGACGGATCCGGCCGCTTCACGATTCCCGAGGTGCCGATCCGGCGCCGGCTTCAGGACCTGCCGCCGTTCGTCGTCACCCGCGGCGGTGAGTACTGCTTCGCCCCCGGCCTGCGAGCGCTGCGCTGGCTCGCCGAGTTGGACACCTGACCGGAGCTCAGCGAGGAGGACGACGTGGCAACGACAAGCACAGACCGTTGGAAGGCCCTCGACTTCGCCGTGCCCCCGCCCGATGCGGCCGAGCCGGATCAGCCGGTGCTCGTCGAGTACGCCTCGGACGGCCGCGTCGCGACGGTGACCCTCAACCGGCCGCACGCCGACAACGCGATTACCACGGAGCTGGGCGCGAGCCTGACCGAGATCATGGAGACGATCGCCGTTCGCCCTGCCGTGCGCGTCGTCATCCTCACGGGTGCAGGCGATCGAGCGTTCTCCGTCGGCAGCGATCTGCGGCAGCGCAAGGACATGACGAAGGAGGACTGGCTCCGCCAGCGGCAGGATTTCGACCGCACGCTCTACACGGTGCGCCAGCTGCGGAAGCCGATCTTCGCGGCCGTGAATGGGATCGCCTACGGCGGCGGCTCGGAGCTCGCCCAGAGCACCGACTTCATCATCGCCTCGGAGAACGCCACCTTCGGCCAGCCAGAGGCGATGATCGGCCTCGCGGCCGGCGGCGGCTCGCCGGTCTTCCTCCCCCGCGTGCTGCCCCCGGGGAAGGCGCTCCAGATGCTCATGACGGGCGATCCCATCACGGCGCAGGAGGCGCACCGGCTCGGGATGGTCAACGAGCTCCACCCGCAGGCCGAGCTGATGGACGCGGCGTACCGGATCGCCGAGAAGATCGCGAGCAACTCGCCGACGTCGGTGCAGGCGGTCAAGCGCGCAGTGCGGATGGGCGAGGGACAGCCGATCGAGCAGGCGATCGCGATCATGATGGAGGCGCACTGGCGCTCCGCGGTCCACCACGATCGCGTCGAGGGGATCGGCGCCTTCAACGAGGGTCGGGACCCCGTCTTCGAGGATCCGGACTACTGAGAGGAGGTTGAGACATGGCCGTGGCACACGACCTGGAACAAGCGCGCGCCGAGCTGACGGTGATCAACCCGGCCCCGTTCAACGCGGAAGCACCCGCCGAGGCTCTCACCGGCGAGATAACTCCGACCGAACTCCACTACGTGCGCAGCAACTTCGCCGTGCCCGAGCACGAGGGCGCGCTCGAGGTGGGCGGCGCGGTGGAGCACCCGATCACCTTGACGCTCGACGACCTGCGCGCGCTACCGGCCGTCGAGCGAGCCGTCACGCTCGAATGCGCGGGAAACGGGCGTCTCGAGATGAGACCGCTGCCGACCGGCGAGCCGTGGGGCGACTATGCGGTGTCGACGGCCCGCTGGACCGGGGCTCTCCTGCATCAGGTGCTCGAGCAGGCGCAACCGGCGCCTGGCGGAGTCGAGGTCCTCTTTCGGGGCGCTGACCACGGCCGCTACCACCTTCAGCCGATCCTCCCGGAGACCAACCGAGAGGACCTGAGGTTCGAGCGCGCGCTGCCATTGACCCACGCGGCCGATCCGGAGGCGGAGATCCTCATTGCCTACGAGATGAACGGCCAGCCGCTGACGGCCGACCACGGGGCTCCCTTCCGGATGATCGTGCCGCACTGGTACGCCGTAGCATCGGTGAAGTGGCTGCAGCGGATCGAAGTGCTGACCGAGCCGTACAGCGGGGAGTTCCAGACCGGCCACTACATCTACCAGTGGCCCGACCGGCCCCACGAGCCAGTGGCGCTCATGCGTGTGCGCGCGCGAATCACGGATCCCGCGCCGGGCTCGGTGATCGCGGCCGGGACCTGTACGGTCCGCGGCAAGGCCTGGTCGGGAAGCGGGCCCGTGACCCGCGTCGAGGTCAGTCTCACCGGCGAGGGCGAGTGGCACCCGGCGCAGCTGGAGCAGCCCAAGGGGCCGTATCAGTGGCAGGACTGGTCGTTCGAGTGGGACGCAGCCGACGTCGGCAGACACACCCTCCGCGCGAGGGCAACCGACACGGCCGGGAACGTCCAGCCCGAGATCTCACCCTGGAACCGGCTCGGCTACGGAAACAACGCTATCGAGGTGTCGTACGTCGACGTGACCTGACGGCCGGGTTGCTATAGTGAACCTGATGGTTCACTATTCCACCACCGTCGACCGCGCTTTCGCAGCACTTGCCGACCCGACCCGACGGGCCGTACTCGAGCAGCTAGGCGCCGGGAGCGCGACGATCAGCGAGCTCGCCGAGCCCTTCGGCATGTCGCTGACCGGGATGAAGAAGCATGTCCGGCTGCTCGAGGAGGCGGAGCTCGTGACCACCGAGAAGGTCGGCCGCGTACGCAGGTGCATGCTCACGCCCTACGCGTTCGAGGGCATCAGCACGTGGCTGCAGCGGCTCGACCGCTTCGCCCAGGTCGTCGAACGGACGAAAGGAGAACGATGAGCCCGACGCAGAAGAAGGAAGGGTTCTCGGCCGAGGAAAAGGCCGCGATGCGAGCGCGCGCCAAGGAGCTGAAGGCGGCCGAGGACGGCGAAACCGCGGTGCGCAAAGCCCTCGCCAAGATGTCGCCGAAGGACCGGGCGCTCGGCAAGAGGTTCCACGAGCTCGTCACCACGAGCGCCCCGGAGCTCACGCCGAAGACCTGGTACGGCATGCCCGCGTACGCGAACAAAGACGGAAAGGTCGTCTGCTACTTCCGCAACGCGGGCAAGTTCAAAGAGCGGTACTCGCAGTTCGGCTTCAACGACAGCGCCAATCTCGACGACGGCGCGATGTGGCCGATCACGTACGCGCTCAAGGATCTGAGCAAGGCCGACGAGACCAAGATTCGCAAGCTGGTGAAGAAGGCGGTGAGCTGACCGGTGAACGAGACCGCCGTCACCACCCCTAACGAGCTCGAGATCCGCGTCGAGCGGGTCTTCGACGCGCCGCGCGCCCACGTCTTCTCCGTCTGGACGGACCCAGAGCTGATCCCCGAGTGGTGGGGCGACGGCACGGTCGTCGAGGAGATGGACGTCCGCCCGGGCGGCAGCTATAGGTTCCGGACCGCCCACGGCGTCGTCGAGGGCGAGTTCCGCGAGGTCGAGCCGCCCGAGCGCCTCGTGCAGACATTCCAGAACCACCTGCAGACGCTGGAGTTCGAGGACCTCGGCGAGCAGACGAAGCTGACGCAGACGATGCGCTTCGAGACGGCCGAACAGCGCGATACGACGATGAACTACGGGGTCGAGGAGGGCGCGAAGTCGGGCTTCGAGCGCGTCGACGCGGTCCTGCAGAGGATCACCGGCCGATGATTCCTCGGCCGTGACAGAGTCTGAGCAGGCATGACGACCACCTGCCACATGTCGATCTCCCTCGACGGCTACGTCGCTGGGCCTGACCAGAGCCTCGAGAGCCCGCTCGGAGCCCGCGGTATGGAGCTTCACCACTGGCATCTCGACGAGCCGTTGAACGAGGCCGACGCGCGCGCCCGCGATCTGCTCCTGCGGCCGCGCGGCGCCTACGTGATGGGCCGCAACATGTACGGGCCGGTCCGCGGCCCGTGGCAGGAGGAATGGCGCGGCTGGTGGGGGGACGAGCCGCCGTACCACGCGCCGGTCTTCGTCCTCACCCACCACGAGCACGAGCCGATCGAGATGGCGGGCGGGACGACGTTCCACTTCGTCACCGAGGGTTTCGAGGCGGCCTACGCGCGCGCGTCGGAGGCCGCGGGCGAGCGCGGCGTCGACATCGCCGGCGGCGCCTCCACCGTGCGTCAGGCGCTCGCCGCGGGCGTGATCGACGAGCTCGTTCTCGACTTCGCCCCGGTGCTGCTCGGTGCCGGTGAACCCCTCTTCGAAGGCGTTCCGGACCCAGGCTTCGAGCCGGTCGAGGTGATCCACTCCCCCTTGGCGACGCACGTTCGTTATCGCGTTGGTCGCCTAGGCTGACTCCATCGAGACCTTGCTCTACGACAGGATCGGCGGTGATTACACGTCGACTCGCCGGGCCGACCCGGGGATCGCCGCCGCGATTCGGACGGCCCTCGGCGATGCTGCTTCCGTGGTCAACATTGGCGCGGGATCAGGCTCCTACGAGCCGACCGGCCTGAAGGTCGTCCCGGTCGAGCCGTCGGAGACGATGATCCGCCAGCGGCCCGCGTCACTCCCGCCGGCGCTCCTCGGCACCGCGGAGAAGCTGCCGCTTCCCGACAAGAGCGTGGACGCGGCGCTCGCGGTCCTCGCCGCGCACCACTGGCGCGACCGGCGGGCGGCATTCGCGGAGATCCGTCGCGTGGCGCGCAAGCGGGCGGTGTTCTTCACGCACGATCCCGGTGCCGAGTTCGGCTGGCTCGGCGACTACTTTCCCGGCCTTGCGGGCTCTCGCTACCCGCCGACGAAACCGTGCGGGCCAACATGTCGACCTTCGCCCTGCTCGACGAGCGCGTGGTCGCCGAAGGGGCCGCCCGCCTGGCGCGCGACCTCGCCGATGGTTCCTGGCGCGGGCGCTACGCATCGCTCCTGACCCTCCCCGAGCTCGACGTCGGCTACCGCCTCGTCGTCGCGGAACTTCCGCCCGCCTGAACCCAGCAGCCTAAAATCGGGCGTCCACGAAACCAGGAGGAGGCGAAATGGCCGTTGGAGTCCTCACGGGAGCGCCGGAGTTCACGAAGCAGATCTACGACGACGTTACCGAGAAGATGTTTGGGCACCCCGCCCCGATGCGGGAAGACGAGGCCCCGGAGGGACTGATCGTTCACAGCGCCGGCCCCGGTGAGCAGGGCTACTACGTCTACGACATCTGGGAGTCGCGCGAGGCCTTCGAGCGCTTCATGGAGGAGAAGCTCGGCCCGGCGCTTGCAGAGGTCATGGGCGGTCCGCCGCCGGAAAGCGGGGCGCCGCAGTACTTCCCGATCGACGTGCTGGTCATTCCGAACTGAGTCCAGACAGTTCTCGGAAAGGCGAATGGCCCAAGTCGACGCTGGTTGCGCTGTTCGCCGGGCTCGTACTCGAGACCGCGGTCCGTTCGAGGGCCTGCCCGCACGCATCGGCGGCTTTCAGTGCCAGACGCGGGTCGGGACACGCGAGGTTTCTATCTTCATCCTCTTCGGACGCGCCACGCCGACGCACCGACAGCTGAACCGGGTGAACGCCGAGCTCCTACGGGCGCGCCTCAGCTGAAGGCGGCTCTGGTGACATTCCCGCACACTGGCCCAGCCGAAGAACTGTTCTACAGACAGCTCCCAATAACTCCAGGCGCAAAAGACCGGTTGGCCTCGGGCGTCCG
>VAWL01000175.1 GCA_005883965.1 Actinomycetota bacterium
CACGGCCTGGCGGTAGGTGTGGTCGACGACGTCGCCGGCGGCGAAGACGCCTTCGATGTTCGTCCGCGTCGAGCCTGCCTCGGTCACGAGGTAACCGGCCTCGTCGTGGTCGAGCTGCTCGAGGAACAGCTTCGTGTTCGGGTCGTGGCCGATCGCGACGAACAGGCCATGCGCAGAGATCTCCTGCAGCTCGTCCGTGTCGAGGTGGCGGACGCGGACGGCGCTCGTCTGGCCGTTGTCGGCGACGACCTCCTCGACCACCGCCGGCGTGAGGAACTCGATCTTCTCGTTGGCGCGGGCGCGGTCGATCATGATCGGCGACGCGCGGAACTCGGGGCGCCGGTGAATCAGCGTGACCTTGTTCGCGAACTTCGTCAGGAAGATCGCCTCCTCCATCGCCGAGTCGCCGCCGCCGACGACCACGACCTCGCGGTCGCGGAAGAAGGCCGCGTCGCAGACGGCGCAGTAGGAGACGCCCTTGCCCTGCAACGTCCGCTCGGACTCGAGCCCGAGCTGCCGCGCGCTCGCGCCGGTCGCGACGATGACCGCCTCGGAGCGGTGCTCGGTCTCGCCGACGTAAACGCGGAACGGGTGCTCGGTGAAGTCGACGCGCGTGACGTCGTCGGTCACGAACTCGGCGCCGAAGCGCTCGGCCTGGCGCCGGAAGTCCTGCATCATCTGCGGGCCCATGATGCCGTCGGGATAGCCCGGATAGTTCTCGACGTCGCTCGTGATCATCAGCTGGCCGCCCCAGGCGAAGCCCTCGATCACGAGGGGCTGCAGGTTCGCGCGTGCCGCGTAGAGCGCAGCCGTATACCCGGCCGGGCCGCCGCCGATGATGATCAGCTCTCTGGTGTCGTTCTCGTTGCTCATATCTGTATGTATTACAACGATGCCGGTGGGTCGAAACTTCCTACGCGACGAGGCTGCCACAGAGGTACAAGCGGCCGTCGCGCACCTCGGACTCATCATAGAGCCGGTGGGTGTCGGAGCGGCCAGGCGCGAGGAGATGCGTGAGCTCGTGCCCCCGCGCGACGAGCAGTTCCGCGATCAGGCGGCGGTGGCAGCGCGTCCAGAGCGTCTCGGCGCACATGAAGCACGGGGCCGGCTCGGCGAGCGCGACGGCTAACGCCTTCTGCCACTCGTCGGTGCCCATCCGCGCCGCGTAGCTCCGGAAGGCGGCGACGCGGATGCACGGGAAACGCTCCTCGCCCGGCTCGCCGCTCAGGCGCCCGCCGAGCTCGACCGCGTGCCGATACCCGATCCCCGCCGCCTCGAGCGTCTCGGCCAGCGCCGTTTGGCCGTGTGAACCACAGGAATAGAATCCTGCCTTTCCGGCAAGGGAGGCGAGGATGGCGGCGACGGTCACCTGGGATGTCCTGCGCGACCTCGCGGCCTTCCGGGCGGCGAAGGGGTGTGCGATCAGCCTCTATCTCGACCTCGACCCCAGCGAGTCGCCGACACCGGAAGCGGTCGACACGCGCGTCAACGCGCTCCTCGACGGGGTCAGCCGCTGGGAGTCGGCGAGCAAGTCGGAGCTCACGCACGAGCAGCGGCAAGGGATGCGTGCAGACCTCGACCGGTTGCGCGCGTTCTTCGACGACGAGTTCAGCCGGGAGGGCTCGCACGGGTACGCCGTCTTCTGTGACGGCGTCGACGGCGCCTGGCACACGCTTGCCCTGAGCGAACGCGTGCCCGACCGCTCGCTGGTCGACTTCGAGTTCTACCTCGCACCGCTCGTGCCGCTCGTCGGCCGCGACGACGGCGTGGTCGTCGGCTTCGTCGGGCGCGAGCGCGGCGATCTCTACCGGCTGCGGGCGGGTCGGCTCGAGGAGATCGTCGAGCAGCACGACGAGGCGCCGGGCCGGCACGATCAGGGCGGCTGGTCACAGTCGCGCTACCAGCGCCATATCGAGAAGGTCGTCCAGGACCACCTGCGCGACGTGGCCGAGCTGCTCGCCCGGCAGGTTCGACGCCTGCGCGGCGCCCGCGTGGTGCTGGTCGTCTCGGAGGAGACGCGGGCCGAGCTCGAGGAAGAGCTTTCGCACGAGGTCCGCAACGCGCTGATCGGCTGGACGAGTGCCGACGCGCACGCGGGGGCGCCGGAGCTCTACGAGGCGGTCGAGCCGCTGGTCGAAAAGTGGCGGGCCGAGCAGGAGAGCGAGCTGGCCGAGCGCTGGCAGGAGGCCGCCGGCCGCAACGGCCGCGCTGCCGCCGGCTGGCCGCAGACGCTCGAGGCGGCCTCGGACGGCCGCGTCGACGTCCTCCTCTACGAGGACGGAGTCGACCGTCACGCCTGGCGCTGCCCGAAGTGCGGGCGGCTCTCGGCCGAGGCCGGGTCCTGCCCGCTGGACGGGGCCGAGATGGAGGAGAACGAGCACGGGCTGGACCTGGCCGTCCACCGGACGCTTGCCAACGGCGGCACGGTCTCTGCGCTCAGCACCCGGCACGACCTCGAGCCGGTCGAGGGCATCGGCGCGCTACTGCGCTACTGAGCGGCAGGCGAGGCCGGTTCAGGAATACTCTGGGTGATGGCCTCCCTCGCGCGCACGATCCTCGAAGACCACCTCGAGCGCGGCGAGCTGGTTCCCGGTCAGGAGATCGCGCTTCGGGTCGACCAAACCCTGGCGCAGGACGCGACCGGGACGATGGCCTGCATGCAGTTCGAGCTGTTCGGGGTCGATCGCGTCCAGGTCGAGACGGCCGTGGTCTACGTCGACCACAACATCCTCCAGATCGACTTCAAGAACCCCGACGACCATCGCTTCCTGCAGGCGATGGCCGGGCGCTACGGGCTCTGGTTCTCGCGGCCCGGCAACGGCATCTGCCACTACGTCCACTGCGAGCGCTTCGCGATGCCGGGCAAGACGCTGGTCGGCGCGGACTCGCACACGACCCAGTCGGGCTCGTGCGGGATGATCGCGATCGGCGCGGGCGGGCTCGACGTCGCCGTCTGCATGGCCGGGCACCCGTTCGAGCTGCCGTGCCCGAAGATCGTCGGCGTCTTCCTCGAGAACGAGCTGCAGCGACCGTGGATCCAGGCGAAGGACGTGATCCTCGAGCTGCTCCGCCGGCGCACCGTCCGCGGCGGACGCGGCGCGATCTTCGAGTTCACCGGGCCGGGCCTCTCGACGCTGAGCTACACCGAGCGCGGCACGATCGCGAACATGATCGCCGAGCTCGGCGCCACCGGCGCCGTGTTTCCGGCCGACGACGAGACGCGCTCCTGGCTGGCCGAGCAGGGCCGCGAGGAGGACTTCACCGCGCTCGAGACCGGCGACACCGGCGACTTCGACGAGGAGGAGCACATCGACCTCGCGGCGCTCGTCCCGCTCGTCGCCAAGCCGTCTTCGCCGGGAAACGTCGTGCCGGTCGACGAGCTCGTCGGCACCGAGCTGACGCAAGTCTGCATCGGCTCGTCGGTCAACTCGTCGTATGAGGACCTCGCCGTCTGCGGCGCGGTCCTGCGCGGCCACGAGCTCTCCGAAAAGCTCGTCTCGGCGACCGCCACGCCCGGCTCGCGGCAGATCCTCGACCAGATCACGCGCTCGGGCACCTACGTCGACCTGCTCATGGCCGGCGTCCGGATGCTCGAGCCGGCGTGCGGCCCGTGCGTCGGGATGGGCCAGGCACCGCCGTCGGGCTCGGCCTCGTTGCGCACCTTCAACCGCAATTTCCCCGGCCGCAGCGGCACCGCGGACGACCAGGTCTACCTCTGCTCACCGTCCGTCGCGGCCGCGTCGATGCTGACGGGCGTGATCTCGGACCCGCGCGAGCTGCCGGCGCCGGAGATTCCGCCCCGGCCCGAGGCGAGGCCCGAGGTTGTCCAGAGGCACATCCTCGAGCCGGTGCCCGCCGACGAGGCAGCCTCGATTCAGATCCCGCGCGGCCCGAACATCAAGCCGCCGCCTGCGCAGAAGGCGCTCCCGGACGAGCTGAAGATGCGCGTGCTGATTGTCGCCCCCGACGACATCTCCACCGGCGACCTCTCGCCGGACGGCGCGACCGTGATGGCGTACCGCTCGAACGTCCCGGCGATCGCAGAGTTCACCTTCCAGCACCGCGACAAGGAGTTCCCGAAGCGTGCCCACGAGTGGGGCGGAGGCTTCATCGTCGCCGGCGACAACTACGGCCAGGGCTCGAGTCGCGAGCATGCGGCACTGGCGCCCGCGCAGCTCGGCGTCCGCGCGGTGATCGCGAAGGGCTTCGCGCGCATCCACCGGCGCAACCTGATCGCCCAGGGGATTGTGCCGCTGCTCTTCCAGGACCAGGCCGACTACGACAAGGCCGAGCTCGGCCAGACGTGGACGATCTCTCGGCTGCACTCGATCGCCGAGGGCGAGGACGAGCTCGAGACCGAGATCGAGGGCGTAGGCACCATCACGCTCACGCACGACCTGCTCCCCCGCGAGCGAGAGATCGTCGTCGCGGGCGGGTTGATTCGCTACCTCAAAGAACAGCAGCCGGCGCCGGCGTAACCGCTACGCCGCGTCGACGGCAAGCGGAAGCTCGTGCGCCTCGGCGGGCGCCGCCACCTCGGCCGGGGAGTCCGCTGCCTGCTCGAGCTTCGTCTCGAACTTGCCCAGGTGCTTCTCGGACTCGAAGAACTTCTTCTGCGCGCGGTCCAGGTGCGTCCCGACCAGCTCGAAGTCTTCCTTGAACTTCCCGAACTCCGTCTGGAGTTGGGCGCAGTAGGCCATCACCTTCTGCGCGTTCTGCTCGATCTGCAGGCCCTTGAGGCCGAGCATGATCACGCGCAGGTAGGCATCGAGCGTGGTGGGGGAGACCGGGACGACGCGCTTCCCGTGCGCGTACTCGAGCAACGCGCCGGTTTTACCGCAAGCGAGCTCGTAGTAGATCGCCTCCGACGGGAGGTACATGAACGCGAAGTCGTAGGTGCCTTCCTCGGGCCGGATGTACTTGGAGGCAATCGCGTCGATATGCGCCTTCACGTCCCGCGCAAACAGCTTCTCGTGCTGCTGCCGCTCGATGTCGTTGTCCGCGCTCACCATCCGCTCGAAGTTGTCGAGCGGGAACTTGGAGTCGATCGGGACGAGCTTGTCGACCTTGATCACCGCGTCGACCCGCTCGCCGCCCGGGAAGCCGTACTGCGTCTCGTACGCGTTGGGCGGCAACCGGTCCGCGAGCAGCTGGCCGAGCAGAAGCTCACCGAAGCCGCCGCGGGCCTTGGGTGGCCGCAGGATCTGCTGCAGCTCTCCGAGCCCCTTCGCCTGCTCCGCGAGCTGTTCCGTCGCCTGCCCGACCGCGCCGAGCTGGCGGTGGATCGCGTTCGTCTGCTTGCTCGCGTGCTCAAGGCGCCGATCGACCTTGGTGTCGAGCTCGGCGAGGCGCCGGTCGACGATCTCGTTCATCGTCCGCATGCGCCCGTCCATCTCGGCGTTGCGCGCCGAGAGCAGGCGGTCGAGCGCGCGCGGCAGCCACGCGGCGAGCGCGGCGCCGCCGGCGACAACTACGAGGAGGACGAGTAACGCGGTCATGAGCCGACGAACCCTAGAGGCGGCGTCGGACAGCACGAGGGCGGCCGCAAGGCCGCCCTCGAAAACCCTGATGACGCGCGGTATGGGTTAGGTCTGAGCCTTGTGCTCAGCCGCGCGATCGCGCTCTTCCTGCGCCATCTCCTCAGCGCTCTTGGCGCGGTCGTCGGCCATGCCCGCCTGCTCCTGGTGCATGCCCTCGCGCTTCATCGAGCTGTCGCCGGTCATCTCGCCCGCGGTCTTCTTCCCGCGGCCGAGCAACTTGTCGAGCCAACTCATACGGCCTCCTTCGTGGATACCGGAAGGTAACTGAAACGGCCGCCGAAAACGCCAGATCCGGACGACCTTTCGGCCCTCCGGATCTGACCGGACGACCCTACTGCCCCTCCTACCCACGTGTCAAGGGTCTTCGAACCTGCTGCTACCCTTCGCCCGCCCGTTGGCCAAGAAGTCCCGCACACCGGCCCCTCCGAGGAAGGTCCAGGCGCCCCAGCGCCGCGTCGACCGCCGCCAACCCCGCACGACGGAGGAGCGGCGCACGCTGTGGATCTCGGTTGCCTTCGCCGCAACCGGCATCGCGGCGATCTCGGTAGTCGTGCTCGTGTTCGCGCTGACCAACAACAACGGCGGCGGCAAGAGCGGCCCGACCTCGGGCTCCGCGGTCGACCAGAGCAAGCTCGTCGGCCTCCAGACCGGACCGGCGCCCTGGAATGCCGGCCTCGACCATCTTCCTGACCGCCTGAAGCCGCTCGGCCTGAGCGCGCTCGGCGCCGAGGGCGAGGTCGTCCACATCCACCAGCACCTGGACATCTTCGTGAACGGCAAGCACGAGCCGGTTCCGGCCCTGATCGGCATCTACGACGGCCAGTTCCTGACCCAGCTCCACACGCACGACACGAGCGGGATCATGCACGTCGAGTCGCCGACCAAGCGCACGTTCACGCTGGGCGAGTTCTTCGGGGTCTGGGGTGTGCGGCTGACGGACACGTGCATCGGCGGCTACTGCAAGCCGAAGACGGCGTGGACCATGTACGTCAACGGCGCCCCCTTCACCGGGGACCCGAGCACGCTGATCCTCAAGCGCCACCAGGAGATCGTGTTCGCGATCGGCAAGCGTCCGAAGACGATCCCGTCCTCCTACGCCTTCACCGGCGGGCTCTAAACAGCCTCTCGCCGGGGCTATCCTTCGCCGCGCCGGGGTGGCGAAACTGGACATACGCGCCTGGCTTAAAACCAGGTGTGGGCTTCGGCCCGCATGAGGGTTCGAGTCCCTCCCCCGGCATCTCGCTTTGCCCGCCGGCGAACCGAGGGGTTGAGGCGAGAGCCCGCACTAGACTCAGTCCGATGGCTGAGGTGCAGGAGGTTTCGCCCGGGCGCGGCGAGCTGGAGTGGGAGACGCCGCTCTACCGCACCGCGCTTGCGCAGTTCGAGCAGGCGCTGCCGCATGCCGACATCGAGGACTTCGTGGCCGAACGGCTGCGCTACCCGGAGCGCGCGCTCGTCGTCAGCGTCCCCGTCCACCTCGACTCCGGAAAGCTCGGCGTCTTCCCGGCCTACCGGGTCCAGCACTCGACGGTGCTCGGCCCCTCGAAGGGCGGCGTTCGCTACGACATGGAGGTCACGCTCGGCGAGTGCGCCGCGCTCGCGATGTGGATGACCTGGAAGTGCGCGCTCCTGCGGCTGCCGTACGGCGGCGCCAAGGGCGGTCTGCGCTGCAGCCCGAAAGACCTCTCGCCGGCCGAGCTCCAGAAGCTGACCCGGCGCTTCACGGCCGAGCTGCTGCCGATCATCGGCCCGCAGGCCGACATCCCCGCGCCCGACATGGCGACAAACGAGCAGACGATGGCCTGGATGATGGACACCTACTCGATGCAGGCCGGCCACGCGGTTCCGGAGATCGTCACCGGCAAGCCGATCGCCCTCGGCGGCTCGCTCTTCCGGCACGAGGCCACGGGCGCCGGGGTCGTGATGGTGATCGCGCGCGCCTGCCAGCGGCTCGGCTGGCGGCTCGGCGAGCAGCGCTGCGTCGTCCAGGGCTTCGGCAACGTCGGCGGCGTCGCGGCCGGCGAGCTGCACGACCAGGGCGCCAAGGTGGTCGCGGTTTCGGATCTCTCCGGAGGCGTCCACGACGAGCGCGGGCTCGACATCCCGGCGCTGCGGAGCTTTGCAGAGGAACACGGCTCGCTTGCGGGCTACGAAGGCGGCGAGCGGGTGACGAACGAGGAGCTCCTGGAGCTGCCATGCGACATCCTCGCCCTCGCCGCCCGCGAAGACCAGGTCACCGGCGAGAACGCCGGGCGCATCAAGGCGAAGCTGATCGCCGAGGGCGCGAACGGCCCCACCTCGCTCGAGGGCGACGCGATCCTCGCCGACCGCGGGATCGCCGTCCTTCCCGACGTGCTCACCAACGCCGGCGGCGTGACCGTCTCGTACTTCGAGTGGGTGCAGGACCTCGGCCGGCTCTTCTGGAGCCGGGCGGAGATCCGCGCCAAGCTGGCCGACCAGCTCGGGGACGCCTTCGACCGCGTCTGGCGGCTGGCGGATGAGCAGGGCATCTCGCTGCGCAGCGCGGCGCTCGTCTCGGGGATCCGCGAGGTCGCGGGCGCGCTCACGTCCCGGGGGATTTACCCGTGACCGAGGCCCGCGCGCGCGACGCGATGATCCCTGAGCCGCTGACGCTGGAAGGCTCGGCCTCGGCGCAGGCGGCCGGGGAGCACCTGACCGAGCCGGACGTGCGCGCGGTGTACGTCTGCGACGACGGGCGCTTCGTCGGCGTGATCACCCGCAAGACGCTGGTGCGCGAGGTGGTCGCCGCGGGACGCGACCCGCGCTCGACCGGGCTGGGCGAGATCGCGGAGCCGGCGCACTGGACGCTGGAGCCCGATGTGCCGCTCGATGCGGCCTTCCGCTTCCTCGAGGAACACGACGCCGAGCGCGTGCCGGTCGTCGAGGACGGGCGGCTCGTGGGCGTGCTCTCCCGCAGTGTGCTGAGACGCCGGCTGGCGGAAGACGAGCCGCCGCCGCCTTTGGAAGAGCTCTAGCAGCAGGTGTAGGCGCCGGGAGGGGCCTCGCCCTCCTGCGGCTCGGCCAGAGCGGCCGCCGCGAGCGCGGCGCCGTGGAGGAGGTCGCGCTCGCTGACCTCGAGCTCCGCAAGGTCATAGCGCTTCATCACCTCGTTGATGATCGCCGCTCCGGCGACGATCACCGGTGCACGGTCCGGGTCGAGGCCCGGCAGCCCGCGGCGTTCGTCGAGCGGGAGGGAGGCGAGGTGTTCGAGCTGGGCCTCGACGGCCTCGCGCGAGAGGCGGTACCCGTGGACCCGCTCGGGGTCGTACTCGCCGAGCTCGAGCGCGGCCAGGCTCGTGATCGTGCCGGCGACGCCGATCGCCTCTGTCGGGTGCAGGTCGGGAAGCAGCTCGCGGACCGCTCTGGCTGCGGCGTCGAGCTCCTCCCCGGCCGGCGGGTCGGAATGGAGGAAGCGTTCCGTCAGGCGCACCGAGCCGACATCGAGGCTGATCTGTTCGCGCTCGGTGATCAGCTCGGTCGAGCCGCCGCCGATGTCGACCACGAGCGCGTCGGGATCGAGCTCGCGCCCGCCGGCGACCCCGCGCCGCGTCAGCTCGGCCTCCTCCTCGCCGGAGAGCAGCCGCGTCGTGAAGCCGTAGCTCCACTCGATCTCGCCCAGGAACGCCTCGCCGTTCTCCGCGTCGCGGACGGAGCTGGTGGCGAGAACGAGCACGCGGTCTGCGCCGAGCCGCTCGAGCTCTCGGCGGTAGTCGGAGAGGACATTGCGGACGCGCGCGACCGCGACCGGCAGCAGCTTTCGCCGCTCGTCCACGCCCTCGCCGAGACGCGTGATCGTGAGCTCGCGCGCAACCTCCTCCACGCGCCCGTCGTGCACGTCAGCGACCAGGAGTCGCGTGGAGTTGGTTCCGAGATCGACGACGCCGACGCGCACATGCTCGATGCTAGTGCCGGGAGCGCGGGCGGGCGGTCATCCGATCGCGGCGCTTGACTAGTTGGAGGAGTGTCGTCGCAACAAGTAACAAGCGCGGCGGCGCTGACGCCGTCGCTCCTCCTCAAGCTGCTCGTGGCGGGCGCGCTGTCGCTCGCGGTTGTGGCGCTCGCGCCGCACACGGTCTCGACGAGCGGCGATGTCCCTCCCGTCGGGATGCTGCTCGTGACGGCCGTCGTCGTCGGCGCGATCTGCGCGCCGCTCCTGTTCTGGGGCCTTCGCAGCGACCTCGGCCTGCCGGCGGCCGCCGCGCTCTACACGGTGGTCTTCAACGTGCTGGTGATCGTGGTCAAGCTGGCGCTCGCGCCGCACGGGTTCTACGAGGTGAACCAGCAACGCACCCTCGACGGGATCATCAGTATCGACGACCCGGTCATGGCGGTCGTCGCTGCGGCCTGCGTCTTCTGCCTGTACCTCGCGGCGTACGTTGTGCTGTACAAGTACTTCCGCGCCAAAATCGAGCACCTCGCGCCCGACGACCCGGTCCCGCGCTTCGTCAAGGGCCGGACCCTCGTGATCGGCGTCGTTGTCCTGACCGTCCTCCTCGTGGCGAGCGGCGGCGCGCTGCTGCTAGTGCTCGTACCGATCGCCGCGGGGCTCAGCTACCTCGATTTCGTCTTCTCGTCGAGCCTCTCGTTGATGATTGGGATCGTCCTGGCCTGCGCAACGGCGCTCGCGGCGGCTGCGTTCAACTCGACCGCAGAGCGGGCGCGGCTCGTCGGTGACGCGAGCTTGTTCATGAGCTTCTTCTGGATCGGCCTCTACTTCCTCGCGCTCTACCACGTGCTCTGGGTGGTCTACGTGCTGGTGCTGACGTCACTCTGGCCACTCAAGGTCGTAACGCCGAAGTGACGAAGCTGCCCTGGCTCTACGTGGTCATGCTCCGGTACCGCGTGGCCGCGATGGTCGCCCTGTTCATGCTCCTCGGCGCAGCGCGCGAGGGGAGCCTAGCGCTCGGCGCGTCCTATCTCTTCGCCGCCGTCGCGCTCTCCTCGAGCTACGTGGCGGCAACGGCGCTGAACGACCTCGCCGACGAGGAGATCGACAAGGTCAACCACCCGCGCGACGCGGGGCGGCCGCTCGTCGAAGGGACGGCGACGCGCCGCGAGCTACTCGTCCTGCACCTGCTCGCCTTCGCAGCGACCGTGCTGGCAGCGCTCCCGCTCGGCCGGAGTGGCGTGCTGCTCGTGCTGGGGTCGCTCGTCGTCAGCCAGGCCTACTCGGCGCGGCCGGTGCGGCTGTCGTATCGGATGGCGGGAGCGCCACTCGCTCTCGGGATCGCCTACGTGATCGTGCCGTACTCGCTCGGGATCGTCGCGGCGGGAGGCGATCTGCGCCACACGCGCTCGATGCTGACGTTCGCGCTCTTCCTGCTCTTCGCGGCGCGGATCGTGCTGAAGGACTTCCGCGACCGGGCCGGCGACGCGCGCTACGGCAAGCCGACGATCTTGCTGCGGTTCGGCAAGGGCCCGACGTGCGGGCTCAGCCTCTGTGCGCTCGTCGCCGGGGACGCCGTGCTGTGCGTGGCGCTCGAGCCCGTGCTTGCGTTACTGGTGCAGCCGTTCGTGCTCGCGATCGCGTGGATGCTGCGCGCCCTCTCGTGCGCCGAGAGCGGCCGCGACGAGCAGGTGGCCATCGGTCTTGGCGCGAGGATGGGAAACGGCCTCTTGCTGACCGTGCTCACGTGGCTCGTCGTCGCCGGAAGCGGCGCCCCCACGGAGCGCGCGACGGTTCTCGCCGGCGCGGTCACCGTGCTGTTCTTCCTCGGTTTCGCGTCTCTTGCCGCCCGTCCGCAGGAGGCGGTGATCGGCTACAAGGGCTGACGCAGCGGTGGTAAACTGCGCCTCGCGACGCGGGGTGGAGCAGTCAGGTAGCTCGCCGGGCTCATAACCCGGAGGTCGCAGGTTCAAATCCTGCCCCCGCTACTGCGAAAGGCGCCGGAAACGGCGCCTTTCGCGTCTTGAGGGAGTCGCTTCGCCGCACGGGCGCTGAGGCAGGACGAGGCACAGGAACGACGGCGTCAGGTCTGATTCGCGGTAGCCTGTGAAGCCGCTATCGCATTCATCTGGCCTGGCCTGGCCCCCCGCGGGACGCCCCGTCCCTGCAAGCGCACGGTCACTACGGCAGGAGGTAACTGAGATGCAGATCGAGACAACGCCTGGCGGGCGGAAGATTGCCGTGCAGCTCGAGGCCCGCGAGTTCGACTGGGAATTCACACCGGGAAGGTCCATTCGAGGTTTCGGCTTCGCTGGGCAGGTGCCGGGGCCCTTGCTGGAGGCGGAAGTAGGCGACACGCTCGTAGTCGAGCTTACGAATCGCCTGGACCAGCCGACGACGATCCATTGGCATGGGTTGCGCCTTCCGGCGCCGATGGACGGGACGGAAGCGGTGCAGCGGGCGGTTGCCCCGGGGGAATCGTTCGAGTACCGGTTTGTCCTGCCGGACGCGGCGACGCTCTGGTACCACTCGCACGTCAACGAGACCGAGCAGGTCGAGCGCGGTCTCTACGGGGCGCTGGTCGTTCGCGGATCAGATGAGCCGGCCGTCGACGGCGAGCAAGTTCTCATCTTCGACGATCTCAAGCTCCGCGCCGACGGGGACGTGGCGCTGTTCGGCGACGAGCACGAGCATCACGCCGGCCGCGAGGGGGACGTGCGACTCGTGAACGGTAGGCAGGAGCCGGAGCTCGAGATCTCGGCCGGGCAGATCGAGCGCTGGCGGATCGTCAACGCGGCCAACTCCCGCTACGTCCGGCTGTCCCTCGGCGGACGGCCGTTTTCAGTCATCGGGACTGACGGAGGGCTGATCGGGGAGCCGCGCGAACTCACGGAGGTTCTCGTGACGCCCGGCGAGCGGGTCGACCTGGCGGTCGGCCCGTTCGAGGAAGGCGAGCTGCTGGACGTGACGGCTCTTCCGTACGACCGGGGCAAAGGCGAGTCGGAGCCAGAGCGCTTCGCAACGCTCCGAGTTGGCCCCGCCGCTCCTTCGCAGGCGGACGTGCCGCGCGCCTTGCGCGAGATCGAGCCTCTCGTAGACAGCAGCGCGTCGCCGACCCGCACGATCGACATGAAGGCGCTGATGCACGGCGGGCACCACCAGCGCGGAGAGCCGGTCCGGGTCGGCGACCTCCAAGTCTGGGATCTCATCAACGAGACCGGGCAGGATCACCCGTTCCACCTGCACGGCTTCTTCTTCCAGGTGGTCACAGAAGATGGCAAGCCGCGATCGTTCTCGTCGTGGGAGGACACGGTGAACGTGCCCAGCAATGGGCAGGTCAGGATCGCGTGGCTGCCCGACGATCGGCCGGGGGAGTGGATGTACCACTGCCACATCCTCGAGCACCACGCGATGGGGATGATGGCCCACTTCGCAGTCGTCTCCTGACGCGGAAAGGGGCGCCGGCCGCGCAAGTTTCGGGGCGCCGCGGCCTCTTCACAGGTGCGGTGACATCCCGGCCGGCCCGGCGCACCTCTCCCTCAATGACCATCCCCACTGCGCCAGGTCGGCCGGGCCTTCCGGACGGTTGCCAAAGGGGCGCAAGTTTTTCGGGCGGCCGGTCCCTTGGTGGGCATGAGCCGCATACCGACACACAAAGCCGCTTCACCGCTTCACCTCGTGGTTCCCGTCGGTCTCGCGCTTGCCCTGGCGTTCGCGCTGGGGGCGAGGTCGTCGGCCGCACCGCCGCTCGAGCTCGGCCCGATCGTCGTCGCCAACGGGACCGCAGCCTTCAACGGCACCGTCGGCGGTGACAGCAGCAGCTTGAAGCTGACCGTGAACGGGCAGCCTGTCGGCCTCGACTCGGCCGGCCACTTCGCCACGACGGTCAATCTTGCCGGTACCTCGACGCTCGACTTCGGGATCAACGGCCAACAGGGGAGCCAGAACGTCGTCTTCCAGGTCCCGCTCGGGACGATCGTGGGATCGACCGGCGTGATCCCGGCCGGCGTGCTGGACGATCTCACCCGGGCCGGGGTATCGCTCCTGCAGCCGGTCACGGACGGGAAGTCGCTGGTGGTCACGGGAGGAGTGCTCGACCAGGGCCAGCTCAGCAGCCTGACCTTGAACGGAGAAGACGTCCTCGGCCAGCTCTCGAGCGACCACATGTTCACGATCAAGGTGCCGGGCACGACGAAGGAGATCACGCTCGACGCCGTCGACTCGAGCGGCAACTCCGAGACGATCACCGCGCAGCAGACGGTCTCGGCCGCCAACGCCATCGGCGTACGGATCGTCAAGGTCCGGTACCTGAAAGGCAACGTCCACCGCCATCACCGCCTGAAGATGGTGGTCACTGTCAAGGATCGCCTGGGGCGCCTGATCCACGGCGCCCGGGTCAGCGTCTCCTCGACGAAGCGTGGGCGCCTCGCACGCCGCCCGCACGCGACTTCCACGGGCCCCAGGGGGAAAGTGACCCTTGGCCTGCGGCTGCGCAAGGCCGCTCTCGGCAAGAGGCTCGTCGTCCTGGTGGTCGCGAAGACGCCGCATGCCCAGGCCCGCAAGAAGAGCTCGGTGAGGCTGCCGCGATGAGCTCGCTTCGGGTCGATCACGAGAGGGCGGCGCCGGCCGGCGCCGCCCTCGGCCCCGCCGACGAGTGCATCGAGTTCTGGCAGGCCGGCGCGGTCGCGAGAGGGCTCTTCTGCTGCGTCGCCTGCGGGCGGAGGCTCGTTTCCGCCCACGTGCTGCCGTCGTGTCCGACCTGCGACGGCCGTCTCTGGGAGGAGCTCGCCACGAGCCCGTTCGCGACCGGCGTGAACCTCGCCGCCTACGAGGAATGGAACCACGAGGACCTGGAGGAGAGCCACGGCTTCCTGTGGGGCCTCACCTTCGCGCTGGTCGTCGGGCCGGCGATCTGGCTCGCGCTCGGCGGGTTCGCCTTCCTGGTCTTCGAGCTCCTGCACGACTAGGCCCCTCCGAGGCGAGACCCGGGAAGCTCCGGCCGCCTCTCATCGTTTCTTGAGAGAATCATCGCGACCGAGTCGGCAAGGAGGGGAGAGCATGGCTGTCAAGATCGGAGACACCGCGCCGGACTTCCAGGCGCAGACCACCGAAGGCCCGATCAGCTTCCACGATTGGATCGGAGACTCCTGGGCGGTGCTGTTCTCGCACCCGAAGGACTTCACGCCGGTCTGCACGACCGAGCTCGGCTACATGGCCAGGATCAAGCCAGAGTTCGACAAGCGCAACGTCAAGATCATCGGCCTGTCGGTCGACTCGACGGGCGACCACGAGGGGTGGGCGAAGGACATCGCAGAGACGCAGGGCGAGGCACCGAACTACCCGATCATCGGCGACTCGGACTTCGAGGTCTCGAAGCTCTACGACATGCTGCCCGGCGACGTCTCGGGCGACCCGAAGGACCGGACGCCGGCCGACAACCAGACCGTGCGCAACGTCTTCGTGATCGGGCCGGACAAGAAGGTCAAGCTGGTCCTCATCTATCCGATGACGACCGGCCGCAACTTCGACGAGGTCTTGCGCGTGATCGACTCGCTGCAGCTGACGGCTCAGCACAAGGTGGCGACGCCGGTCAACTGGGAGCAAGGCGACGATGTGATCATCGCCGGATCTGTCTCGGACGACGACGCGAAGGAGATCTTCGGCGAGTGGGAGTCGCCGAAGCCCTACATCCGGATCGTGCCGCAGCCGCGCTGAGCCCGCTCGAAACCGAGACGGCGGCGCCGGCGTACCCCTGACGTCCAGATGGTGAGAGGAGTGACGAGATGAAGCATGCAGCGATGGCCGGGGCGCTCCTCGGCCTCCTCGCCGTCGCGGTCACCGGCTGCGGCGGCAAGAGCACGGCCAAGCCGAGCACCAGCAGCAGCAGCGGGAGCGGCGGACAGAAGACGATCGCCGGCGTAACGGCTAACGACCACGGCACGAAGACCGTCAGCTCGAGCGCCGAGGTCGAGATCGACGACTACTACTTCAAGCCGACTGTCATCCAGGGCACCCAAGTCCAGCGCCCTCTCGTTCTACTGCAAGTTCCACAAGAGCATGGGCATGGCCGGCGCGCTCGCGGCAAGCGGCAGCGGAGGCATGACCGGCACGGGCGGCGGCACCTCGACCGGGACGACGACGACCAAGGGCTACGGCTACTAGCTCCTAGAACCAGGCCGGACCAAAAGTTCACCGAGCCGGGTGCGCTTTCGTCCCCCGCCCCCACTGACCTTCGGCTTCCGCCTAGTGCCCTCAGAGACGGCTTCGACCTACTCGCGTCCCGTGCTCGGTGCAGGCGGGAAACTAGAGCCTCGGCCGACCGAGCGCAAGAGGTCCGGCGAGCCGAAGTTCGGAAAATGCGCACGTTTCTTTTCGACGGTCCCGCGGGCCGGCTCAGGCGTTCAGCTCGCGGAGGAAGGCGCCGCCCCCGATCAGGCGCTCGGCTCCGGCGCCCGCGGCCTCGCGCAGCGCGCGGTCGGAGGTGACGAGCCACGCGCTCGGATAGCCGGGCGCCTCGCGGATCAGCCAGTCGTCGGCGCTCTCCGCGCCGGAGCCGACGAGGAGCGTCCGCTCGTCGAGGCGTTGCGTGCCCGTGACGGCGCCCGGCGCCTTTCCGTCGAAGACGAGAACGAGCTCGTGGTCGTGCCGCTGCGCCCAGTCGAGCGCTCGCCGGACGAGCTGGTGCTCCGGCACGTTCGGCCACTGCGAGCGCAGGACGTTGCGCGCGTCGATCAAGACGGTGGCCACGCTCAGGCCGGAACCGCGGCGCCGTCGAGCGCGCCGCGCAGGCTCTCAACGTAGGCCGCAAGCGCTTCCGCGCCCTTCTCGGCCGCTTCGAGGGCGCTCGTTCCCACCACGATCCCGTCGGCCAGCTGCGCGGCGGCGTGCGCCTGTTCGGGCGTCGAGATGCCGAAGCCCGCGTAGAGCGGCAGCTCGGTAGCGCGGCGGGCGCGGTCAACCAACCCCGCGAGCGCGGGCGAGAGATCGTCGCGCGCGCCGGTCGTGCCGGTGACGGTCACAAGGTAGAGCCAGCCGTCGGTCCCGGCGGCTGCGAGGCGGATCCGCTCGTCGGTCGAGGTCGGCGCGACCAGCTGGATTCGGCGCAGCTCGGGGCGGTCGCCCGCGGGGAGGTCGGCGACGATCAGGCTCGTGGCGCCCGCCGCGCACGCCTCCTCCGCGAAGCGTTCCCAGCCGTAGGCCTCCAGCAGCGACGAGTAGGTCATCGGCACGAGCGGGGTCTCCGGCAGGCGTGCCCGGGTCTCGGCGAGGAGCTCGAGGCAGGCCCCTGTGCGCATGCCCTCCGCAAGAGCCCGCTCGGCGGCGCGGCGGATGACCGGCCCGTCCGCGAGCGGGTCGGAGAAGGGGAAGCCGAGCTCCACTAGGTCAGCACCGGCGTCGACGGCGGCCTCGGCCAGCGCGGGCGTCTCGGGGCCGCTCATCAGGTAGACGACGAGCGTCTTCCTCACAGCCGCTCCAGAAGCGCCTTCTCGACCTTGGCGACCATCGTGTAGGCCGGGTCGAAGACGTTGCCGACGTCGTAGCGGATGCACTGGCCGAGCAGTGCCGAGCCGGCGCGGTAGTCGAGCCCGTGGTCGTCTCGCAGCAGCTTCAGAAGCTCCGTCGTCGCATGCTGGACGGCCTGGTCGAGCGGGCGGGCGTTCCCGACCGCCATCACGAACGACTCGTCCTCGGCGCGCGGCCAGCAGATCGCCTTGCCTTTCAGCACCTCGACCGTGAGCTCGACGTCCATCGACACCTCGATCCCGGTGCCGACGATCTCGCCGTCGCCCTGGAGCGCGTGGCCGTCGCCGACGTGCAGGAGGCCGCCCTCGGCGAAGACCGGGAAGTCGACGACGACGCCCTCGCGGAAGCCGCGATAGTCCATGTTGCCGCCGTGCTCGCCAGAAGTTGCGCACGAGATCGCCTGTCCCTGAGGCGGCGCGACGCCGAAGCAGCCGAGCATCGGATCGAGGGGGAGCTCGCCGAGCGACTGGAGCCCCGGCGGCGGGTCGTGGAGGCGCGCAGTTCCGCGCTCGAGGTCGAGCTCCCACCAGTCCTCGCTGTTCCGCGGGCCGAGCTCCGGGACGAAGCCCGGGTCGACGACGTTCGGGGCGACCAAGCCGCCGGTCACCCCGCGCGTGCGGTTGGGCCGGATCCGCTCGAAGCGCACACGGAGGGTGTCGCCCCGCTCCGCGCCCTCGACGTAGAACGGCCCGGTCTGCGGGTTGCCGCCTTCCGTGATGTCGTTCCCGTGCCGGTCGTAGCCGCCGGAGTCGACCGTCCAGGTGCGGATGACGTCGCCGCTCGCGACCCGGAGGACCGGCTCGTGCGAGCCGATCGTCGTCTGGAAGTGAGTCGGCTCGAACTCGTGGATCACCTGGCGAGCACCTCTTCGAGGTCCTTGTCGCCGCGGCCGGAGAGGTTCAGTAGCACGAGCTGTTCGTCGAGCTCGGCGACGCGGGCGAATGCGTGGGCGGGCTCGAGCGCCGGCACGATCCCCTCCGTTCGGGCCAGGCGACGGAAGGCTTCGACCGCTTCCTCGTCCGAGGTGGTCACGTACTCGGCGCGCCCGGAGTCGCGGAGGAACGCGTGCTCGGGCCCCGAGCCCGGGTAGTCGAGCCCGGCCGAGATCGAGTCGGCGTCCAGCACCTGCCCGTCTGCGTCGGCGAGGACCGAGGAGCGCGAGCCGTGGAGCACGGCCGTCCGGCCCGAGCCGAGGCTGGCTGCCCCTCCGGCCTCGACGCCGACGAGCCGTACCTCGGAGTCGTCCAGGAAGCCGGCGAAGAGCCCGATCGCGTTCGAGCCGCCGCCGACGCAGGCGATCGCGACTTCCGGCAGCCGGCCTTCGAGCTCGAGGATCTGCCCGCGCGCCTCGCGGCCGATCACGGCCTGCAGCTCCCGCACGATCTCGGGGTACGGCTGCGGGCCGACACAGGAGCCGATCAGGTAGTGGGTCTTCTCGACGCTGCCGATCCAGTCGCGGATCGCCTCGCTCGTCGCCTCCTTGAGCGTTCGCGTGCCGAACTCGACCGCGCACACTTCGGCGCCGAGCAGGCCCATACGCTCGACGTTCGGCCGCTGGCGCCGCATGTCCTCGGCGCCCATGTAGACGACGCAGTCGAGACCGAAGCGCGCGCAGACGGTCGCGGCCGCGACGCCGTGCTGGCCCGCGCCGGTCTCGGCGACGATCCGCCGCTTGCCGAGCCGGAGCGCGAGCAGCGCCTGGCCGAGAGCGTTGTTGAGCTTGTGCGCGCCGGTGTGAAGCAGGTCCTCGCGCTTCAGGTAGAGCCGCTTGCCCGGGGCGAAGCGCTCGGCGAGCGTGAGCGGCGTCGGCCGGCCGGCGTACGAGCGGCCGAGCTCGTCCAGCTCGGCGCGGAAGGCTTCGTCCGCCCAGGCCTCGTGCCAGCCCGCCTCGAGCTCGTCGAGCGCCGGGATCAGCGTCTCGGGGACGAAGCGGCCGCCGTACTCGCCGTAGGTCAGCTCCAATCTGGCCCGCTCCCAGCGCCGGCAGAGCCGGCGCTTCCGCTCCTGCGCGGCTCCGTCGAGCCTACGCCGCGAGCGGCCTCCACGTAGGCGCGCACGCGCGCATGATCCTTGATCCCCGGCTCGAGCTCGAGGCTCGAGCTCGCGTCGACCGCCCAGGGGCGGACGCTCTCGATCGCCTCACGCACGTTCTCGGGGCCGAGCCCGCCGGCGAGGACGACGCGGCCCTCGGCCGCCCTGGCCCGCTCGTAGTGCGTCGGGTCGGTCTCCTGCCAGTGGCGGTCCACGACCTTCGCGACCTCCTGGTCTCCGCGCAGGAGCACGCCGTCTCTCGCCCGGTGGCCGTTCTCGCGCGGGTAGAGCTGGACGAGGTGGGCGCCGTCGTCGGTCACCTCGCCGACATGCACGGCGACGGAGATCATCGTCTCCGGGACGGGGAGCACGCCGGGCGCGCGGCGCGGTGTCTCGCGGGCGAGGATGAAACCGGCGAGGTCGGCGCCCGCCTCGGCCGCGACGGCGACGTCCTCATCGCGCGTCAGCCCGCAAACCTTGACGAGCGGGCGCGAGATCAGCTCGGAGAGCTTCGCGGCCGGGTCGGCGGCGCGCATCAGGGTCGAGCCGACCAGGATCGCGTCGGCGCCGGCGAGCTCGGCCTCGGCGCCCTGCGCCCGCGAGGCGATCGCGCTCTCGGCGATCACGACCCGGTCGCGCGGTGCGCGCTCGACGAGCGCGAGCTGGGCCGCCCGGTCGATCTCGAAGGTGTTCAGGTCGCGCGCGTTGACGCCGATCACGGCCGCGCCGAGCTCGACCGCGCGCTCGAGCTCCTCCGCGTCGTGCGCCTCGACCAGCGCGTCGAGCCCGAGCTCCTCGGCGGCGCCCATCAGCTCGCGAGCCTGCGAGTCGTCGAGGTCGCGCAGGAGCAGGAGCACGCCGTCCGCCCCGAGCTCCCGGAGCTCTTCCAGCTCCCGACGCTCGGAGAAGAACCCCTTCGCGAGCAACGGCAGGCGGCTGGCGGATCTCGCGGCGGTGAGATCTGCAGGGCTCCCCGCGAAGCGCTCGTCGACGAGCACGGAGACCGCCGCCGCACCGGCTCGCTCGAACGCCGCGGCGAGCTGGGCCGGATCGGCCTCAGGGCGCAGGTCGCCGGCCGAGGGCGAGCGGCGCTTGATCTCGGCGATCGCACGGAGACCGGGCTCGGCGAGGGCGTCGCGCAACCTCACGCCGGGACCTCTCCCCGCGAGAAGGCGATCAGCTCGTCGAGCCGGCCTGCAGCCGCGCCAGAGTCGAGCGCCTCGCGAGCAAGCTCGAGGCCGTCGCGCAGGTCGGCGGCGTGGCCGGCCGCGGCGATCGCGCCGGCCGCATTCAGGAGGATCGCGGAGCGGCGGCCGCCTTCCTCGCCGGCGAAGACCGCGCGGATCGCCGCCGCGTTCTCCTCTGGCGAGCCGCCGCGCAGCTCGTCCGGGTCGCAGCGTGGGACGCCGAGGTCGAGCGGGTCGATCTCGCGCTCGTGCACCGCGCCCTCGACGACCTCGCAGACCAGGTTCGGTCCGGCCGGCGAAAGCTCGTCGATCCCGCCCGCGCCGTGGACGACGAACGCCCGGCGGGCGCCGAGCTGCGCGAGCACCTCCGCGATCGTCCTCACCAATGCCGGAGCGTAGACGCCGACCACCTGCGCCCGCGCCCCCGCGGGGTTGGTCAGCGGGCCGAGCACGTTGAAGACCGTACGGGTGGCCAGCTCGCGCCGTACGGGCGCGGCGTGGCGCATCGCGGGGTGGTGCGTGGGCGCGAAGAGGAAGCCGAAGCCGAGCTCGTCGATCGAGCGCTCGATCCGATCGGGCGGGAGCTCGAGCCGGAAGCCGAGCGCCTCGAGCACGTCGGCCGAGCCCGACGCCGACGAGACCGCGCGGTTGCCGTGCTTCGCGACCGCAGCGCCGGCCGCGGCAGCGAGGAGCGCCGCCGCGGTCGAGATGTTAATCGTGCGTTGCCCGTCGCCGCCGGTCCCGGCGGTGTCGACCAGGTCCTCGCGCTTCGGTTTCACGGCCAGCACGTGAGCCCGCATCGCCTCGGCGCAGCCCGCGATCTCGTCCGCGGTCTCGCCCTTCAGGCGCAGCGCGACCAGGAAGCCGCCGATCTGCGCCGAGGTCGCGTCGCCCTGCATCACCTCGTTCATCACGTCCCGGGCCTGCTCGCGCGAGAGGTCGTGGCCATCGAGCAGCCGGGCGAGGGCCTCCTGCACCGTCATCGCGCGGCCTCGAGGAAGTTGCGCGCGAGCTCGGGCCCGATCGGGGTCAGCACCGACTCGGGGTGGAACTGGACGCCGTCGACGGGGAGCTCGCGGTGGCGGACGGCCATCACCTCGCCGTCCGCGCAGGTCGCCGAGACCTCGAGGCAGTCGGGCACCTGCGTTGCCGCGAGCGAGTGGTAGCGGCCGGCCTCGAACCGCTCCGGCAGGCCCTGGAAGAGCCCGCGTCCGTCGTGGTCGATCTCGCTCGCCTTACCGTGGACGAGGCGGCGCGAGGGGCCGACCTCGCCGCCGAAGGCCTCGACGATCGCCTGGTGGCCGAGGCAGACGCCGAGCGTCGGCACGCGCTCGCCGAGCCGCCGGACGAGCTCGACGCTGACCCCCGCGCCGGCCGGTCGGCCGGGGCCGGGGGACACGACGAGATGCGAAGGTGTGAGCCTCTCCGCCTCGTCGGGGTCGATCGCGTCGTTCCGGCGCACGACCACCTCCGCTCCGAGCTCGCCGAACAGATGGGCGAGGTTGTACGTGAACGAGTCGTAGTTGTCGATCAGCAAGATCACGAGCGAGCCTCCGCGAGCTCGATCGCGGTCTCAAGCGCGGCCAGCTTGCGCAGGCACTCGTCGTGCTCGGCCCCCGGGTCGGAGTCGGCGACGATCCCCGCGCCGGCCTGGAGGAGCGCGACCCCGTCCGTCAAGACAATGGTTCGAATTGCAATGCACGCGTCGAGCGCCTCGCCCGGCAGCGCGTAGAGGACCGCGCCCGCGTACGGGCCGCGGCGGTAGCGCTCGAGCTCCGAGATGATCTGCATCGCCCGCACCTTCGGCGCGCCGGAGACGGTGCCGGCCGGGAAGCTGGCGCGCAGGAGCTCGAAGTGCGAGACGCCGGGCTCGAGCTCGCCGACGACCTCGGAGACGAGGTGCGTGACGTGCGAGAAACGCTCCGGCTCGAGGAATCTCGCCACGCGCACCGTGCCCGGCCGGCAGACGCGCGAGAGGTCGTTGCGCCCGAGGTCGACCAGCATCACGTGCTCGGCGCGGTCTTTCTCGGACGAGAGGAGCCGCTCGGCGTCGCCTTCGCCCGGCCGGGTCGTGCCGGCGATCGGGTTCAGCGACGCGGCGCGGCCCTCGGCCTTGACCAGCGTCTCTGGCGAAGAGCCTACGAGCGCCAGGCCGTCGAGCTCGAGCAGGAACAGGTACGGCGAGGGGTTCACGCGCCGCAGCGATCGGTAGATGTCGAGCGCACTCGCGGAAGTCGGCCGCTCGGCGCGCTGCGAAAGGACGATCTGGAACGCGTCGCCGGCGCGGATGTGCTCCTTGGCCTTCACGACCGCGCGCTCGTATTCGTGCCGCGAGGGCAGGCGCCTGGTCGAGCCCGAGGCTGCGCCACTGCCGGCCGCGTGCTCCGGGAGCGCGCCGTGCAGGAGCGAGGTGATCTCGGCCGTGTCGCCGGCCAGCACCTCGGCCATCCCCGCCGCGTGGTCGAAGCGCACGAGCGTCTCGGCGATGACGAAGCGGCCCTCCGGAAGGTCGCGTCCGGCCTCCGGGAGCGGCACCGTCGGCTCCAGCACTGCGGCGTGGTCGTAGCCGAGGTAGCCGACGACGGGCTCGCCGCAGCTCTCAGCCTCGTCGAAGCCGACCAGGCGCGAGCCGCAGCCGACGAAGGAGTGCCGCCCTAGCCTGCCGCGCTCGACGGACTCGAGCAGGAAGCTCGCGCGCCCGCCTTCGCGCAGCCGGAGGTAGGCCCCGAGCGGGGTTAGGAGGTCGGTTGAGATCACGGTGAGTGCGTTCATGAGCACGAAAAAGACCTCCGGCTTGGAGGTCTCGAGCGGAACGGGGTTGCGTCTAGGTCAGGTCAGCCGACGCTCCCGCCCCGCTCGTGGCGCCAGGCCCAGCCCCAGATGCGCGGTGCAGGAGTCATCTCCCGCAGGGTAGGCGTCGCGGGGCGGCCTCGTCAAGTGGCCAGGGCCACGGGCGTTAGGCTGCGCGCGTTATGCCGCTGCCGGATCTCCTGCGCCGCCTGCTGACCGCGCCCGGGCCGTCGGGCTACGAGACGGCGGCTTCGGCAGTGTGGCGCGAGGCGGCTTCTTCCTTCGCCGGCGTATCGGGCGACGCGCTCGGCTCGTCGGTCGCCCGGGTGGACGGAACAGGGGGCGGGCCGACCCTCGCCGTGCTCGGTCACATCGACGAGATCGGGCTGATGGTCACGCACGTGGACGAGAGCGGGTTCCTGTCCTTCCTCACCGTGGGGGGCTGGCGGGCGGAGGTGCTGCTCGGCCAGCGGGTCGAGCTGCTGACGCGCGACGGGCCGGTGCAGGGCGTCGTCGGGCGCAAGTGGCGCCGGCCGCCGAAGCGCGGCGAGGAGATCCCACGGCTCGAGCTCGACGAGCTCTACCTGGACATCGGCGCGAGCTCGCGCGACGAGGCGCTGGAGCTCGTGCAGATCGGCGACGCCGCGGTGATCGCCGGCGAGCCGGTTGAGCTCGCAGGCGGGCGCTTCGCCTCACGCTCCCTCGACAACCGCCTCGGCGCCTACGTCGCGCTCGAGGCGGCTCGGCTCGTCGCCGAGCGGGGCGGCGCGCCCGGTGAGGTCGTAGCGGTCGCCGCCGTCCAGGAGGAGGTCGGCGACTTCGGCGGCGCGCGCACCACGGTGTTCGCGCTGGATCCGCAGGTCGTGCTCGCGGTCGACGTCACCGGGGCGACGGACGTGCCGGACGGCGACCCCAAGATGGACGGCGAGGCGAAGCTGGGCGCGGGGCCGATCGTCAACCGCGGCTCGACGATCAGCCCGAAGGTCTTCGACCTGCTGGTCGAGGCCGCCGACGCCGACGGCATCCCGTATGCGGTCAACGTCTCCGCGGGCGCGACGAACACGGACATGGACGCGGCCTACGCGAGCCGCGCAGGGACGGCCACGGGCTTGATCTCGATTCCGACCCGCTACATCCACACGCCGACCGAGGTTGCCGCTCTCGCCGACGTGGACGCCGCCATTCGCCTGGTCGCGGCCTTCGCCCAGCGGCTCGGGCCCGGGCTCGACCTCACTCGCTAGGCTCAGGGCGATGTCCCGCTCCGTGATCGTCTCGGCCGTACGGACGCCTTTCGGGAGGCTCGGCGGCGCGCTGGGCGGCTACCAGGCGACCGAGCTCGGCGCGATCGCGATCCGGGCCGCGCTCGACCGCGCCGGGGTCGAGAACGAGGAGGTCGAGTACGCGATCATGGGCCAGGTTCTGCAGGGCGGCGCCGGCCAGGCGCCCGCGCGGCAGGCCACGGTCGGCGCGGGGCTGCCGGTGGAACTGCCCTCGGACACGATCAACAAGGTCTGCGCGTCCTCGGTACGCGCGGTCGAGATCGCCGACCAGATGATCCGCGCGGGCGACGTCGAGGTCGTCGTCGCGGGCGGAATGGAGTCGATGACGAACGCGCCCTACGCGTTGAAGAAGGCGCGCTTCGGCTACCGGCTCGGCGACGGCACCTTGATCGACCTGATGACCCACGACGGGCTGACCTCGACCTTCGACGACCGGCACATGGTCGAGCAAGCGTCGTTCGTCTCGCGCGAGCTCGGGATCTCGCGGGAGGATCAGGACCGCTGGGCGCTCCGATCGCACGAGCGCGCGGTCAAGGCGATCGACGAGGGGCGCTTCGACCCGGAGCTCGTCCCGGTCGGCGACTTCGCCGTCGACGAGGGGCCGCGGCGCGACACCTCGCTCGAGAAACTCTCGCAGCTGAAGCCCGTCTTCGATCCCGAGGGGACGACGACGGCGGGGAACGCGCCCGGCGTGAACGACGGCGCCGGCGCGCTGGTCGTGACGAGCGAGGAGTTCGCGAAGCGGCGCGGGCTCGAGGTGCTGGCGACGATCCTCGCGCAGGGCTACGTGGCGGACGAGTTCGCCTACCTCGCGCGCACTCCGGCCAGGGCCGGCGCGATCGCGCTCGAGAAGGCGGGCAAGTCCATCGACGACGTCGAGCGGGTCGAGCTGAACGAGGCGTTCTCCTCGGTGGTGCTCAACTCGACCGAGATGCTCGGGGCCGACCCGGAGAAGGTGAAC
>VAWL01000176.1 GCA_005883965.1 Actinomycetota bacterium
GTCCTCGCGGAGGAGCTGCCGCGCCTGGCCGGGAAGCATCCGTCGATCGGCGAGGTGCGCGGCAAGGGCCTCTTCTGGGGCATCGAGCTCGTCCGCGACCGCGAGACCCGCGAGCCGCTCGTCCCGTTCAACGCGTCGGGCGAGGCGCTCGCGCCGATGGCTGTGCTGATGAAGGCCGCGATGGAGCGTGGGCTCTACCTGATGACCCACTGGAACGTGGTCATGGTCTGCCCGCCGCTGACGATCACCCGCGAGGAGCTTGCCGAAGGCCTCGGGATCCTCGACGAGGTGCTGGCGCACCCCGACTAGGCGGTCGGCAGGCTGACGGCGAAGCGCCCGCCGTTGTCGCTCGGCAGCGCCTCGACGTCCCCGGACGCCGCGCGGGCCAGCCTGCGCGCCAGCGCCAGCCCGAGCCCCGCGCCATCACCGCCGCCGTTCTGTCCGGCGCCTCCGCGGTGGCCCGCCTCGAAGATCCGCTCGCGCTCGTCCTCGGGAACCCCAGGGCCGTCGTCCTCGACGAGAAAGACGACCCTCGTCCCGTTCCGCGCCAGCGAGAGCCTGGCCCGCGTCCGGCCGTAGCGGACCGCGTTCTCGACAACCGGCTGGAGCGTCCGCGCGGCGAGTTCTGGATCGACGCCAACGCGTAGCGGCGCGGGAGGCCGGTCGAGCTCGAGGTCGACCCCACACGTCGAAGCCCGGTGCTCGCAGGCGCCGACCGCCTTCGCGGCTGCCTGGTAGGCGTCGGCAGTGCCGCTGATGAGGCCCGCCTCCTGCTGTGAAGCGGCGACGAGAGCCTCGATCGTCGACGCGACGTCCTTCGCATTGCGGAGCACGACCTCCAGGGCCGCCCGATACTCGGAGCCGCTGCGCTCGCGCCGCAGCGCGAGGTCGGCCTCCGCGACGATCCTCGACACCGGCGTCCGCAGCTCGTGCGAGAGCTCGGCCGAGAAGCGCTGCTCGCGCCGGAGACTCGCGGCGATGCGGTCGAGGAGGCTGTCGAGCATCGCCGCGAGCCGCGTGAGCTCGTCGTGGGGTTCACCGAGCTCGAAGCGCCGCTCGAGCCGGTGTTCGCTCCAGTCGGCGGCCGCCCTGGTCATCCGCTCGACCGGGCGAAAGGCCGCCGCGAGGACCCAGCGGGCCGCGAGCGCGACGACGAGCAGAAGCAGAAGTGCCAGTGCGAGCGAGTCGAACAGTGCCGTCCGCCTGGTCTGTTCGTACGGCGCGAGGGAGACGCCGGCGACGACGGTGCCCAGTCGCCTGCCCTCGAAGACGGCCGGCATTGCATAGAGGCGAACGTCGGCGCTGTCGACGTCGAGGAAGCGACGCCCGCCGCCGGCCAGCGAGCGTGCCGTTGCGGCGACGAGCTTCGAGGAGCGCGGCGCTCTCAGCGCCTTGCCGCGAGCGAAGACCCAGAACTGGCTTTCGCCCCCTGCCTGGTCGGGCACGTCGCCAGGGTCGAGGCCCCCCTTGGTCGGTTGCAAGGCAGTCAGCTGGGCCGCCGCACGCGCGCGAGCCAGATCGCTCGCGTTGTGCGAGAGGTTCCGCGCGAGCAGAAGATTGAAGCCCACTGTCATCACCGCGACGGCCACAGCAACCGCACCGATGACCGCCAGGAGCAGGCGAGTCCGGATGCCGCCGAACGTGAAGCTCCTCATTCGAGCCGGTAGCCGACGCCGTGGGCCGTCAGGATCTCGACCGGCGCCTCGAGCTCGAGGAGCTTCCGGCGCAAGCGCGAGATGTAGGCGTCCAGCGTGTTTTCGTGCACGATTGCTCCCTCGGCCCAGCCGGCCCGCACCAGCTCGCGCCGCCGGACGACGCTGCCGCTCTCGCTCAGCAGCCGGCCCAGCAGCCGGTATTCAGTCGGCGTGAGAGAAGACGAGCGCTCCCCGAGAGCCACCGCGTGGCGGGTGGGGTCGAGGCGCAACTCTCCGTGCTCGGAAGGCTCCTCTGGACGGCTCCTGCGCAGGAGTGCCTGGAGTCGCGCGACGAGCTCTGCGAAGGCGAACGGCTTGGTGAGGTAGTCGTCGCCGCCGGCCCGGAAACCGGAGAGGCGCTCGACGAGCGCGTCGCGGGCCGTGAGGAAGAGCACCGGTGCCTCGACGCCTTGCGCGCGAAGCGCCTGGCAGAGGTCGCGGCCGTCCGTGTCGGGCAAGCCGATGTCGACGACGAGTGCGTCGGCGGGCTCGGCAACGGCCCGGCGGAGCAGGTCGGCGCCGTTCGGTGTCGCCTCGGGACGAAAGCCCTCCTCGGCGAGACCCCGAACGAGGATCCCACGCAGCTCGGCGTCGTCTTCGACGATCAGGACTCGCGGTTCCATCACTCCTCCCGCAATATCGACCCCAACCGTAGCCGCGCCAGGCCCCGCGACGCGAGAGCCACGGCTACGGCCCCGCCGAGCACAGCTGCACCCGTGAGGGCGCCCAGGAAAGCCCACGGGACGGCGAGGTGATCGGGTGGCGGGTCAAAAACGTGCTGCAACATCGCGACGAGCATCTCGGCCAGAAGCCAACCCAGCAGAGCCGCCAGCGCGAGAGCGGCGACGAGGACGAGCGCCGCCTCGCTCCAGACAAAGGCCGCGACCGATCGCAACGAGGCACCGAGCGCCTTCATCGTCGCGAGCTCGTGGCGGCGCTCGGCGAGCCCAACGAGCACGAAGAGCCCGATCGCAGCGGCAGCGAGCAGGACGGCGAAGACCTCCTCGATCCGGCTGATCCCGGCCAGGTCGACGGTTGTGATCGAGCTCACGGTTTGGGCCGCCTGCTGCCGGATGTTCTTGACGACCGCGCCGGAGCTGCGCGTCTCTTCCGAAACACGGTGCGCAACGGCAGCGGGGCCGGAAGATGCCTTCGCGAGGACGACGTTCGGCCCGGGGTCGTGGGTGACGCGTTCGAGATACGCAAGGTTCGAGACCATGAACGAGTCGCGAGGAGCCGAGGGGAACTCCTGGACGACGCCGGCCACATGGAAGGGCGCAACGCGAAACGTGCCCGTCCGCCGGTCGAGCACGCGGAGCTTCAGGAGGTCGCCGATCGCGAGCGAATAGTCGGTGACGGTCTCACGCGAGACGAGGATGCCGTCGGGCCGGGCCTTCAGCCGGGCCAGCATCTGCGCGGCGCTTCCGCCGAGGAAGTAGGAATCACGCAGCGTCGTGCCGTGCGTGATCGTCCCGGGGTCGATGCCGAACGTGTCCTGCAGGTCCGGGCCGACATACGCGTACGAGTGGTCGACGGCGGCCGTGCCCGAGATGCCGGAGACCCTCTCGATCCTGCTGACAAGCCTGTTCTTCGCAACCGCGCCCGGTGGCGCGTCGACAACGACGTCGGCGCCAAGCGAGAGCTGCGCGTCCACACGAGTCTGCTGGTCGTATGTGGCCGTGAAGACCCCGAGGCTGACGCCGAACGCGAGCAGGAGCGCCGTGATCACGAGGCCGCGGTTGATCGCCGCGCCTCTTCTGCCCGCGCTCGCGAGCAAGAAGCCGGTCGTGCTCGCTGCCCGTTCGCCGGCGACTGTCCGCGCGATCCAGGCGACTGCCCATCCGCAGGCTCTGGCCAGTAGCAACGTCGCCCCGAGCCAGAGCAGCGCGGGCGCGAGGAACATGTAGACCGAGAGCGAGAGCGTCGGGTTGGAATCGGGGTTGACCACCGCGGAGAAGCCGGTCCTCACTGTGAGCCAGTAAACGAGCCCGCTCACCGCGAGCGCAAGCACGTCGAGGTAGAGGCGCTGCCAGAGAGGTCGTTCTGGACGCCGAACCGGCCGGCGAGCCTGAGAGACCGAGCCGCGGAAGGCGGCGAGCCCGGCTCCAACACGCGCGGTGAACGCGCCGATCCAAGCGAGCGCCGAACAGATCGCGAGCGTGACGAGCCCCCGGACGAGGCCGACCGTCCCAGAGCCGCTGACGAGGAACCGCACCGTCAGCAGCGCCGCGCCGGTCCCGATCACGCCGGCGAGGAGGCCGACGACGGCGCTCTCAGCACCGGCGAGCGCGAGCAGGGAGCGGCGGGACGCCCCTCTCGCTCTCAGCAGCGCGAGGTCGCGGCGGTCCCGCTCGACGGTCCCCAGCGCCGCCAGATATGCGAGCCCGAGCGCGATGAGTGCTCCCGGCACTGCGAGCATGATGTAGAGCGTCTCCGCGTAGAGGGCGTCCCCGGCGGCGGTGTTGAGGCTGTCGCCGAGGTTGTCCACGAACTGGATCCGCCCTGGGAACGAGCGCACGACGCGGTTGCGGATCTGGGTCGCCTGCTTCAGCGCGGCCGAGGGACTCCCTCCGAGCGCACGCGGATCGACCTGGGCCTGGACCTGCCACTGGGTGCCGGACTGGGCTCCCGGCACGGCGGACGACCCCGAAGTTCCGCCTGCGATCGACCGGAGGGCGGGAGCCACTCGCCGGGCGAAGGTGCCGATGGGAAGGATCGCGACGTCGGCGGGAGGCTGCGCCGGGGCAGGCCCGGATACCGGGTTGAGCGGCTGGAAGAGCACGTCCGGCGAGGTGACGAGCGCGATGCCGGACACCCGGAAGGAAATCGGCTTCGCACCCCGCCTGGGAGTCAGCGTGATCGTGTCGCCAGGCTGGGCCTGCAGCGTCGCCGCGAGCTGCTGGTCGAGGACGATCGCGCCTTGCTCGAGCCCGCCGCGGAGGAACCTGAATGTCTTGATGTGCGCGGGATACTCGGGCCCGACCGCGAGGACGGCACCCGAAGCCGAGTGGATCTCGCCGACCGCGGCCCGGTGCGCGGTTCCCGCGAACGGCGCCGTCGCCACCGGCGCCGTCTCCAGGATCCCCGCCTGGGTCGCAATCCCGCGCGCGAGCTGCCGAGCAGCGCGGTAGGAGCCGACCGGGCCCTGCCAGTCGAGCGGGACGCTGCGGACGGCGCTGCCGGTCATCGTGCGTAGAGAGTGGCCGACGAAGAGCAGCATCGCGGCGAGCAGTGCGACCGCGGCCGCCAGGACGAGGACCCTAGCCGCGGTGCGGCCCGGAGCCCGAGCCAATCCGCGCAGGGCGAAGAGCGTCACGCCTCCACCGGCTCGCGGGCGATTTGCCCGTCGTGAAGCTCGACCTCGCGCTCCAGCCGGGACGCCACGCCCGAATCGTGCGTGGCGAGCACGAGCCCGAAGCCGAACTGGCGCTGGAGAGTTTCCAGCAGATCGAGTACGCGCGCGCCCGTGTCCGAGTCGAGGTGGCCCGTGGGCTCGTCGCAGAGCAGCAGCCTGGGGGCCTGAGCCAGGCCACGGGCGATCGCGACGCGCTGCTCCTCGCCGCCGGAGAGCTCACCTGGAAGCTGGTCGAGCCGGTGCGACAGGCCCACGAGCTCGAGCAGCTCCTCGGGCCCCAGCCCCGCCCGGCTCTCTCGGGAGGCCACGTGCGCGGCGAAGTTCACGTTCTCGATCACTGTGAAATGAGGCAGGAGGTTCGCGCTCTGCAGGACGTAGCTCGCGTGTGAGGCCCGCTCGACGGTGCCGGAGGTAGCTTCGACCAGACCTCCGAGAACATGCAACAAGGTCGTCTTGCCAGAGCCCGAACGGCCAAGGAGCGCGACCGTCTCGCCCTCGCCAACGTCGAAGTCGATGTCCGCGAGAGCCGTCACCTCGGCTTCGCCGCGCCCGTACACGACGGAGACCCCACGGCAGCAGGCGAGCCCCGTCACACCGTGACTCTCCCGTCGCGGATCTCGACCACGCGGTCGGCCGACGCGGCAACCGACGGCGAGTGGGTCACGACGACAACCGTGGCGGTGAACTCTCGTCGGAGATGCCGGAGCTCCTCGAGCACGACTTCTTCGTTGCGTTCGTCGAGCTCGGCCGTGGGCTCATCCGCAAGAACGAGAGGCGCGCCGCGCGCGGCGGCCGCAGCGATCGCGACACGCTGCTGCTCGCCGCCCGAGAGCGCGCCTGCGCGATGACTGCTGCGAGCCGCGAGCCCGAAAGTGGCGAGTGCCTCGTCGGCCGCTTCGCCGTCGCGTCCCGCCAAGCGGAGCGAGACGACGACGTTCTCGCGGGCGGTCAGCGCGGGCCAGAGATTCCCGGTCTGGAAGATCAGGGCGAGCTCTTTCGCCCGATATTCGGCGAGATCCGCGTCGTCCATCCGGGACAGCGACCGTCCGGCCACGCGCACCTCCCCTGCGGAGGGCTGGTCGAGGCCCGCGGCGAGCTGGAGGAAGGTCGTCTTTCCCGAGCCGGAAGGCCCGAGGAAGGCGACGAGCTCGCCGCGCTCGACGCGCAGGTCAAGCCCGCGCAGCGCGACCACGTCCGTCGCGCCTGCGCGGAAGATCTTGAAGACGTCGTGCAACTCGAGCGCGCCCCATTCGACTTCTTCCTGACGCTCAGGCTCGCGGTAGAGGCTCCTTACCTCCACCGGAAGCTCTCGATCATCAGCCGGTAGGCGTCGACGTTGTCGACCCCCACCGGAGTGCCGAGATCGATCGTCGCGACCTTATGGGCCCGCGCGAGGTAGTAGCGGTCGACGGTCAGCGTCACTCGCTTCCCGGTGACGGGATTCGGCGCGCTCCGGGTCGTGTAGACGACCTTGATCGCGCGGGTACCCCTGATGCTCATCTCGGCAGGAGCCGAGCTGATATGAGCCTGCCGTAGAGAGGAGTCGCTTCGAACCTGCGCGGTGGTCGGAGCGGTGCCCGGGCGAATGACGATCCGCACGACGTTGCTCTTGTCGCGGAAGAGGGTCGCGTTCGAGCCGCCGCTCCTGGCCCATCCCTCCGGATACTTGATCGACCAGCCCCCCGGCGAGCGGTAGGCGAGGTAGATCTGGTTATCGGGGATGTCCCCAGTCGCGGCGGATGCGGCCTCGGCCTGAAGCGCGCCCGGGGACGTGGATGCCGGCGTCGTCGCGTTCGGCTTAGTGGGCGAGGAGGAGCTCGGGGCCTTCGTACCTGCTCCGCCGCACCCGGCGGCCGCTAGGACCGCCGGCAAGACGATGGCGAGCTGAGAACGGCGCGTGTCCACGAGCTGAATGCTCCCGGCGGCAACCTGAACGCCGCCTGAACGCCGCGTGACCGGATCCGGATCACCCTTCGATACCCTTGGGGCTCCGCCGCCGCCGAGGGGAGCCGCCATCCGTACCGTCCGCATCGAGGCGCCGACGACATCCGCTGCCACGCAGCTCGTCCGCGATCTCGTGCCGTTCGCGCAAACCGACCTTTTGCCGCTCGGAGACGAGCGCTGGGAAGTGAGGGTCGAGGAGAGCTCCGAAGACGAGCTCGAAGCTGTGCTGCACGCTGTCGCGCGCTGGGCCGAAGACTGCCGGCTGGACCTGGAGAGCGTCCAGGTCGACGGCGAGCTGGTCGAGCTCCCCGAGACGAGCTAGTCGTCGCGCAGCGGCAGGCCGGCGGCGACGTGGCGCCGGCCGGCGGCCTGGTAGATCACGTCCACGCTGTCGTTCTGGCGGTAGGTGCCGGCCACGCCGAGAAAGAGCGAGAGCCAGCGCCAGAAGCCGAGCCGCCCCTCGCGCGCCAGCGGCCGGTCGAACACGAGCTCGTCGCCCTCGCGGCGGAAGTCCTTGCCGGCCTGCTGGGGGATCCCGTTCACGAACACCTCGAACCCCTCGCCGATCCCGGCCGGCAGCTGTACGCGCGTTCCTCCTCCCACCCCTCGTAGAATGCCAGCGCCCGTGGCCCGGTTCCGTCGTGTCCTCACGTGCGTCGCGCTGCTCGCGCTCGCCCTCGCCGGGACGGCCGCGGCGGGAAACGGCGGCGTGGCGCCACCCTCGCCCGCCTCACCGGGAGCCGCACATATCCGCACGGTCTACTGGCTGATCCTCGCGGTCACCGCTGCGATCTTCCTGCTGGTCGAGGTGACGCTCGTCGTCTTCGTCGTCCGCTACCGCAGCCGCGGCCGCGCACGCAAGGTCGAGGGCGCGCAGATCCGCGGGCACACGAAGCTCGAGCTGGCCTGGACCGCAGGCCCGGTCCTGATCCTGGCAGTGATCGTCGGCTTCGTCTTCTACGAGATCTCCGGGATCAACGGCACCGGCGTCTCGGCGGCAACCTCGGCGCCGACGATCCGGATCGAGGGCCACCAGTACTACTGGGAGTTCACCTATCCCAACGGCAAGGTCGCGATCGACGACCTGCGGCTGCCCTTCGACAAGGTCGCGCACCTCGAGATCGTCTCGGGCGACGTCAACCACAGCTGGTGGGTACCGGCCCTCGGCGGCAAGGTCGACGCGATCCCGGGGCGGACGAACCGGACCTCCTGGCGGCCGACCAAGCTCGGCACCTTCCACGGCCAGTGCGCCGAATTCTGCGGGATGCTGCACGCGCAGATGCTGACCTCGGTCGAGGTGGTGCCGCCCGCCGAGTACCAGACCTGGCTGAAGGCGCGCACGGCGGACGACGTCGGCCACGACACGTTCAACGGCGTCTGCGCCAAGTGCCACGGGATGAACGGCCAGGGGCTGATCGGCCCGCCGATCGCGCAGAGCCCGCTGCTCGCCGACCGCAAGGCGCTGACGCTCCTCTTCCGCCAGGGCCGCAATGCGATGCCGGCCGTGGGCAGCGACTGGAGCGACCAGCAACTGAATGCGACGATCGACTACCTGCAGAAGCGATTCAAGGTGAAGCCAAGTGGCGGTTAGGGTCGAGACCGTTCCGCCCGAGGTGCTGCTCTCGCGCGGCCGCTTCTCGAGCTGGCTGACGACGACCGACCACAAGCGGATCGGGATCCTCTACATCGTCACCTCGCTGGTCTTCTTCATCGCCGGCGGGATCCTCGCGCTCCTGATGCGGGCCCAGCTCGCGACGCCCAACGAGCACGTGGTCACCAAGAACAGCTACGACGAGCTGTTCACGATGCACGGCACGACGATGATCTTCCTGGTCATCGTCCCGATCCTCGCCGGCTTCGGGAACTACCTCGTGCCGCTGATGATCGGCGCGCGCGACATGGCCTTCCCGCGGCTGAACGCGCTCTCCTACTGGCTGTTCCTGTTCGGCGGGATCATCCTCTACGCGAGCTGGTTCGCCGCCGGCGGCGCGCCGAAGGCCGGCTGGACCGGGTACGTGCCGCTCTCGGACAGCTACTCGCCGGGCCACGGCCAGGACCTCTGGATCCTGTCGCTTCACGTCCTGACGTTCGCGTCGCTCGCGGGAGCGATCAACTTCCTGGTCACGATCCAGAACATGCGCACGCCGGGCATGACCTGGATGCGGATGCCGCTCTTCGTCTGGTCGATGGAGGTCTACGCCGCGTTGCTCGTCGTCGTGCTGCCCGCGCTCTCGGCCGGGCTGACGCTGCTATTGCTCGACCGCCAGGCCGGCACGCATTTCTTCCTGCCGGCCCAGGGCGGCAACGCGCTGCTCTACCAGCACGTCTTCTGGTTTTTCGGCCACCCCGAGGTCTACATCATGATCCTGCCCGCGATGGGAATCATCTCGGAGGTGATCCCGGTCTTCGCGCGTAAGCCGATCTTCGGCTACACGGCGATCGCGCTCTCCACCGTCGCGATCGGCTTCTACTCCATGCTGGTCTGGGCCCACCACATGTTCACGGTGGGACTTCCGGGCTATTTGCAGGGGTTCTTCATGGTCTCGTCGATGATCATCGCCGTCCCGACCGGGATCAAGATCTTCAACTGGCTGGCGACCACCTGGCGCGGGAACCTCCACTTCGACACGGCGATGCTGTTCGCGCTCGGCTTCATCGCGGTCTTCACGATCGGCGGCCTCTCGGGGATCTTCGTCGCCGCCTACCCGTTCGACTGGCAGGTGCAGGACACGTACTACGTCGTCGCCCACCTCCACTACGTGCTCTTCGGCGGCTCGATCTTCGGGATCTTCGCCGGGCTCTACTACTGGTGGCCGAAGATGTTCGGGAAGATGCTCGACGAGCGGCTAGGCAAGCTCAGCTTCTGGCTGACGTTCATCGGCATGAACCTGACCTTCTTCCCGATGCACATGCTCGGGTTGCTCGGGATGCCGAGGCGTATCTACACCTACTATCACGGCGGGATCTGGGAGTGGTACAACCTCACGTCGACGATCGGCTCGGGAGTGATGGCGCTGGGAATCGCAGTGTTCCTCGTGAACGTCGTGATGACTTCGAAGTCGGGTGTCCGGGCCGTGAACGATCCCTGGCTCGCGGACACGCTCGAGTGGTACACGACCTCGCCGCCGCCGCCGCACAACTTCGACAAGGTTCCCTACGTCTCGAGCCCGCGGCCGCTGCGCGACCTGCGGCGGCGACTGGCGGTGGCGGGTGACTGACGTTCGCCCCGGGCCCTGGCTACGGCTGACCGCGATCGCTGCGGCCGGCGCCTGCCTCGCCGCGGTGATCAGCGGCTCGCTTCAGCTCGGCGCCGCGCACCGGGTGCTGGCCGCGCTGGCGCTGCCGCCGCTGTGCGCCGTCGTCGCGGCGGCCTGGATCGCCCACCGGCGGCTGCTCCGCGCGTCGGGCGCCGCCTTGGTCTCGTTCCTCGGGGCCGCCCTCGTGATCACGCGGCCCGCCCACCTGGGGCTGGCCGGGCTCGCCTTCGCGGCCGCTTCGGTCGCCGCCTCGGGCTGCTTCCGTGGCGAACCGGCTCCTCGGGCTCCCTGGCGCGACTACGTGACGCTGACCAAGCCGCGGATCATGACGCTGCTCCTGCTGACCGGCGCGGCCGGGATGTTCGTCGGCGCTCGCGGCTGGCCGGGTGCCGAGGTGTTCGTCGTGACGATGGTCGGCCTCGCGCTGGCTTGCGGCGGGGCGAGCGCGCTCAACCACGTGCTCGACCGCGACATCGACCGGCTGATGCCGCGCACCGGCTCCCGCCCGGTCGCGGGCAACCGCGTCGCGCCGGCGCATGCACTGGAGTTCGGGCTCGCGCTGTCGGCCTTTTCGTTCGTCCTGCTCGCGTCGCTCGTGAACGTGCTGACGGCGGTGCTCGCGCTCGTCGGGAACCTGTTCTACGTGCTCGTCTACACCCGCTGGCTGAAGCGCTCCACGCCGCAGAACATCGTCATCGGCGGTGCGGCCGGCGCGATCCCGCCGCTCGTGGGCTGGGCCGCGGTGACCGGCAACCTGACCGTGCCGGCGCTGCTGCTCTTCCTGATCGTCTTCTTCTGGACGCCGCCGCACTTCTGGGCGCTCGCCTTGCTGATCAAGCGCGACTACGCGGCGGCGCGGATCCCGATGCTGCCGGTCGTGCGCGGCGACGACGAGACGGCGCGGCAGATCGTCTGGTACTCGCTGGTGCTGTTCGCCGTGACGCTGCTGCCGTTCGCCTGGCACACCGCGGGCCTGTTCTACCTCGCGGCCGCCGTCCTGCTCGGGGCGGTCTTCCTGCAGCTCGCCTGGCGGCTGCGACGGGACACGACGCCGCTGCGCGCCCGCGCGCTGTTCCACTTCTCGCTCCTCTACCTGGCGCTGCTGTTCGTCGCGCTGGCGGTCGACCCACTGCTCTGATGGATCCTGAGCTGGAGCGGAAGAACCTCGTGCTCGGCCTGGCGCTGTTCGCGCTCTTCCTGCTCCTGTTCGCCGCGGTGGTCGCAGCCGCGTTCATCTATCTCGCGGTCGACTGACCGTTCCCGACGGAATCTTCCTGGCGCGGTCGCCGGGCGCCGGCGACGCGCCCGAGGGTCGGCGGCTCGCGGTCAAGGACCTCTTCGACACGGCCGGGCTCGTCACAACCTACGGCTCGGTGCTCTTCGCCGACCACGTGCCCGCCGAGACCGCGGAGGCAATCCGGCGGCTCGAGGCGGCCGGCTGGGTCGACGTCGGCAAGACGAACCTGCACGAGTTCGCCTACGGCACGACCTCGGAGAACCCGCACTTCGGCACCGTGCCGAACCCGCTCGCGGCCGGCCGGATCGCCGGCGGCTCGAGCGGCGGCTCGGCAGCGGCGCTCGCAGCCGGCCTCGCCGACGCCGCACTCGGCACCGACACGGGCGGCTCGATCCGCATCCCGGCCGCCTGCTGCGGGATCGTCGGCTTCAAGCCGACCTACGGGCTCGTCCCGCTCGACGGCTGCTTTCCGCTCGGCCCGACCTTCGACCACGCCGGCCCGATGGCCAACGACGTCGCGACGTGCTCGCGCCTGCTCGAGAGCCTCGCGCCCGGCTACACGCCCACCGAGGCCGCCCTCGACGACCTCCGCGTCGGGGTCGCCTGGACCGAGCTTGCCGATCGGCTCGTCGCCGAACGGGTCGAAGCTGCCGCGGCGCACTTCCCGCAGGCGCGCCGGCTCGACGTCCCGCTCCCGGAGGGCGTGACAGAGGCCTTCATGCGCGAGGCGGGCGAGGTCCACCGGGAGTTGTTCGAGGAGCACGCCGACGACTACGGCGAGAACGTCCGCGCCAAGCTGGAGCGCGCCCTGGCCGTCACCGACGCCGAGTACGAGCGGGCCGCCGCCGCGCGGGAGCGCTACCGCGAGCGCCTGCTCGAGGCGGCTGACGAGGTCGACCTGCTGCTGACGCCGACCCTCGTCTGCGTCGCCCCGCGGACGGGCGAGGACGAGCTCGCGCTCCGGGGCAAGCTCACGCGGCTCACCTTCCCCTTCAACGCGACCGGCTGGCCGGCACTCGCGCTCCCCTGCGGCGCCGCGGAGGACGGCCTGCCCGCATCGGTGCAGCTCGCAGCGCCACCGGGCGCGGATGCTCTCGTCCTCTCTGCGGGCTCGGCCCTCGAATCATCCCTCGACTGAGTCACCCGTTCGAGGGAGGCCACGCCGCGTCAGCCTGCCGAAAACTCTCTCGACGATGGCCCGCGTCCTCTGTGTTGCTGCGGTTCTCACCACGCTTGCGCTGTGCGGCTCTGCCGACGCGCGCGTATCTGCGCCGTCCACCTCTCTCGCCCCTCAGCAGATGCACGGCTTCCTGCTCCGCGTCGACGAGCCCGTCGTCCACACCTTCTCGCGGACGCCCTCGTTCGCCTGGAACCCGGTCCGGGGGGCTCGTAGCTACGAGATCGAGCTCGCCACCAGCCAGACGTTCTCCGACAACTCGATCGTCTGGTCCACCGCCGGCCTGAAGACGCCGGCCGTTGCGGTCCCGATCTCGCTCCCGTGGATCAGCGGCCAGCCGTACTCGCTCTACGCGCACGTGCGCGCGCTGACCGCACACGGCCCCGGCTCGTGGAGCACGCCGTTCGGGTTCAACATGCGCTGGCCCGTGGTGCCGGCTCCGCTCTACCCGAGCTATCCCGGCCTGCTGCGCTGGACGGCCGTGCCCGGTGCGTCCGCATACTCCGTCTGGATCCAGGACCCGGCCGACCCGACCCTCAGCAAGATCTTCTGGACGCGGACGAACATGGCCGACGAGCGCGAGCTCTACACCTTCCACCAGGATCCTTCCTGGACCGGGACGGTGCTCTGGCGCGTCCGCGCCGAGCGGCAGCTGGTCGGCAAGACCCAGAACGGCCTGCCCGCAGTCTCTTACGGCCCCTGGAGCCACGTCTACGCGAGCACGAATCCGGCCTTCGCGACGGGACCGCTGAACGTTCTCTCGTCCGTCTCGAACGTTGTCTCGAACTCCGCCAACACGCGGTCTCACGAGGTCATGCCGGCCTTCATTTTCTCCGGCGACACCTCGATCTGGGGCACGCCGCACCCGCTCTACCGGGTCGTCGTCTTCACCGACCAGGACTGCCTGAACCCCGTCTTCTACGGCGCCGTCGTCGGCAGCCCGGCCTACGTGCCCAGGGAGGTCGGCCCGCTCGCGATGCCGACCACGGTCGACGACGAGACGAATGACCAGACCGCGTTCCTGGCAGACGGTGTCGAGCCGGATGGCTTCACGGCCGACGGCGCGACCGTCCACACGAACGAGATGGACAAGGCCAGCTGGGGCGCCGCCAAGGTCGACCTCTGGGACAGCGACTGGCCCGGCGGGCGCTACTACTGGACGGTCATGCCCGTCGACGCTGTGCCCGACCAGCAGCTCGCAACGAAGCTCACGGCGGTCGCCTCGGTCGGCGCGACGACGATCACCGTCGCCGACGCAACCGGCATCGGCGCCTCGGACCACATTCTCGTCGGCGACGCGCCGACCACCGAGCAGGCCGTCGTGTCCGCGGTGGCCGGGAGCTCGATCACCCTCGTGCAAGACCAACGATCCCGCAGTCACCGGGCAGTCTTCGACGCCGTACGTGTCGGGCCTGTCACCGACCGGCTCGCTGGTCGCGGCCAAAACCAGGGCGCCGAAGTTCTACGGCACGCCGCTGATCGCCTGGCAGCCGACCCTCGCGACCGACTGGTACGAGGTTCAGTGGAGCCACACGCGCTACCCCTGGCGCATAGCCGGGAGCGGCCTGACCGCCTCGACCTCAGCGCTGCTGCCGCTCAAGCCCGGCAACTGGTACTACCGGGTGCGCGGGGTGGACACGTTGCTGGCCGGTACCAAGACTGGCCTTTCCTGGTCGGAACCGGTGCGGCTCGTTGTGACGAAGCCGCGCTTCAAGATCGTCCACTAGGCCCGTTCGAGCAGCCGCCGGTCGGAGTGCCGACGCATCATGCGGCCGGCCAGCACACCCGCGCCGCCGAGTAGCAGCAGCGGGCCGGCGACCAGGAGCGCGTAGACGAGGAGCTCGAGCTCGCGCAGGAGGACGGAGGCCGCGTCGTCGATCGTCCGGTGGAAGCGGCCGGCCGGAGCGGCGGCGGGCTTCGGGCCGACGACCATGGCCAGCGCCACCGATGCCATCTGCGCGCGGCGGACCGTCGAGGCGCGCTGGCTCGTCAGCGCGGCCAGGCGCGTCTTGTCCTGCTGGAGGCGCTGCTCGAGGATCGCGCGTTGCTCTGGGCTCAGAATGCCGGCGAGCTGCGAGTGGATCTTGACGAGATCCTCCTGGAGCCGGACGATCGTCGCGGTCAGGCCGTCGACCTTCTGCTGGAGGTCCTTGAGCACGATCTGCTGCTTGACCAGGTCGCCGTAGGCCGTGAAGTGGGCGATCGCCTCCTGCACGTGCTCGATCGGGATCCGCAGCACGAGCTCGGAGTTACCGCCCTTCCCCGGCGCGGAGTAGGACGACCAGGCGAGGTACCCGCCAGCGTTACGTGTGAACGCGATCGCATCCTGCGTCTGCTTGGACAGCTCCTCCTGGCTGGCGACGCGCACCCGCAGGACGGCGTCGTAGCGCTGCAGGCGGGAGACGGACGGGGCGAGGGCTTTGTTGAGGTCGAGCCTGAACGGGGCCAGATGAACGGGAGTGCGCGCAGCGCTCGCGCTCTGGACGAGCCCGCGCGGGAACAGCGCCGCCTTCGAGGCGCTGGTCTTCTCGGCGGCCACCGGATGCGGGTTCGAGCCGCGGACGACTGCGAGCACGACGGCGATGGTCAGCGCCGCAGCGGCGGCGGCCAGGCCGGCGGCCGGCACGAAGCGGCGCAGGTTCAGCTCCAGCCGTGGCGGCGGAGGGGGCGTCAGCGAGCGCACGCGCTCGCGCAACTCCTCCGAGGCGATGGGCCGCGCCGCGCGCAGCTCCGACGCGAGCTTCTCGAACCGATCGTCGACGAGCTCAAGCGGCGACACCGGCGCTCACCTCCTTCTCCAGCTTCTGTAGAGCGCGGCTGAGGCGCGTCGAGCACGCCGTCACGCTGATTCCGAGCACCCGGGCCGCGGTCTCGGTGCGAGCGCGCCCTCGAGCTCCGGCGAGAGACCGCTGCCGAACGGCGCCTCCACCGGCTCGCGCACGTCGACCGAGTACCGCCCTTCGCGTCGCCGCCGCCGCTCCTCCGAGCGGAAGTGATCGAGCGCAGTCGAGCGGGCGAGCTGGCAGAGCCAGGTGCGGGCACTCCCGCGGCGCGGATCGAACCGGCGCCAGCGCTCCAGCGCCCGGGCGAAGGTCTCGGCTGTCAGGTCCTCTGCCACGTTTCGGTCTCCGGTCAGGTAGACGAGGAACGCGAGCACGTCGTCGAGGTGACGCTCTGCCGCCTCCGCGAACTCTGCGTTCGGTCTCACGGCTGCTATACGCCGCCGCCGAGGCATCACGTCACATTCGGGTTGCTTTGACCGCGTCCTCGTAGATGCGGTCGCGGGTGAAGCGCTCGAGCTCGTCGCTCAGGAGGTCGGCCGGGTCGGGCGCAGCGCCGGGCGGGAAGGCCGTCGCCTCGCCGTCGACCTCGACGCCGGTCAGCTTGTCGGCGGCCTCATGCTCGAGCTCGATCTCGCTGCCGAGGCGCGAGCGCAGCCAGCCTGCGAGCAGATTGGCCTGGGCCTCGGTGCCGGTGACCTTGATCCGGCTCACCTCCGCGATTCCCGGCCACAGCGACGCCAGCTGCAGCCTCCAGCGGCTCGTCCGCGCCCAGGCGATGTCGGAGACGACCACGCGGTCGAAGATCTCGGCGAGCTGCTCGTACGGCTCCGGCAGGCCCGGCCACTCGGTGCTGTCGACGATCAACCGGTCGACCGTGCGGACCATCTGCTCGAACGGCTGCTCCCCGAACGGCGGCAGCCCGCGCCAGCGCAGGAAAACCGGCAGGTCGGGCAGCAGCAGCGGCTCGATCACGCTGGCCGGCGCCTGCACGCGGTTCCCGCGCAGGCGGAGGCGGATCGTCTCGGTGCAGATCTGCCGGCCCTCCCCCGCGGCGTAGCGATCGACCTCGACGTTGCCGATAAGGCTGTCGTCCTGCTTCGGCTCGGGGAAGAGCACGATCGTCCGCGAGGGATGCCGTTCGGCGAGCCCGGCGAGCACGTCCTCCGCCGCCTCGACCCAGGCCTCGGGCACCCAGGCGACGTGCGTCATCACGCTCGTCCGCTGGATCGGCTGGCCCGTCTCGGGGTCGACCCGCTGGGCGCCGAGCTCGTGCTCGATCTCGGAGATGGACCCTAGTGCCGCCGCCACGCGCGTCCGTCCCTGCGCATCAGGTCGTCCGCACCCGACGGCCCCCAGGTCCCCGCCTCGTAGTTCGGGAAGGCCGGCCGGTCGCGTTTCCAGAACGCGACGATCGTGTCGACGAGCGACCACTGCTCCTCGACCTCGTCCGCGCGCGTGAACAGGGTCGCGTCGCCGAGCAGGCAATCGAGGATCAGCCGCTCGTATGCCTCGGGGATCCCGGTGCGGAAGGCGCCGCCGTAGAGAAAGTCCATGTGCACGGTGCGCAGGGTCAGGCCCTGGCCGGGCACCTTGGCGGCGAACTCGAGCGAGACGCCCTCGTCAGGCTGGATGTGGCAGACGAGCACGTTGGGCTGGAGGTCTCCTTCGCCGACGTCCTCGAACGGCGGGTGCGGCGCCCGCTTGAACTCGATCGCGATCGTCGTCTCGCGGCGCGCGAGCCGCTTGCCGGCCCGCACGTAGAAGGGCGTGTCCGCCCAGCGCCAGTTGTCGACGTAGAGCTTGGCCGAGACGTAGGTCTCCGTCAGCGAGTTCGGGTCGACGCCGGGCTCCTCGCGGTAGGCCGGCACCTCCTCGCCCTCGACGTAGCCGCGCCCGTACTGGCCGCGGACGACGTGCTTCGGGCCCGGCGTGTGCATCGCGCGGAGCACCTTCACCTTCTCGTTGCGGACCGAGTCGGCGGTGAAGTCGATCGGCGGCTCCATCGCCGTCAAGGCGACGAGCTGGAGCATGTGGTTTTGGAAGACGTCGCGGATCGCCCCGGCCTGCTCGTAGAAGGCGGCGCGGCCCTCGATCCCGATCGACTCGGCAACCGTGATCTGGACGTGGTCGACGAACTGGCGGTTCCAGATCGGCTCGAAGATGCCGTTCGCGAACCGCAGCGCCAGGAGGTTCTGCACCGTCTCTTTGCCGAGGTAGTGGTCGATCCGGAAGATCTCGCTCTCGTTGAAGTTTTCCAGCAGCTCGGCGTTCAGAGCCTTGGCCGACTCGAGATCGCGACCGAACGGCTTCTCGACGATCAGGCGCGTCCACCCGTCGGTCGAGCGGTGCTCGCCTACCTCCTTGACGATGGTCGCGATCGCGCTCGGCGGCACGGCGAGGTAGTAGAGGCGGTTGCCGGAGGTGCCCTGCTTGTCGTCGAGCTCGTTCAGCACCTTGACGATCTCGAGCTGACCGGTCTCGTCGGCGAAGTCGAGCGCGACGTAGCGCATTCGCTCGGCGAGCCAGTCCCAGGTTTCCTGGTTGAACGGATCGCGGCCGAACTCCTGGACGCCCGCCTTCATCCGCTCGCGGAAGTCGTCGTCGGTCTCCTCGGTGCGGGCCGCGCCGACGACGCCGAACCGGCTCGGCAGGAGCTTGCGCAGCGCCAGCGAGTAGAGCGCCGGGAACAGCTTCCGCTTGGTCAGGTCGCCCGAGGCCCCGAAGATGACGAGTGCGCACGGGTCAGGCGCGCGGCGGAGCTTGAGCCCCTCCATCAGCGGGTTCTCGTGCTGAAGCTCGGGTTGGACGGTCTCGGTCATCCGCTCTTCTCTAGATGGCCGCCGAAGGCCTTGCGCATCGCCGAGAGGACGCGGTTGCCGAACTCGGCCTCGCCGCGCGACGAGAAGCGGTCGAAGAGCGAGGCCGAGAGGACCGGGACCGGCACGCCTTCCTCGACGGCGGCCTGGACCGTCCAGCGCCCCTCGCCGGAGTCGCTCACGCGGCCGGCGTAGTCCTCGAGCTGCGGCGACTCGTGCAGCGCCTGCGCCGTCAGGTCGAGCAGCCAGGAGGCGACCACCGAGCCGCGCCGCCAGAGCTCGGTCACGGCGGCGATGTCGAGCTCGTAGCGGTAGTGGTCCGGGTCCCGGATCGGCGCCGTCTCGGCATCGGCCGTCTGCTCGACCAGGCCGACGTTCGCGTGCTTGAGGACGTTCAGCCCCTCGGCGTACGACTGCATGATCCCGTACTCGATCCCGTTGTGGACCATCTTCACGAAGTGGCCTGCGCCGGACGGCCCGCAGTGCAGCCAGCCTTGCTCCTCGGGCGCAGGGTCGCCCTTTCGGCCTGGTGTGCGCTCGACGCCCTCGATTCCCGGGGCGAGCGCCTGGAGGACCGGCTCGAGCCGCTCGACGGCTTCGTCGTCGCCGCCGACCATCAGGCAGAAGCCGCGCTCGAGGCCCCAGACCCCGCCGCTCGTGCCGCAGTCGACGAAGTGGATGCCGTGCTCGGCAACCTCCGCCGAGCGGCGCAGGTCGTCGACGTAGTAGGAGTTACCGCCGTCGATGATCGTGTCGCCGTTCTCGAGATGCGGCGCGAGCTCCGAGACCACGGTATCGACGATCGCGGCAGGGATCATCATCCAGACCGAGCGCGGCGGGTCGAGCTGCTGCGCCAGCTCCTCCAGCGAGCCGGCGGTCGAGTCGACGTTCGGATCGAACGTCTTGACGTCGTGGCCGGCCGCCTCGAGCCGCTTGGTCATGTTGGCGCCCATCCGGCCCAGGCCGACCATTCCTAGCTGCATCTAGAGGTCCTCCAGTCTCACGCGGGCTACGCGCCGGCCGCGCTCCTCGAGCGAGGCCAGGTCGCCGGCCGCCTGCGCGCGGATCAGGCGCCGGAACCCGAATGGCTTGCCGGGTATCGAGACCTCGTCGCCCGGATCGTCGACGACCTGGACGAACAGGCCGGTGTTCGGACCGCCCTTGTGCAGCTGGCCGGTCGAGTGCAGATAGCGCGGGCCGAGCCCGTGCGTGACGACGCAGCCGGTCTCGCTGCGGGCGCGCTCGATCAGCGGGTCGAGCTCCTTCTCGCGCGCCGGGTCGATGAATGCCTGGATGCAGACGTAGTCGCCGGGCCTGGCCTCCGCGAACAGCTCCTCGAGTGAGCCGCGCGGCTCGACGTCGGGCTCGCCGCCTGCCGCCAGCACCTCGTTCGTTCGGTCCTTCGCCGCCTGCACGTCCGGCTGGTCGAACGGGTTGATCTCGAGGATCGTGCCCGCGACGGCGGTGGCGAACTCCCAGCGAAAGAACTCCTGGCCGAGCTCGTAGGGCGCCGAGAGCCGCACGTCGGGTGCCTGCCGGTCGGGTCCGTCGGCAGACTCGCCCGGCGCGGGGACGAGCCCCTTGCCCTGCTTGCCGGTCGACTCCGCCAGCAGCTGCTCGGCCCACAGACCGAAGTCGCCGGTGCTCGGGTTGATCGTGATCTTGTCGCGCCCGTCGCGCCAGCCGTTGCCGAGCTCGAGGCCAAGCTCGAGGCCGGGGTTGCCCTCGTCGCCGTGGCAGGCCTCGACCATCTCGTCGACGCGCTCGAGGAACCGCTCGAGGTCGATTCCCATCAGCATGGCCGGGACCATCCCGAAGCTCGACAGCGCCGAGTAGCGCCCACCGATCGTCGGCTCGCCCTCGAACACCTCGATGAAGCCATGCTCGCGTGCGTGGGCCTCGAGTTCGGAGCCGGGGTCGGTGATCGCCGCGAAGTGCTCGCCGCGCTTGCCGGCCTTGTTCCAGAAGTAGTCGAGGTGGCAGCGCGTCTCGAGCGTCGAGCCGGACTTCGAGGCGGCGATGAAGAGCGTCCGCTCCGGGTCGAGCGTCTCGGTTGCGTGGCGGACCGCGGCCGGGTGGGTCGTGTCGAGCACGTAGAAGGAGCCCGCCCCGAAGGTCTGTTTGAGCACGTGCGGCGCCAGGCTCGAGCCGCCCATGCCGAGCAGGACGAAGGTGTCGATCACCCCGGGAGCGGCGACGTCCTCGGCGAACTGGACGAGCCTTCCGATCCGGCTGCGGACGCGCATCGGCTCGTCGAGCCAGCCGAGCCACTTGGCCTCGTCCTGCCCGGTCCAGAGCGTCGCGTCGCGGGCCCAGATCCGCTCGACCAGCTCGGCGGGAGCGACCGTGCTCAAGCCGAGACGAGCTCGCCGCGCTTGGCGCGGACGCCGTCCAGGAGCTCCGCGAACGAGTCGGAGAACTTCTGCACGCCCTCCTGCTCGAGCCGGACGACCACGTCGTCGTAGTCCACCCCGGCCTCGGCGATCCGCTCGAAGACGCGGTGCGCCTCGTCGAGGTCCCGCTCGAGCGTGAGCGCCACCTCACCGTGGTCCTGGAACGCGTCCATCGTCTCCTCGGGCATCGTGTTCACCGTCTCCGGCCCGATCAGATCCTCGACGTACATCACGTCGCGGTAGTCCGGGTTCTTGGTCGACGTCGAGGCCCAGAGGCAGCGCTGGGTCGTGGCGCCCTTCTCGCGCAGCTTCTCCCAGCGCTCGCCGGCGAAGAGCTCCTTGTAGCGCTGGTAGGCGAGCTTGGCGTTCGCGACCGCGAGCTTGCCCTTCAGGTCGGCGGGCGCGCCGGCCTCCTCGAGCCGCCGGTCGGCCTCGGTGTCGACCCGCGAGACGAAGAAGCTGGCAACCGACGCGACTGTCGCCGGGTCGCCGCCGCTCTCGACGAGCCGCTCGAGCCCGCGCAGGTAGGCCTCGACGACCTCGGCGTAGCGCTGGAGCGAGAAGATCAGCGTGACGTTGATGTTAAGCAGTTCTTGCGGTCGACCTCGTCGTGCAGTCGCCGCGCCTCGGCGATGGTCCCGTCCGTGTCGAAGGCGAGGTTCGGGTCGACTTCGATCGAGACGTAGCCGTCCTTGCCCTGCCCCCCGTCCCAGACCGGGCGCAGGAGGTCGCAGGCGTCCTGGACGTCCCGGATCGCGAGCGCGAGAAAGACCTCCTTCGGGTCCTCCTGCTCGGCGAGCACCGTGCGCATCTGGTCGTCGTAGGCGTCGCCCTCGGCGATCGCCTTCTGGAAGATGGTCGGGTTGGAGGTCACGCCGACGACGGCGTCCTCCTTCATCAGTCGCGCGAGCTCGCCGGTCTTGAGCAACCCCCGCGAGAGGTAGTCGATCCAGACGCTCTGTCCGAGTGCCGAAAGTTGGTGGAGTCGCGAGTCAGCCATAGGTCTTCGCCCCTTCCGTCTCCGCGATCTTTTCAAGTCTGCGCACGTAACGCTCGCCTCCGTCGAAGCGGGCCGCCAGGAACGCGCGCACGAGCTCCGCCGCGAGCGATGGGCCGATCACCTCGGAGCCAAGGCAGAGAACGTTCATGTCGTCGTGCTCGACTCCCTGGTGCGCCGAGTAGGTGTCGTGGCAGAGGCCTGCCCGGATGCCGGCGAACTTGCAGGCCGCAACCGAGGCCCCGACGCCCGAGCCGCACACGAACACGCCCCGCTCGGCGGCGCCGCCGTGGATCGCTTCCGCGACCTCGCGCGCCTTGTCCGGATAGTCGATGCGCGGCTCGGGCTTGTCCGTGCCGAGATCGACGATCTCGTGCCCGAGCCCGCCCAGCTCGGCAAGAACCCGCTCGCGGAGCTTGACGCCGCGATGGTCGAACGCAACCGCGACCTTCATGAAAGCGTTACGTTACTCGCATGCAGGACGCCGAGCGCTGGCGCGAGCTGGGTCAACAGCTCCGGGTCGACTCGATCCGCGCAGCCGCGGTCACGAGCTCCGGCCATCCGACCTCGTCGATGTCGGCCGCCGACCTGATGGCCGTTCTGCTCGACGCGCACCTGCGCTACGACTTCGGCAAGGCCGACGACCCGCACAACGACCACCTGATCTTCTCGAAAGGGCACGCCTCGCCGCTCCTCTACTCGATGTACAAGGCGGCCGGCGCGGTCACCGAGGAGGAGCTGCTCACTTTCCGCAAGTTCGGCAGCCGACTCCAGGGCCACCCAACACCAGAGATCCCGTGGGTCGACGTCGCCACCGGCTCACTCGGCCAGGGTCTCCCGTACGGCGTCGGCATCGCACTCGCGGGGAAGAAGCTCGACCGCCTGCCTTATCGCGTCTGGGTGCTCTGCGGCGACAGCGAGATGGCCGAGGGCTCGATGTGGGAGGCCTTCGAGCACGCTGCCTTCTTCGAGCTCGACAACCTGACGGCGATCATCGACGTCAACCGCCTCGGCCAGCGCGGCGAGACGATGCACGGTTGGGACCTCGACTCGTACGCCAACCGCGCAAAGGCCTACGGCTGGCACGCGATCGAGATCGACGGGCACGACGTCGAGGCGGTCGACCGCGCGTACACCGAGGCACAGGCGACGTCGGGGCAGCCGACCGTGATCGTCGCGAAGACGATCAAGGGCAAGGGCGTCGCCGAGGTGGCGGACAAGCCCGGCTGGCACGGCAAGGCGCTCGACAACCCCGAGCAGGCGATCGAGGAGCTCGGCGGCATCCGCAACATCGTCGTCGACGTGCACGCGCCGGACCGCAGCGCCGAGCCGTACGTCTTCGCGACATCCGGCGAGCTCGAGCTCCCGACCTGGGACGAGGGCGAGGAGGTCGCGACGCGGCTCGCATACGGCGAGGCGCTCGAGGCTCTCGGCGCCGCGCGCGGCGACGTGGTCGCGGTCGACGGCGAGGTCTCGAACTCGACCTACGCCGACAAGTTCGCGAAGGCCTTCCCCGAGCGGTACTTCGAGATGTACATCGCCGAGCAGCAGCTGGTCGCGACGGCCGTCGGCCTGCAGGTGCGGAACTGGGTTCCGTTCGCCTCGACCTTCGCGGCCTTCTTCTCGCGGGCCTACGACTTCATCCGCATGGCCGCGATCAGCCAGGCGAACATCAGGCTCTGCGGCTCGCATGCCGGCGTTTCGATCGGCGAGGACGGGCCCTCGCAGATGGCGCTCGAGGACCTGGCGATGATGCGCGCCGTCCACGGCTCGACCGTGCTCTACCCCTCCGACGCAAACCAGACCGCGAAGCTCGTGGCCGCCATGGCCGACCGCGAAGGGATCGTCTTCATGCGCTCGACGCGGGCCGCGACGCCCGTCATCTATGGAGCGGACGAGGAGTTCCCGATCGGCGGCGCGCGGGTGGTGCGCGAGGGCGACGACCTCACCATCGTCGGCGCCGGGATCACGCTGCACGAGTCGCTCAAGGCGGCCGAACACCTCGCCGGCGAGGGGATCGAGGCGCGTGTGATCGACCTCTACTCGGTCAAGCCGGCCGACGGCGACACGCTGCGGGCCGCTGCCGAGGCGACCGACGGGCGCGTGCTAACAGTCGAAGACCACTGGCCCGAGGGCGGGATCGGCGATGCCGTGCTCGAGGCGCTCTCGCTGGGCGGCGACCTGCCGGCCCGCGTGGTGCGGCTCGCGGTCCGCGAGATGCCCGGCTCGGGCAAGCCGGCGGAGCTCCTCGCGGCCGCGGGGATCGACGCCGAGCACATCGCCGAGGCCGCCCGTTCGCTCGTGGGCGCGCCCGTCGGCGCGCGGTAGTCCTCCTCCCGCCCCGACTACGCTTGGCTCATGGCCGTGGTCACCGCTACCAACCTGCGCAAGGAGATCGCCGGGTCGCTCCTGTTCGAGGGCGTCTCGTTTTCCGTCGAGCGCGGTGACCGGCTTGCGCTCTCGGGGCCGAACGGCGCCGGCAAGACGACACTGCTACGGATGCTCGCCGGGGAGAGCGAGCTCCACGGCGGCGAGCTCGCGCTGGCCAAGGGCACGCGGATCGCGCTCCACGACCAGCGGCCGCCGCTCGACCGGGGTCTGACCCTCGGCGACTACGCGCTCTCCGGCGCGCGCGACCTGATCGAGACCGAGGAAGAGCTGACTGCGCTCGAGCAGGCGATGGCCGGGGGCGACCACGATCCGGCGACGCTGCGGCGCTACGCAGAGGCGCAGGCACGGCTCGAGCACGCGGGCGGCTACCGCTGGCGCGACCGGGCCGCGGGCACGCTGCGCGGCCTCGGCTTCTCGGACGACGACCTCGGCCGGCCGCTCGACACGTTCTCCGGCGGTGAGCTGACGCGCGCCTCGCTCGCCCGCGCGCTCGCCGGCGACCCCGACCTGCTGCTGCTCGACGAGCCGACCAACCACCTCGACGTCGAGAACCTCGAATGGCTCGAGCAGGAGCTGCAGTCGCTCGACGCGGCCGTGATCCTCGTCGCGCACGACCGCTGGTTCCTCGAGGCGGTCACGACGGGCGTGCTCGAGATCGAGGCCGGCCGCTCGCTGTTCTTCCCAGGGCCCTGGCACGTCTGGCGGATCGAGAAGGCCTCGCGCGCCGCGGCCGCCGCCAAGACGGCCGAGCGGGTCGGCGTCGACATCGCGCGGCTCGAACGATTTGTCGAGCGCTTCCGCTACAAGAAATCGAAGGCCAAGCAGGCGCAGGCGAAGTTGAGCCAGATCGGCCGTCTGCAGCAGGAGCGCTCCCGTGCTTCAGGCGAGTACGAGCTGCTGACGCGGCGCAGCAAGTCGCTCGGCTTCGACTTCCTCAAGCCCGCGCGCAGCGGGCGAACCGTGGTCGAGACCTCCGGCCTGGAGGTCTCGGCGGGCGACAAGGAGCTGCTGCACGACGCGTCGTTCGCGATCGAGCGCGGCGAGCACGTCGGGCTCGTCGGGCCGAACGGCTCAGGCAAGACGACGCTGCTGGAGACGATCCTCGGCGCGCGGGACCCGGTCGCCGGGAACGTGCGCCTGGGATACGGCGTCGAGGCGGCGTACTTCTCGCAGCACGAGGTCGAGCTCGACGAGCGCGGCAGCGTCCTCGACTGCGCACAGCGGGCAACGAACCTGCCGCGGCCGCAGGCGCAGTCGCTGCTCGGGCGGTTCCTCTTCTCCGGCTGGGAGGCGCACGAAAAGCCGGTGGTCGCGCTCTCGGGCGGCGAGCGGCGGCGGCTGGCTTTGGCACTGGTCGTGGCTTCGGGCGCGAACTTCCTCGTGCTCGACGAGCCGACCAACCACCTCGACCTCGAGAGCCGCGAGGCGCTGGAGGCTGCACTCGACGCCTTTCCCGGGACCGTGCTGCTCGTCTCCCACGACCGCGCGTTGCTCGATGCGGTGGCCCAGCGGCTACTCGCGATCGAGGAACAAACCATCAACTCGTACGACGGCGGCTGGGCCGACTACGCGCAGCGCCGAGCCGAGCCGGAGCCGCCCAAGGAGGCACCTGCGCCCAAGGAGAAGAAGGCGCGGCCCCAGCCCACGAAGCCGGCGCGCCCGAAGGCGCTGGAGCAGCTCGAGGGCGAGATCTCACAGCAGGAGGAGGCGGTCGCCGAGCTCGAGCGCCGCCTCGCCGACGACTGGTCTGACGTCGAGACGCTCGCCGCGCACCGGCGGGCGCGGGACGAGCTGCAGGCGCTCATCTCGCGTTGGGAGCAGCTCTTCGAGGAAGCGCAGGCCTAGGGCTTTGAAAACGATGAAGCCACGGCACCATGGCCGCCGTCGACCCTGAAAGCGGCCAACCAAGTGGCTCGTTCAGGCTCTCGCGCTCCATCAGCAGCCCCTTCGCCCGCTCGATCGCCTTCCGCGCAGCGAGGGCCTCGGCCAGCGAGTCGGCCTGCTCGCGCAGGGCTGCCAGCTCCTCGTGGCGCGCCCGGGCGGTGCGGATCGCCGGCAGCAGGTCCTGCTCGCGGAACGGCTTGACGAGGTAGCCGAAGACACCGGCCTCGACGGCGCGCGCGACCAGCTCGTCCTGGCCGTAGGCGGTCAGCATCACGATCGGGATCGGCCGCTCGTCGAGGATGCGGCGGGCCGCCTCGATCCCGTCGAGCCGCGGCATCTTCACGTCGAGCACGGCGAGGTCGGGCAGCTCGGTGCGCGCGAGCTCGACCGCCTCGAGCCCGTCCTTGGCCTCGGCGCAGACCTCGAAGCCCGACCGCTCGAGAAGCTCGCGCAGGTCGAGCCGGATGATCGACTCGTCCTCGGCCACGAGAATCCGCATGAACAGATGGTATGCACCCGCCCGCATCCCCACCCTTGGGTGGGGAAGAGAGCGTTCCACCCGCCACCCGCGTTGAGCATATCGCCGAAACACGCGCCTGTCTGTGGCCAAACTGTGCCGAAAGCGTGATTTTTCCTCCCCGGCCCAGACCGAGGACGCGCGGCTCTCAGGCCGGGAAGACCACCTCGGCGCGGAGACCCCCGTTCGATTCCAGCGCCAGCCGCCCACCGAGCTCGTCCTGCACGAGCGCCCGCACGATCGAGAGGCCCGTCCCCGACACGGGCTCGCCGTCGACCCCGCCGCCGTCGTCGGCGATCGCAAGCACGACCTCGGCGCCGCGCCGCGCGAGCTCGACGCGAACCACCTCGCCGCCGTGCTCGAGCGCGTTCTGTAGCAGCTCCGAGAAGACCAAAGCCAGCGCGGTCGCCCGGTTGCCCGCGAGCGAGACCGCCTCCAGCGAAACCTCGACGCTCTTCGCGGCGCCGAGCCCCTGGACGAGCATCGCGCGGAGCCGGTCGAGCAGCTCCGCGAGCTCGACGTCCTCGTCGCGCCGCTCGGTCAGCACCTCGTGCACAGCCGCGATCGCCAGCACGCGGTTGACCGAGTCGTTCAGCGCCTTCCGCGCATCGACGCCGTCCGTCCGCGCCTGCAGCCGCAGCAGCGAGGCCACGGTCTGCAGGTTGTTCTTGACCCGGTGGTGGATCTCCTGGGCGAGCACGCCGCGCAGCACGGCCCGCCCGTGCTCGAGCGCGACAGCCGCATGGCTCGCGATCGACGCGAGCAGGGCGCGGTCGTCCGCGCTGAAGGGCGTATCGCGGTCGCAGACCAGCTCGCCGATCTGGCGACCCTTCCAGCGCAGCGGCACCCGCACCGCATGCTTGCCCGCGGCGCCCTCGGGCCAGACGACCTCGCCGTCCTCGAGCACGAGCGCCGCACCGGTCGCGCCCAGCGCGTCGACCGTCGCCTCGACGATCCCCTCCAGCGACTCCTCCAGGTAGAGCGACTCCGAGACCGCCTCGGAGATTCGCGCCAGCGCCTCGAGCTCGACGACCCGCCGCTGGGCACCGGCGTAGAGCTTCGCGTGCTCGATCGTCTGCGCGACCTGCGCGCCGATCGCGAGCAGCAGCTCGATCTCGGAAGCGGTGAACTCCCGCGGCTGGCGCGTGCGGACGTTCAAAGCCCCTTCCAAACGCTCGCGCGCGAGGATGGGGACGGCCAGGATCGACTCGTACTCGTCCTCGGGCAGGTTGGCGAAGGCCTTGAAACGCTCGTCAAGATGCGCCTGCGATGGGATCATCACCGGCTCGCGCGCGGCCGCAGCGGTGCCCGTGATCCCTTCGCCGGGGCGCATCCGCGGCCGGCCGGTCATCTCCTCGACGCGGGTGCCGTGCGTGGCGCGCAGGACGAGCTCGCCGGCCTGCTCGTCGTAGAGGTAGACGAAGCAGGCATCGGCACTGAGCGCGTCGGCGACCTTGCTCGCGACGAGCGAGAGCACCTCCTCGAGGTCGAGCGTCGAGTTGACCGCGGCGATCGTCTCGGTCAGAAGGCGCAGATGGCGCCCGGTCTCGTCCATCGCGCCACGATAGCGCCGCCGCGCCGGGCGGCTAACAAAACCTTTACTCCGCCCGCAGATGGCGCTTGCACCCGCGCGGTACCGTCCGGACCGATGTCGGTCCCCGCCTCCCAGCTGCTCCAGACGTCCGGCTACCTCGTTGCGGATGCCCGGGGGCGCGTGGTCGGGCGGGTCGAGTGCCCGATGTACGGGACGCAGCCCGACATCCCCGACGCGCTCTCCGTCCGCCGCGGGTTCGCCCGCAAGCGGCGCCTCGTTCCGGTCGACGCGGTCGAGCAGATCGACGGCTCGAGCGGCGTCGTCGGCCTCAGCGTCGAGCGCGACTCGCTCCGCAGCTTTCTCTAGAACGACCACGAGCTGCGGAAAATCCGGCAGCTCGCGGTCGGCCGTCAGTTGGATCCCGCCTGCCGCAGGCTGGCGAGACCCCGACGATCATCTCACAGGACGGACAGATATCGCTCTTTCTCCCAGTCCGTCAGCTGGACGCGGTACTCGTCCCATTCCTTGCGCTTGAGCTCGACGTAGCGGTCGAAGATGTGCGGGCCGAGCGCCTTGCGCGCCAGCTCTGACTGCGCGAGCTCGTCGATCGCCTCGCCGAGGGTCTCCGGCAGCGAGACGATCCCGCGCTCGCGCCGCTGCTCGGGCGTCAGGTGGTAGAGGTTCGTCTCCATCGGGTCGGGCAGCTCGTAGCCGCGCTCGATGCCCTCGAGTCCCGCGTGTAGCAGCGCCGCGAAGGTCAGGTACGGGTTGCAGGCCGGATCGGGACAGCGGATCTCCGCGCGGGTCGCCTGCTCAGACCCCGGCTTGTACAGCGGGATCCGGATCAGCGCTGAGCGGTTGCGCTGCGACCAGGCGACGTAGACCGGCGCCTCGTAGCCGGGCACGAGCCGTTTGTATGAGTTGACCCACTGCGCGAAGACGGCCGAGATCTCGCGCGCGTGACGGAG
>VAWL01000017.1 GCA_005883965.1 Actinomycetota bacterium
GTCCCGCCGGCCTTCGGCGGCCTCGACGCCGAGCAGCCGCAGCTCGAGCCCGTGGGCGCGGGCGAGCCAGGCAGCCAGCTCCAGCGCAGCCCACTCCGGCCGGTCGCCGCCGAAGGGGACGAGAATCGGCGTAGACGGCTCGAAGGGCAGCTCGGGACGCGGGGCGAGCGCGACGTCGCAGGTCGCGCCGTTCAGCAGGCGCTCGAGCTCCGTCGGCTCGAGCGGGCCGCAGACCAGGAGCTCAGCGTCCTGCTCCGAGGCGAGCCGCACCAGGTCCGCGCCGGGCGTGTCCGTGACGAAGGCGGCGGTCCGGGCCTCCCCGTCGCGGAGTGCGGCCGCGCGCTCGCGCAACTCGGACGGGTCGGCGAAGAGGTCGACCAGCACCAGCTCGCGCTGTTCGTCCGCCAGCGGTGCCACGAGGCTCTTGAGCGCGGGAACGGCGCAGACAACCGAGCCCCGCGGCCGCGGTGCGCGCTGCGGCCCGGCCAGCGCCTCGTCCTGGCGCAGGATCGCCCGCTCGAGCTCCTGCAACGCGGGCCCGGGCTCGATCCCGAGCTCATCGACGAGCAGCTGCCGCCCGGCCCGGTAGGACTCGAGCGCCTCGGCCTGCCGCCCGGAGCGGTAGAGCGCGAGCATCAGCTGGGCGCGCGGCCGCTCGCGTAGTGGCTCCTGCCCGACCAGCGCCTCCAGCTCGGGTACGAGCCGCGCGTGCTCGCCCAGCTCGAGCTCGGCGTCGATCCGCTCCTCCAGCGCGAGCAGGCGCAGGTCGGTCAGGCGCCGCTCGGCGGCTTCGGCAAACGGCTCGCCGCGAAACTCGGCGAGCGCGGGACCGCGCCAGAGGTCGAGCGCCTGGCACAGCAATTCGGTCCGGCGTGCGGGATCGGAGGAGTGAGCCGCATCCTCGGCGAACCGCTCGAACTCGGCGAGGTCGGTGTCGGCGAGCGGCACGCGGTACCCGGGTGCCCGCGTCTCGATCGCGTCCTTGCCGAGAAGCTTGCGCAGCTGCGAGACGTAGACCTGCACGACCTTGTGCGCGCTGGCGGGCGGCGTGGTCCAAAGCGCTTCGGCAAGCGCGTCGACCGAGACGACGCGGCCCGGGTCGAGGAGCAGGCAGGCGAGCAGCGCCCGCGGCTTGCCGCCCGGGAGCGGAGCGGGCTCTCCGTCGACCAGAGCCTCGAGCGGCCCGAGCAGGCAGTAGCGCACGTTCATCGCCGGGAGATAATCCAGGCCGTGAGCGAGCTCGCAGCGCCGGGCCAGGTCATCGGCGGCTACCGCCTCGAGGAGCTGCTCGGGGAGGGCGCCGCCGGGCTCGTCTTCGCGGCGCGGGACGGCGAGGGCGAACGGGTCGCCCTGAAGTTGCTCCGGCCCGAGCTGGCAGACGACCGCGTGATGGTCGCGCGCTTCGAGCGCGAGGCGAGGCTGGCGCGCGACCTCGGGACGCACGTCGTTCCCGTCCTGGAGCTCGGCCGCTCAGACGGCATCGAATACCTCGCGATGCCCTTCTACGCGGGCGGCTCGCTGGCGCTGCGGCTGCGGGCGGCCGGCCCGCTCGGGCTCGACGACACCGTGGAGCTCGCCGCCCAGCTCGGGCGCGGCCTGGACGCGCTGCACGGGAAGGGGATCCTGCATCGCGACGTCAAACCGTCGAACGTCCTCCTCGACGGCGAGGGCACCGCGGCCCTCGCAGATTTCGGCCTCGCGCGCAGCTCCGACTCGACCCGCCTCACCGCCGACGGCCAGCTGCTCGGGACGCCGCATTACCTGGCGCCCGAGCTGATCGAAGGGCGCGAGGCGACGCGGCAGAGCGACGTCTACGCCCTCGGCTGCGTCCTCTACGAGTGCCTCGTGGGAGAGCCGCCCTTCGGCGGCCGCGGCGCCGCGCAGATCGGCTTCGCGCACTTGACCGAGCCGCCGCCCGACCCGCGCGGCCCCCTTCCCGAGCTGCCCGAGGGCGCCGCTCACGCGCTCCTCGCCGCGCTGGAGAAGGAGCCGGAGGCCCGGCCGACGACCGCCACGGCGCTCGCGCGGATGCTCATGCTCGGCAGTGCTTCTCCGCGTGGTTGATCCGGCTCCGCACCGCCGGCTGCCAGATTGGCGGCTGGTTCGGAAGCGAGGCCCGCATCAGGCGCAGCGCGTCCTGGCAGTCCCCGCGCCGGAGCAGGACGTAGCCGAGGTTGAAGGTCGCATAGGCGTGGATCGGGTTCGTGCGCGTCCGCCGGTAGGCCTTCCGCGCGAACGGCAGCGCGTCCTTGTAGCGGTGCGCGTTGATCAGGATGTACGAGATGTCGTAGAGCGCCTGGCCGTCCTTCAGCTCTAGCAGCTTCGTCAGGTCGAACGCCGGCGGTTGAGGCTTGATGGTCGTCCCGGTCGCCGCCGGGTGGCCCCCGTCGAACCAGGCCGCCCGGACGCCGAGCGCGATCCCCGCGCCGATCAGAGCCGCGAGGATGAGCAGCGCGACCGAGAGGAGGAAGCGCCGAGGATCGACCTTCCGCTCGGCGACGGCGGCTCGCGCTGCCGAGACCAGCTCGCCGGGAGTCGCGTAGCGGTCGACCGGCGCCTTCGCGAGCGCCTTCGCGATCACGCCGTCGAGCGCCGACGGCAACCCCGGCGCGGCCTTGCTCGGTCGCGGGGGCGGTGAGTGCAGATGCGCGTTCAGCACCGCCACCTCCGAGGGCCGGTGGAAAGGCGGCTCGCCGGTGAGCGTCTCGTAGAGCACGCAACCGAGCGCGTAGACGTCGGTGCGCGCGTCCACCTCCCCGCCCTCGATCTGCTCGGGCGCGCAGTACTCGATCGTCCCGACGAAGGCGCCGGTCCGCGTCAGCCCGGCCGACGAGAGCTCCTTGACCGCACCGAAGTCGGAGAGGTAAGCGCGGTCGCCGGGGCCGATGAGGATGTTCGCGGGCTTCACGTCGCGGTGGACGAGCCCGCGTGCGTGCGCCGCGTCGAGCGCGGATGCGATCTGGCCCACGATCGAGAGCGCCCGCCGCACGGGCAGCGGGCCCTCGTCGGCGATCAGCGTCTTCAGGTCGGTGCCCTCGACGCAGGCCATCGCGATCCAGAGCAGGCCGTCGTCCTCGCCCGCGTCGTAGACCGGGACGATGTTCGGGTGGTCGAGCGAGGCCGCGAGCCGGGACTCGCGCAGGAAGCGGTCGCCGAAGTCGGCGTCGCCGAGGCCCGGCGAGAGGAGCTTCAGCGCGGCCCCGCGGCCGAGGCGCACGTGCTCGGCGCGGTAGACGACGCTTGTGCCGCCGCGGCCGAGCTGCTCTACGATCCGATAGCCGCCGAGCTCGGTGCCGATGCGCTGGTCGAGTTTCACCCGCACCAGTTCTAGCGTGCGCGCGTCTTCCATGCTTAGTGCCCCGCCCGGTAATGCCGCCGAGTCTCTCGGTCGCGAGCATCAAGCCAGAGTCCGCGCTTGCCCGCAGCAAGGCTGAATTGCCTTGCTAAGGGCAAGGGTGGGCTCTGGCGCCGCGTGATCGCGGGCGAGAGGCCGGCATGTATCGCCGGACGGGGCACTTATTTGTCGACTGCGAAGGTCGCCGTGACGACGGCATTGACGTCCTTCTCGCGGCTGGACGTGTCGTTGATCCCGTAGTCGCTGATCTCCGTCGAGTCGCGGGGGGTGATCTGGTAGACGCCGAGCTGGGTGCGGCGCATCGGGCCCAGCTTGCCGCCGAGCCCATGGACGATGATGTCCGCCCGGCGGCGCGCGTCCTCGGTGGCGGCGGCGAGCGCGTCGAGCTTCGCCTTCGTCAGCTCGGTCGAGATGTAGGAAGGCTCGCCGGCAGAGACGTCGATGCCTCTCGCGATCAGCGTCCCAACACTGGTTGCCGCGCGCTGGACGACGTCGAGCTTGCGGGTGCTGATCTCGAAGGCCTCCGAGACGCGATAGCTGACCCGCCGCACGTGGTGCGGGAGTAAGGCGACCTGCTGTTCGCTCCGCACGACCGTCGGCGAGATCGCCGCGGCCGGAATGCCTTCCCGCTCGAGGAACGAGCGCACGGTGGCGGCTTCGCCGCGTAGACGACGCGCGGCCGTGGCGGCATCGGGCGACTCGTGACTGACCGAGACCGACCAGCGGGCGAGGTCGGAGCTGATCGGCTTCCGCGCCGAGCCCGTGACGCTGATCGTGTCGTGGATGTGGCGCGCGTCGTGGATCGTGCCGCTGACGATCTTCGCGGTCAACACGACCGCGAGGGCGAGCGAGAGCAGGCCGAGGAAGAGCTCCGGAATCGCGAGGTGGCGCTCGCGCGTGGACATATCCCGGACGATCCGCGGCGCCGGTAGAGCGCCGGTTCAACTTGGGTAGGTCCGGTGCGTGTCGAGCCAGTCGACGAGCTCCCGGTAGCTGACGCAGCGCACGTCGGGCAGGCCGCAGGTTGCGAGCAGGAACCGCCGCAGCGCGCGGTTGTAGGCGCCGTGGTTCCAGGTCTCGAAGTGGCTTCCGTAGACGAACGGCGCCCGGTAGCCCCGGTAGCTGATGCGGAACGCGTGCAGCAGCGTCCGGTAGGTCTCCGCCTCGATCTGCGGTGCGAGCGAGGCAGGGCCGCTGACGCCGCCCGTCTGGTTGGCGAAGAGGTTGTAGTCCATCGCGATCACCCGGTAGGTGTGGACGGGGAACGGCACCTCGAGCAGCGGGACGCTCCAGATCCCGAGCCGTCGTCGTGGCCAGGCGCCGAGCGGGGCGATCGCGCTCGCGTCGTAGCGGAAGCCGCGGCGGGCGAGCACTCGGTAGAGCACCGGGAGCTTTCCCTGCAGGCACGGTGTCCGCTCGCCGACGACCTCGTCCGGCCCGAACGGCAGCGCGGCCGGGTCGTGGAAGAGGAAGCCGAAGAACTGGTTCAGCTCGCTCGACCAGTCCCGGGCGTCCCAGCTGTCGACGTTGCCGGGGTACGGCTCGCAGAAGTGCCCGTTGAAGTGCGTGCCGATCTCGTTCCCCTCGCGGTAGCCGGCCGCGATTTGCGCCAGGGTCAGCTTCACGACGCCGACCGAGGAATGGCCGAGGTCGGGGCGCGCGAACCAGATGTCGGACTCGCCCGCCCGGTGGCGCGGCGCGCGGTAGCGGAGGCGCTTCGTGTCCGGCACCAGGTAGACGCCGCTGACGAAGAAGGTGAAGTGCGCGCCGGCCCGGCGGGCGACGGCTCGCCAGTACGGCCAGAGCCGGATCCCGCCGGAGCCGTCGAAGGAGACGACCACGAACTGCGGCGGACGCGCCGGGCGGCGCGGCGGCCTCGGTTTTGGCTTGGGCTTCCTGACCCGAACGACCGGCGGGGCGGGCGGCGCGGCATGCGTACGCCCGGGCTCGACCCTGCCGACGACGAGCAAGGCGGCGACGCAGATCACGGCGAGGGCAAGCGCGAGGCGCATGGCCCAATCGTCGTCAGGCGCGGTTCAAATGCGGTTCAGCGCCGCCTGACCAGCCCGGGCGGAGGGACGGCGGCCGGCTCGAGCCGCTGCGTCGGTGCCGCGGGCAGGTCGTCGACCGGCTCGCGCGAGAGCTCCGACGGCCACCAGTTCCAGCGGCCGAGGAGGCTCATCGCCGCCGGGACGAGGACGATGCGGACGATCGTCGCGTCGAGCAGCAGCGCGACCGCCACGCCGAGCCCGAGCTCCTGGAACATGACGAGGTTCCCGCGCGCGAGCGAGGCGAAGATGACGACGATGATCAGCGCCGCGCCCGTGATGATCCGGCCGGTCGAGACGACGCCGAAGACGACCGCCTCCGTCGTGTCGCGATGCTCGCGGTACTGCTCGCGAATCCGGCTGAGCAGGAAGACGTGGTAGTCCATCGACAGGCCGAAGAGCAGCGCGAAGAGGAGCATCGGCACCCAGGCCTCGATCTTGGCGGCATGGTGCAGGCCGAGAGCCGATGCGCCCACGCCGTCCTGGAAGACGAGCACGAGCACCCCGTACGCGGCGCCCACCGAGAGCAGGTTCAGCGCGAGCGCCTTGGCCGGCACGACGAGCGAGCGGAAGGCGATCGCGAGCAGCAGGAAGCTCAGCGCGAGCACGAAGACGAACACGCGGAAGCGTGAGCTCTTGATCGACTGGACGTAGTCGAGCGTGTCGGCGCTCGGGCCGCCCACGAGCACGTCGCTCGACTCGGGGAAGCCCGCCTGCGGAACGTAGCGGTGGCGTAAGCGCTCGATTGCGTGGATCGCCTTCCGCCCGCCCGGGTCGCCGGTGACGTAGAACGACATCGCCGTCAGGCCCGGCGCCTTCTCGACGCGGATCGGGCCGAAGAAGACGTGGTCCTTCTGCAGGAGATGCTCGAGCCGCCCGACGCCGTTCTGGATGCCCACCGAGGAAGGGTCGCCGCTGATCACGACGCGGGTCGGCTCGGCGGTCGCCGAGCGGAACGAGCTCTGGAGCAGGTGGAAGGCGCGCTTGGCGGGAAGGTCGCTGGGCAGGGAGTTGGCGCCCGCGGCGCCAAGCTTGAGCGTCAGCGCCGGCGTCGCCAGCGCGAGCATCACGCCGGCGCCGACGACAAACGCCGGCAGCGGCTGGGCGGTCACGCGGCGCGCGACGGATGACCAGATCCGGCCGGGCCGCGCGGCGACGATCCGTCGCCCAAGCACCGGGATCGCGAGGCGGTTGGTGGCGTTGCCGAACAGCCGCAGCAGCGCCGGCAACAGAGTCAGCGCGGCCGTCACCGCAATCACGGTCACGATCCCGGCACCGAGTGCGAGGCTGCGAAGCACGCGGTCGGGCACGAGCACCATGCTGGTCAGCGCGACCGCGACGACCGTCCCGCTGACCACGACCGCGTGGCTCGCGTACCGCCCCATCGCCTCGATCGCCTCGGCCTCGGGCCGCTCGTGAGCGCGCTCCTCGCGGTAGCGCGAGAGCATGAAGAGCGAATAGTCGATCCCGAGCGCGAGCCCCATCCCGGCGACGATGTTCCGGCTGAAGACCGAGAGCTGGATCGCCTGGCTGACCGCTTGCAGGACGCCGAGACCGACGAGCGTCGCAACTAGGCCGAGAACGAGCGGCAGCAACGCGGCGACCACCGTCCCGAAGACGAGCAGGAGCAGGATCAGCGCCGCGGCGATGCCGTATTCCTCAGCGGTGCGCAGGTCGGCCGCGGCGGCGGTGTCGAAGTCGCGATCGAAGAAGTGTGGCCCGAAGACGCCTGCTTGGAAGCCGTGCCTGCCGTTCAGCTCACCGATCGCGTGGACGACGGCGCCCGGCGACGCGTTGCCCACCTCGAAGAGAACGAGCGCCGCGTTGACACCGCCCGGCGGCGGCGCCCCGGGCACGACCGTCGCCCCGAGTCTCTGCAAGCGGTCGTGGACGGCCTTCAGCTCGGCCTGGAACTGGGCCGAATGGAGGCTGAACTGTTTCGAGCGGACGACAACGCCCTCGTGCGTCGCCCCGTTCGGGAGCCGCTTCACCAGCTGCTCGGCGCGCGAGGACTCGCTGTCCGAGGCGCCGACCTTGGTGACCATGCTCGAGCCGACCAGCAGGAGGGCGGCGACCGAGGCAGTGACCAACGCGAGCCAGAGGACCAGGACGAGCCAGGGATGGCGCGCGGAGGCGCGGGCGAGCCTGGCCGTGATCTCCATTCCGCATGTCTATCCGACCGGCTGCGCCGCATGCGCGCTTCCGCGAAGATCCGCCCGTGGAGTCCATTCTCGACGTGATCGGGAACACGCCGCTCCTACGGCTACGGCACTGCGCGCCGGCGAACGGCGCCGAGCTCTGGCTGAAGCTCGAGAACCTCAACCCGACCGGCTCCGTCAAGGACCGGATGGCGCTCTCGATGATCGAAGGCGCCGAGCGCGACGGGCTGATCTCGTCGGGCGACACCGTCGTCGAATACACCGGCGGCTCGACCGGCCCGGCCCTCGCGCTCGTCTGCCGGGCGAAGGGTTACCGCGCGCTGATCGTGATGGCCGACTGCTTCACCGAGGAGCGAACGCAGCTGATGCACGCACTGGGCGCGGAGGTGGACCTGATCCCGTCGCTCGAAGGCCCGCCGAAGGTGACGCCGCAGGACATCCAGAACATGGTCGCCCGCGCCGCCGAGCTCGCCGCGCGGCCGGGCCACTACGCGACCGATCAGTTCAACAACCCGTACATCGCGCCGGGCCACCGCGAGCATCTGGGGCGCGAGATCTGGGAGCAGACCGAGGGCCGCGTGACCGCGTTCTGCCACGGCATGGGCACTGCCGGAACCGTGATGGGCGTCTCCGAGGCGCTGAGGCCGCACGGAGTCTTCATCCAGGCGCACGAGCCGGCCTCGTCCGCGGTGATCAGCGGCGGCGAGCCGGGGCCGTTCCTGATCCAGGGCTGGACGGGCATGGTCATGCCTCACTGGGACGCCTCGAAGGTCGACCACCTCGAGCCGGTCGGCGACGAGGAGGCGCTCGCGATGACCGTCCGGCTCGCGCGCGAGGAGGGGATCTTCGCCGGCATCTCGTCGGGCGCCAATGTGGTCGGCGCGCACCGCCTGGCCGAGCGCCTCGGCCCGAACGCGGTGATCGTCTCGCTCGCGGCCGACACGGGCTTCAAGTACATGAGCGTGGCGCCGTACGCGTGATGGACGACCGCGGCTGGAAGACGGCACGGCTCGGCGAGATCCCGTCGCGATCCGAGCAGCCCGGCGCCTCCGCCGAGGAGTACCTCGAGGGGATGCGCAAGCGGGCGCCGCACATCCTCGAGCGCTGGGCCGACGCGGGCAGGCGCTTCCGGGGCGACAATCGCAAGACGCATGACGTCCGCGGCGCCCTCGGCATCGAGTCGTTCGGCGCCAATGCCTTCGAGGCTCACGAGGGTGAGCTGCTGGTCATCCCGCACGACGAGCTCGGCGAGGGGGAGCAGAACGAGGAGCTCTACATCATCGTCGAAGGACGGGCGCGCTTCGTGGTCGACGGGGAGGAGCTGGAACTCGGCCCGGGCGAGCTGCTCTTTGCGAAACCGGGCGTGAAGCGCGAGGCGGTGGCGCTCGAGACGCCGACCATGCTCTTCATCGCCGGCGGCCGGCCGGGCGAGCCGTACTCGCCCCCGATCTGGGCGAGCGACTGGCGCGGCTGATGGGAGTCCGCAGCCGGATCTTCGCCGCGACCTACGACCGATTCAGCGCCGGGTCCGAGAAGGCCGGGCTGTCGGACATGCGCCGGCGCGTAGTGGGTGGCGCTACCGGCCGCGTCCTCGAGGTGGGCGGCGGAACCGGCGCCAACCTCCCGCATTACGGCAGCGGCG
>VAWL01000014.1 GCA_005883965.1 Actinomycetota bacterium
ATCATGGAGTTTCCGATGACTCTGCAGCGCCGATTGTCGCTATGGGCGCCGGTCGTCCTGTGGGCCGGCGTGATCTTCGGGCTCTCCTCGATCCCGTCGCTTTCGAGCGGCCTCGGCGCCTGGGACGAGGTGCTCCGGAAGTGCGCCCACCTAACCGAGTACGCCGTGCTCGGGATGCTGCTGCTGCGCGCCCTCGGCTCGGTGCTGCCCGCCTTCGCGCTCGGGATCGCCTACGCGATCACGGACGAGATCCATCAGCACTTCGTCTCCGGCCGGCACTCCTCGCCGTTCGACGTCGCCTTCGACGCCTGCGGGGTCGCGCTGGGGTTGCTCCTGCTCCTCTCCGTACAATCCCAGCGTGCCCGAGCGTAAGAACCTCGACGACCGCCAGCTGGACGCGATCCTCGAGCGGCTCGACGCGCTGCGCGACGAGCTGCAGACGATGAACCGGCGGCTCGACCACACCGAGGGCTTCATCGCCCTCGCCCACGAGCTCCGCTCGCTGAACGAGTCGCTGCAGGCGTTGGCCTACGCGGCGCTCGGCCAGCAGGGCCCGCAGGTGCGGCGCCGCCGGACCGGCTAGCGCGAGAGCTTGTAGACCGAGCCGTCGAGCGAGGTGGCGTAGAGCTCGCCCGCCGCGTCCTCGCCGAAGGACGAGAGCGACGAGACGTGCATCGGCTCCACGCGCGGGCCGGACTTCAGCTTGGCGCCAACCGCCCGCAGGCTCCAGATGTTCCCGGTGCAGTAGTCGCCGTAGAAGTAGCGCCCTTTCGCCGCCGGGACGGCCTTTCCGCGGTAGACGTAGCCGCCGGTGATCGAGCAGTTCCCGTTCACGTGCTTGTAGGTGGCGATCGGGAACACGAGCTTCCCGCGCGAGTTCGGGGTCTGACCCTGGGTATAGCGCGAGCGGCCCTCCCAGACCCGCCAGCCGTAGTTGTTCAGCACGCGCTGCTGGCGCGGCCTGCGGACGTCGACCTCCTCCCACGTGTCCTGGCCGACGTCGCCGATGTAGAGGTCGTGGGTGACGCGGTCCCAGGAGAACCGCCACGGGTTGCGCAGCCCGTAGCCGGCGACCCTCCACGTCGCGCCGCGCCTGTTCACGTTCAGGCTGAGCAGCTTGCCGAGGTGCGAGCTGAGGTTCTGCGCGCGGTTCCCCGGATCGCCGCCCGACCCGCCGTCGCCCATGCCGACGTAGAGCCGCCCATCGGGCCCGAACTGGAGCTGGCCGCCGTTGTGGTTCGCGTACGGCTGCTTGACGAACAGCAGCCGGCGCGCGCTCGAGGGGATCGCCGCCGTGCGGTTCGAGCGGTACTCGACCACGTTCGTGTCGCCGTTCAGGTCGGTGTAGTCGACAAAGAAGCGGTGGTTCTTCGCGTAGCTCGGGTGGAAGGCGACCGAGAGCAGGCCCTGCTCGCCGCCGCTCCTGACCTTCGCGCGGATGTCGAGGAAGGGCTGGGCGTGCAGGTGCCCGTTGACGAGCACGCGGATCACGCCGGGCTGCTCGACGACGTAGAGCTTCCCCGGCTCGCTGCGCGGGGCGCCGGCGAACACCGGCGCGTCGAGCCCCGAGGCGATCAGCTTCAGGTGCAGCTTCGCCGCGCTGGGCGAACCGCCCGCGGCAGCGGGCACGGCGGCCGCGATCGCCACCGCGAGGACCCCGAGCCGAAGCCTCACGCCTTGAGCAGCACCCTTCGCAACTCGTCCTCCTTGCCCGGCTGGAGGATCGCGAGAACCTGGTCACCGGGCTGCAGCTCGGTCGCGCCGACGGCGATCTCGGAGTGGCCGTTGCGCGTGATCGAGATCAGGCGCGAGCCCTCCGGCAGGTCGAGGTCTTCCACCCGCTTGCCGGCCCCCGGGGCCCCCGCGTCGATCATCACTTCTACGATCTCGAGGTTCTCCTTGCGGAGCTCGAGCAGGTGGACGAGGTCGTGCTCGGGCACCTCGTGTTCGATCAGCGCCATCAGCCCGCGGGTCGCCGAGACCGTCGGCGAGATCCCGAGCAGGTCGAAGTGCGCCTGATTGCGCGGGTCGTTCACGCGGGCGATCACCTTCTGGACGCCGTACTTCTCCCCCGCGAGCTGACAGATGATGATGTTGTCCTCGTCGTCGCCGGTCAGCGCCGCGACCACGTCGGGAGGCCGCGCGATCCCCGCGCGCTCGAGGACGTAGATCTCGGTCGCGTCGCCGAGCTGCACCTGGTGCTCGAACTCGTGCTCCAGCCGCTCGAAGCGGTCGCGCCGCTGCTCGATCAGCGTCAGCTCGTGCCGCTGGTCCTGCAGGAGCACGCGCGCGAAGTTCGCCCCGACGCGGCGGCGGTAGAAGTCGGCGCGCGCCGGGTCGAGCACCCGGACGACCACGCACTGGTTGTCGAAGCGATGCTGGGCCACCTGGCCGATGACGATGTTGGTGTTGTCGCCGTCCGTCGCCACGACCACCGCGTCGGCGTCCTCGATCCCGGCCTCGCGCAGGACCTCGATGTCCATCCCATGGCCGAGCACGAAACGGCCGTTCCAGTGGTCGCCGAGCCGCCCGAAGGCCTCTTCCTTCTCGTCGACGGCCGTGACGTCCCAGCCCTCGTCCACGAGCTGGAGGGCGATGCTGGAGCCGACGCGGCCGCAACCGATCACCAAGGCATTCATAGGCTCACCTTAGCTCAGGATTCTTCGCTGCCGTCTTCCTCCATCACGCCTTCCGGGAAGGCGACGACGAGCACCTCGGCGGGGGCTTTGCGGAGCACGTATTCGACCGTCGGCGAGAAGAAGCGCGACTGCCTGCGCCAGCGCGGCGCGGAGCCGAGAACGATCAGATCGACGCCGCGCTTGCGTGCCTCGTTCACGATTGCCTCCCCGATCGAGCGGGCCCGAACAGTCTCGCCGCGCACCACGACGCCGTGGTCGGCACCGAGCGCCTGGGCCTCCTCGAGCGATGCGGCGGCGCGGTCGTCCTCGATGTCCAGCTCCGCGTCGATCGGCTGGTCGAGCGGGACACGGATCACGTGCAGCGCCTCGACGTCGGCGCCGCGCTCCTGCGCCAGCTTGACCGCGGTCGCGACCATTTCCTCCCCGATCGGCCCGAGCTTCATCGGGACGAGAATGCTCGAGAAGTGCGTCTCCGGGAGCTGCTCCGCCGGTGGCGCCTGGACGCGCTCGAAGACGCCTTCCCCGAGCCGGCGGCGGACGAGGCCGTAGACGACGAGGCCGACGGCCAGCCAGATCGGGCCGCCGTAGCGGGCGCCCACGTGGGTTGCGAGCGCGACGATGAAGATCGCGAGCGTCGCCGCGGCGCCGACGATCGACGGCAGCGGCACCTCCGCCCCGCCGAGGCGGATGCCGAGCGGAACGCGGAAGGGCCGCGGCAGGTCGGGCTCGGTGAAGCGGAGCCGGATCACCGCGAGCTGGGCGGCGGTGAAGGCGAGCAGCACGCCGAAGCTGAACAGGCTCGCGAGGAAGGCGACCTGGTTGCCGAGCGCCGCGGTCCCGAGCAGGAGCGCGATCGAGATCACAGCGGCGGCCACGATCGCCTGCGGCGAGACGAGCGTACGGCGGTTGAGCCGGCCGAAGGCGCGCGGCAGCTGGCCGTGCTCGCCGAGCGAGTGGGCCAGACGCGTGAAGCCGGAGATCGAGGTCGTGACCGCGACGAGCAGGATGAAGGCGCCGGTCAGGCCGACGTAGATGCGCAACGCGCTGCCGAAGCTCGTGGACACGTGGGCCTGCAGCGCGGCGACGATCCCCATCATCGGCGCGTGCAGCCACTTGGTCCCGAGCTCGGTCGTCCCGTTCTCGGCGGGGAAGGCCGACAGCGCCACCATCGCGATCGCGACGTAGATCACGACGACGAGCCCGATTCCCGAGAAGAGGCTTCGCGGCAGGGCGCGTCCCGGCTCGCGGGTCTCCTCGGCGAGGTTGGCCACGGTTTCGAGGCCGGTGTAGGCGAGCATCGCCAGCGGCAGCGCGAAGGCGATGCTGTGCCAGGACGGCTGGCTGCCGATCGAGACCCCGCGCGTCAGCGCGTCGCCGGAGAAGAGGAAGGCGAAGCCGAGCGCGACCAGGCCGACCTGGGTGACCAGGTCGAGCACGGCGATGACGATCCCGTAGCGGTAGATGGCCGAGCGGCGGAAGAGCCTGATCACCGCAACGCCGGCGATCACGCAGGCGGCCGTGACCAGGTCCCATGGGTGGTGCTGCAGCGCGCCGATCTTCAGCGCAGCGCCGAGGTAGTGCGGCATGAACAGTGCCGAGAGCGTGATCACGATCAGGTAGTCGAGGAAGAGCGCCCAGCCGGTCAGGAAGCCGGCGAGGTCGTTGAAGGCCCGGCGGACGAAGGTCGCGGCGCCGCCGGTCTCCGGGATCGCAGCCGTGCCCTCGGCGTAGGAGAGCGAGACGACGAGGAAGAGCGCGCCTGCCAGGGCCAGCACCTCCGGGGTGAGCCCGAGGGCATGGAGCGCGACGATCCCGAGCGCGACGTAGATCGACGAGGCGATCTCGCCGTAGGCCACCGAGAACAGCGCGGGAGCGTCGAGAACCCGCTGCAGGCCGGCAATCTTCCGCGCCACGGCAGGAGCCTAACGGCGGCGGAGGAGGTAAATGCGCCCGATGCCGGCGCCGACGAAGAGGAGGCCGAGGAGGTAGCCGACGCCGCCGCCCTTAACGGCGGTCTCGACGATCAGGGCGACGCCGATGCCGGCCGCGAGCAGGCCGAAGGCCACGACCAGCGCCGGATAGCGGTTCACGCGGCCTTCGGCGCGGCCGCGACCAGCACCCGCGAGGGCGCGTTCTTGAGCACGAAGTCGACGGTGTCGCCGAAGATCCGGCCGCGGAGGCGGCTGACGTCACGCCGCGGCGCGCCCATCACGATCAGCTCGCTGTTGCGCCGCGCGGCCTCGTCCACGATCGCGCGTCCGGCGTGGCGGGCGCGGACGATGCGGCCGACCACGTTCACGCCGTAGCTGTCGCCGATTGCGCGCGCCTCGTCCAGCAGGTCGTTCGCCCCCAGCTCGGCCTCGATCGGCAGCTCGGCGTCCAGCGGCAGCTGCATGGGCAGCTCGAGCACGGTGAGCGCGATGATCGAGGCGCCGCGCTCGGTCGCGAGCCGGCAGGCCAGGTCGACCGCGGCCTCCGACTCGTGCCGCTCGATGATCGGGACGAGGACGTTGCGGTACTCGAGCGCGAGCGCCGGGCCCATCGCGATCGGTGCGCGCACCGTCTCGGTCAACGGCTCGTGCACCACGCGGCGGCGGTAGAACCAGTAGGTCAGGAAGCCGAGCAGGAGCCAGCCGATTCCCGCGTAGCGCGTGCCCGGGCTCTGGACGACGACGACCAGCCAGGCGAGCCCGGTGGCCGTCCCGCCGAAGACCGCGAACAGCGGCCAGTCGACGCCGCGGATGCGCAGGTTCGGCCGCGACCGAAACTGCAGCTCCTCGTCCGGGAAGCGGCGGCGCAGCTGGATGATCGACGCGTGCGCAACCGTGAACGAGAGCATCGCGCCAAAGGAGTACATCGTCCCGAGGAACTTCGTCTGGCCGGGCAGGAGCACGAGGATCGAGACGAGGCCCGCGAAGACGATCAGCGACAGCCACGGCGTCTTGAACTTCGGATGCAGCCGCCGGAAGATCTCCGGCAGCTGCCGGTAGGTGGCCATCGAGTACGTGATCCGCGAGGCGCCGATGATCCCGGCGTTCGTGGCGATGAACAGGATCGTCGCGGCCAGGATGCCGACGTAGACCTTGAGCACGCTCAGCGTGGCCCCGCCGATCCCGAGGTGCTCGACGAGGCCGAGCACGGGGTCGTTCTGGAAGCCGTGCTGCTGCGGCGGCAGCGCCAGCAGCGTCGTCTGCTTGCCGTCGATCAGGTGCACCGGCAGCGCGGAGAGCGCGATCAGCGGCAGCGTGAAGTAGATCGCGTAGACGGCGATCGCCACGAGGCCGATCGAGCGCGGGATGCTCTTGACCGGGTCGCGGGTCTCCTCGGCCAGGTTGGAGACGGTCTCGATCCCTGTGTAGGCGATCATCCCGACCGGGATCGCGATGAAGAACTGCGACCACGTCGGCGCGGTGCCCCAGTGCACGTTGGCGGACAGCGTGTGGGGGCTGAAGATCAGCGCGAAGCCGAGCAGCACGAGCAGCAACTGCGTGGCGAAGTCGATCAGCGCGAGGAAGATGTTCAGCTTCGCCGACTCCTGGATCCCGACGACGTTCAGGAGCACGAGCAGGACGATCACGAGCGCGCCGACGATGATGTCCCAGGGGTTCTGCTTCAGCGGCGCCCAGAAGATCGAGAGGTAGTGCGGGACGAAGAACGCCGAGATGGCGATCGTGATGATGTAGTTCAGCATCTGCGCCCACGCTGCCCCGAAGGACACGAGCTCGTTGAACGCGTGGCGCGCGAAGCTCGAGGAGCCGCCTGCCTCCGGGTAGCGCACCGTTCCTTCCGCGTACGTCGCAGCGGTGGCGGCGAAGATGAGACCGCTGATGACGAAGACGAGCGGTGTCAGCCCGAGCGCGATTCCGGCGACGAGGCCGAGCGCGTAGTAGATCGACGAGCCGACGTTTCCGTACGCCGTCGCGAAGAGCGCCGGCGTCCCGAGCACGCGTTCGAGCCGCTGCGCCCTTCGGCGCCGGCCTCTTCGCTGAGGAGCCGGAGTCGCTCCGACGCTCATCCGCGTCGCAGCCTAAGGCAGGG
>VAWL01000015.1 GCA_005883965.1 Actinomycetota bacterium
ACGAGCACGGACAGGTGCGCCATGCACGCGGCCCGAACGTCCTCGTCTCGCACGCGACGATTCTAAGTTGACCTGAGTACGATCGCGCGATGCGGATGCAGCCGGCTCGGATGGACAGGCTTCCGGAGCAGTACTTCGGAGCGCTCCTCGGACGCGTCTCGGCTGCGGCGGCTGACGGGTTGAAGCCGATCATCGATCTTGGCCGTGGTAACCCGGAGACCGGGCCGCCGGCTCACGTTGTCGAGGCGCTCACCTCCTCGGCCGGGCGGGCTGACGTTCATGGGTACGCCCCTTTTCGCGGGCTTCCGGAGTTGCGCGAGGCGCTTGCTGAGCGGTACGGCTCCGCTCAGCCTCGTGCTCGCGGACGAGGGGCAGGTCGTCGTGCTGCCCGATCCGTACTACCCGGACTACCCATCCGGGCCGGCGCTCGCGGGGGCCGAGATTGCCTACGTGCCGCTCGATCCGGGGAACGGGTGGCCGCCCGACTTCAAGCAGGCGCCGGCAGAGAACGTTGCGGCCGTCTACCTCAACTACCCGTCGAACCCGGCCGCCGTGGCAGTGCCCGACGGTGCTTTCGAGGAGGCCGTCGCCTACGCCGAGACGACCGGCGCGGCCGTCGTGCACGACTTTGCCTACGGGGACCTCGTCTTCGACGGGCGCGAACCGAAGAGCTTCCTCGCCACGCCGGGGGCGAAGGACGTCGGCGTCGAGATGTTCTCGATGTCCAAGTCCTACGGGATGGCCGGCTGGCGGGTCGGGTTCGTGGTCGGGAACGCAGAGATCGTCGAGCGGATCAACCTGCTCAACGACCACTGCCGCGTCGGGATCTTCCGGCCGATCCAGGAGGCCTGTATCGCAGCGCTGACCGGGCCGCAGGACTCGGTCGCCGAGCGGCGCGACACCTACCAGCGGCGGCGCGACCGCGTCCGGGAGGTGCTCGGGCCGCTCACTTGCGAGGGAACGTTCTACATCTGGCTCGAGCTCCCGTCCGGGCTGACGGCAGACCAACTGCTCACCGAGCATCGGGTAGCCGTCTCGCCCGGCGAGGGCTTCGGCCCGAGCGGCGTGGGCCGGGTGCGTCTGAGCCTGGCGGTCACCGAGGAGACCCTCGAGCTCGGGCTAAAACGGCTTGGCTCAGCGCTCGAGAGTCACTCGAACTAAGGATTAGCCCGGCCCCGCCGATCTTCATGGAGGGCCGGAGACTCACCGGAACTTCTCCCGTGTGAGATGCGGTTCGGTTGGGCGCCGCAGCCTCCGGGCCGCCTCCGGCCCTCTAGACCTTCGCGCCCTCCAGCTCCACCACAGGCGCCTCGTAGAGGTCGACCGACTCGATCGAGATGCCGACCTGGGCGACCATGCCCTTGCGGCGTTCGGCCAGCGTCTCCTCGGCGGCGTCGGCTGCGTCCTTGCTGGCCCAGAGGATGATCGCCTTGGAGCGGCTGTTGTCCTCGTCGATCAGGCTGATGTAGCCCTGGAAGCCGTCGTAGGTCTGCAGCATGGGGATGACGGTGCCGCGGATCATCTCCAGCGCCGGCTCGCGCTTCGACGAATCGGTACCTGAGAACGTGATCACTCGTGCGTACATGGAGGCCCTCCTCCGGTCGGGTCTGTCCACCCTACGCCGAGTTTGGCGGCCGTGCCTCCGGGTAGCCGCACCCCACTCGAAAACCACGACGAAGGGGGGTCACGCATGGGTCAGGTCACCGATGCGAAGCAGTTCTTTCTCCACAAGCTCGGCGCGACGCTGACGATGGAGGAGACCATCGTCGACATGCTCGAAGAGCTCGAGGGCAAGGCCAACTCGAGCGACCTCAAGGAGCAGCTATCGCACCACCGCGACGAGACGCAGGGGCAGATCGCCAACGTCACGCAGGCGTTCGCCGCCTTCGGGCGCGACGCCGAGCGCAAGCCGTGCCCGGTGATCGACGGGCTCAAGGAGGAAGGCGAGAAGACGCTGCAGGAGACGACGACCGAGCTGCACGACCTCGTCATCCTCGCGGGCTGCAGCGAGGTCGAGCACCACGAGATCGCGGTCTACAACGGCCTGATCGAGCTCGCCGATCAGCTCGGCAGGCCGAGCGCGTCGCCGCGTAGCGGAAGGGCCCGGCGGGCCGCCCCCGCCGGGCCCCTCCCCTAGGTTTGGTGCAGCACCTCGCTTGCGGCCCGCTCGCCGGTGTTGATCGCGCCGTTCAGGAATCCCTGCTCCTCGGGATCGGTGTGCTCGCCCGCGAAGTGGACGTTCCCCTCCTGCACGCCCTCGTAGCTGGAGAAGGTCGTGTACTGGCCGAGCCGCCAGTACGAGTAGGCGCCCTTGTGCCACGGGTCGACCGACCAGTGGTCCTCCCAGGCAAGGCCGGAGTAGGCGTCCGTCGTGCCCGGGAAGACCGGCTCGATCTGGTTCAGGAACCACGAGACGTCGGTCTTCGGCGCCTTGCCGTGCGCCGCGCCCGTGAGGACGTTCTTGCCCGTCGAGCCGCCCGGGAAGGCGAGCAGGATCGCCGGGCCTGAGGTGCCGAGCGGCACCGAGTCGTCCCACGCCACGCAGTACGCGTTCCAGTCGGTGTAGCTGACACCGCTGTAGCCGAGCGGCGGCCAGGTCTTCTTCTGCACCTGGACATGGATCTTCGCGTTCTGGCCCATGCCCAGCGTCTGGATCGCCTGCATCTTCAGCGGCGAGAGGTTGGAGTGCGTGAGGTCGACGTCGCGCAGCGTCGAGAAAGGCAGCGCGAGCACGACGTGGTCGGCCGTCACCTGCTGCATCTTGGGCCCGACCTGGAAGGTGAGCGTGTAGGTCTTGTTGCCGTTGTCCTTCAGCGCGATCAGCTGGTAGCCCTGCTTGACCGCGCCGCTCGGGAGCTGGGAGACCATCTGGCTCACGATCTGGTCGTTGCCGCCGACGATGTGGTACTTCTCGTCGTAGCCGGGGAGCGGCTGGAGCGAGTTCGGCGAGTTGTACGCCAGCAGGTAGAGCAGGTTGAGCGCCGGCTGGTCGCTCGGGTCGCCGCCGTATTCGGACACGGAGTTGGCGAGCATCAGGCGGCCGAAGCGGCTGCTCGAGGAGATCCCGGTCTGGTCGAGCCAGTCGGGGATCGCGACGCCGTCGAGCCGCTTGCCCTCGGACGTCGAACTGTTGTAGCGCTGCGGCCACGGCGCCTGCTTGTACGCGCCCTGGAAGACCGGATAGCCGACCGAGCCCCAGTCCGCATTCGCGTCGTCGTAGGTGTACGGCTTGCCATCGAACCAGTAGATCTCCTTGCCGGCGGAGCGGTCGCCGCCGTTGACGATCTCTTCCTTCAGCCCGAGGTTCTTGGCGAGGCTGCGGATCGCGGTCTCGTCGTGGTTGATGAAGGCGCCGCCGTGCTCGCCGACGAGACCGTTCTGAAAGTAGCCGCGCAGGCTCCAGCAGCGGCCGCCGACATGTGTGGTGTCGGCCTCGTAGACCGTCGAGGCGACCCGAGAGTCCGCCCGTCCAGAGCATGTGCGCGCAGCGGATGCCGGCCAGGCCTGCGCCCACAATCGCGATGCGGGGGGTCGAGCCGGCGGCGCGCGCGCTCCTCGCGCCGAAGCCGGCGACGAGTGCACCGGCCGCGCCCGCTTCGACGAGCAGGCGGCGACGGGTCAGGCGGCGCTCTTCGTCCTGCTCGCGGTCGAGCTCGCGGTGGCGGCTCAGCGCGGCGGCGCGCTCCTGCCGCTCGCCAGCGATCTCGTCGACGGGCAGCTTGCGCCGGTCTGCCTCGGCGTGGGTTGCGAACAGCTCCCTGAAGCGGCGCGTAACGGGCGAATACGTGACGGCACGCGGACGTCGGCTCATCTTGCGGCTCCTCGCCTCGGGGTCCTCGGTCCGCGCGACCATAACCCGCGGGCGGCGCGAGCTCAATGGGCCGGTCGGCGCGGCTGCCTAGGTCTCGCTACTGGCGCGGAACCGGTGCCAGAAGGTCAGGGCGCCGACGAGGCCGGCCAGGGTGACCGCGAGGAACGACTTGTTCGGGCGGCCGCCTTCAACTCCAGGCGCGGCGCTCTTTGCCTTCCACTTCACAGCGCTCTTGCCGAGCTTCCAGGCGCCCCAGCCGAGAACGGCATTGCGACGGTTGACGATGCTCATCTCGGTGTTCTAGCAGGTATCGGCCGAGCCGAAACCTACGGTTTGCCGTTAGCGCCGCTGCCCTTGCCGCTGTCGCCGCCCTTTCCGTGGGGCGGCGGTGGCGGAGGCACATGCTTATGAGGCTTCAGCTGCCCGTTGTGGTGACCCGGGTTCTGCGTCTTGCCCTGGGCGGGGACCGGGTGGACGGGGTGCGTCGGCTTGGCGTAGTGCCCTCGGGCACGAGAGGGCGGCAGTGAGCTGACCTCGTGCTTGCGGCCGTGGAGGACTGCAGGGCGGCCGTGGTGCTTGCCGCGGGCGACGATCGACGAGTCGCGGAAGGGCTTCTCGTCGGTCGTGAGGTCCTTGGGCCGGAAGATCGGAACCGCGGTGGGCCCGGCCCCGGCAACTCGCACTGCTGCGGCTGCGGACTTCGCCGGTGCCGCGCTCCAGACGGTGTGCCTCGCGCCTTCGATGCCGACGCCGGTCGCGACGACTGCGGTGGCGCCGATCGCCGCCGCCTTGATCGCGATGCCTCCGCCGAGCGCCGCGCTCCCTCCGGCCGCGGCGCTGCCGCCGTGCTGGCCGAAGAACGAATTGAGCGTCGCGGGGAGCGGGATCAGGGCCAGCGACTTGATCGCTCCGCGCTGGGCCCGCTGCCTGCGGGCGAAGCGGGAGCAGTCCTCGCACTCGCGCAGGTGGGCGCGCAATGCGCCACGCTCCGAGCGGGCGAGCCGGTCGTCCAGCTGGCGCGAGATCGCGAGCTCGGCCTCGTGGCAGGTGATCCCTTCCTCGAGCTGCTCGCGGAGGGCGCGGCGGGCGCGGAAGATCAGCGTCTCGACGGCGCTCACCGACAGGCCGAGGATCTCGGCGATCTCCTGGTAGGAGCGCCCCTCGAGCTCACGCATGACGAGCGCGGCCCGCTGGTTGAAGGCGAGGTGGCCGAGCGCCCGGCGGATGTCCTCGGCGCTTACCCGCTCCTCCTCCTCGAGCGGCGCTTCGGCGAGCTCCTCGTTCAGCGCGATCTCGTTCGGCCGGCGCTGCGACTGGCGGAAGCGCTGGCGGCAGACGTTGTGCGCGATCGCGATCAGCCAGTTCTGCGGCGTCCGCGGCTTCTCGCCGTTCGCGATGGCGCGGTAGGCGTTGAGGAAGGTCGTCTGGGTGACGTCCTCGGCGTCGGCCTCGTTGCGCAGGACGACGAGGGCGTAGCGGTAGACGTCGCCTGCGTGCTTGCGGTACAGGCGTTCGAAGCTGCGGTCCGTGCGCTGGCGCGCCAGAAAGGGCGTCATACCCCTAAAGATGCCTGAATTGCGCCGTTCTTGCCCCCCGCCGACGGGTTATTTGATCGGCAGCGGCGGGATTATCGGCGGTGGTACGGCGATCGGAAGGGGCGGAATCGGCGGAATCGGCGGAATCGCCGGTGGCTTCGGGAGCTCGGGCGGTTTCGGAAGCGCGGGCGGCGCCGGGAGGGTCGGCGGCTGGATCGCCGGCTGTCCCTGGCCGGCCCCGGTGTTCGGCTGCGGCTCGCGGGTCGGCGCGATCGTCGGCGCAGGCTGCGGAGCGATGCGATGCGACCTGGCCCGGGTCGCCGTTTGGGCGGAGGTCCGGGCCTGTGGCCGCTTCCTGGGCGACGCAGACTTGCCGGCGCTCGGCGAGTGCGAGATGACGGGGACTGGGCGGGCCGGTTGCGTGGGCGCGTGGTGGCGAAGGGCCGGCCTCGCGACCGCGACCGCTCCGGCAGTGATCGCTCCGGCCGCGAGCAGGGCGACCGCCTTCAGCGTCACGTCGGCGCCGATTGCTGCTCCGCCGACGGCGGCTGCGCCTCCGCCTCCAAGCCCGAAGGCAGAGCCGAGGGACCCGGGCAGCGGCACGGTGCCGAGGACGCCGAGCGAGCGGCGGTGGAGCTGCATGCGCCTTCGCGCGCGGAAGAGGAGCGATTCGACCGCGCCGACCGAGAGGTCGAGGATCTCGGCGATCTCGTTGCAGCTGCGGCCCTCGAGCTCCCGCATCACGATCGCGGCCCGCTGGCTGAAGGTCAGCTGGGCGAGGGCCTCGAGCACCGCGTCGATGCTGGTCTCGTCGTGCTCGAGCGCGACCGGCTCGGGTGCGTCGTCGAGGGCGACCTCGCGCGGGCGGTGGCCGGCCTGGCGCCAGCGCATCCGGCAGACGTTGTGGGCGATCGCAATCAGCCAGTTGTGCGGGCGGATCGGGCGCTCGCCGCGCTGGAAGGCGCGATAGGCGTTGAGGAATGTCGTCTGTGTGACGTCCTCGGCGTCGGCCGGGTTGGTCAGGAGGGCGAGCGCGTACTGGTAGACCTCGCGCGCGTGGCGCCTGTACATCTGCTCGAATGCGCGGTCGGAAGCGGGCTTGCGGCGCGGGACGGCGAGGTCGAGCGGCCTGGTATGGCGGATCGGTCCGAGAGCGCGGGATGCCTCCACGTTGTCTGAAACGACAGCGGGGTCGCTTTGGATACGGCTTTGAAAACGCCTAGGCCCTTGCGGGTGCCTTCGTGACCGGGGTCTGACCCCGTACCCACTTGGGGTCAGACCCTGGGT
>VAWL01000016.1 GCA_005883965.1 Actinomycetota bacterium
GAACCACGGGGGTCGGAGGGATTCGGCTACGACCCGATCTTCGTGCCCGAAGGCGAGCAGCAGACGGTCGCGGAGCTCGGAAACGAGTGGAAGTCGCGCAACTCACACCGGGCCCGCGCCGCCCGCGCGCTCTCAGGCCAGGCCCGCAGCCTCCTCTGGCACTGAGGGCCGGCGGCGGTGGGCGAGCCACCAGTTGACCTCGGCGCCGAAGACGATCACGTTCGCCATCACGTACAGCCAGACGAGCAGCAGCGCCGGGCCGCCGAACGCCTTCAGCGCGACCACGCTCCACGTTCGTCAGCAGGTAGTAGACCGAGACGAGGAAGACGAGCACCCCGAGCAGCGAGACCGCGACCGAGAGGCCGTACGCCACGTACGAGTTGCCGGCTACCCCGCCCGCGTACCGCGTCAGCAGGTCGAACCCGAACGAGCCGATGAGCAGCCCGACGAAGAGCGTCACGAGCGAGAGCAGCATCAGCCCGACCGCGAGCAGCTTCCCGCGCAGGAACGAGCGGTTGGGCTGGCCGTAGACGATGTTCATCGCCGACTCGAGCACGCTGAACAGCGAGAGCGAGGCCCAGATCAGTGCCGCGCCGCCCACGATCCCGAGCGCCGTCGAGTGCTTCCGGATTGCGTCGACCGTGTGCACGATGCTGGTGACCGAGCTCCCCGGAAATGCTCGCTTCAGCTCGGTAACCAGGTAGCTCGACTCGTCGGGCCGGCCGGCGAGGCCGAGGAGTGACACCGTCAGGAAGAGCAGCGGCACGAACGAGAGGAGCGCGAAGTAGGCGATCATCGCGGCCAGGTGCGGGCCGCGGTCGGCAAAGAACTTCCGGAACGGCTGGGGCAGCCGCATCCGAGGAGTATGGGCCGTGCTAGCGTCAGCACGATGGCCCAGACGTCGGAAGCGCTCAGGGAGCTGACCGAGATCTCGACCCAGATCGAGGCTGCCGTCGTCCTCGACCGCGAGGGCGCCGTCGTCGCGTCGACTCTGGACGACGACCGCGCAGGAAGGCTCGCCGGCCCTGCCCTCCAGCTGCTGCGCGCCGCGGAGGAAGCCGGGCCCGACTCCGAGTCGCTCGTCCAGCTCGAGGCCGCGCTTCGGGACGGCGTCGTCTTCCTCGTCGCCGACGCCGACCGCGTGATCGCAGCGACGACGGGGCCGGAGCCCACCGCAGGCCTCGTCTTCTACGACCTCAAGAGCTGTCTGCGCGCGCTCGGCGGCGAGGAGAAGCCCAAGCCTGCGGCCAAGCCGAGGGCGAAGCGGGCGCCGGCCAAGAAGGCCCCGGCCGCACGCACGCGCAAGAAGCAGGACGATGCGGGGGCGTAGCTTCGTCACGGGCGTGGTGGTCGCGGCCGGCTCAGCCGCCGGGGCGATCGCGCTGGGCCGCCGCGCCGCGCGCAGGCGCGAGCGCGTCGAGCTCTACTTCGGCGATGGGTCACTGATGACGCTCTCGGCGGGCTCGCCCGAAGCCGAGCGCCTGCTCGCCCAGGCGCGCGAGCTGCTCGCGGCCGCCCGCGGATGAGCGTAGGCTCGACGGAGCTCATCAGGGAGCGGAGGTGTCGGCTTCGCCGGCGCCGGGAGCGGGAATGAACCTCGCAGAGGCCCTGCGGGAGCACGCCTATCTCGAGGGCGACTTCGTGCTGCGGTCCGGGCGGCGTTCGAGCTACTACCTCGACAAGTACCGCTTCGAGACGCGGCCCGACCTGCTCGGCCCGCTGGGCAAGCGAATCGCCGAGGCCGTTGCCGAGGTTGAGCCGGATGCCGTGCGCCTGGCCGGCCCCGAGCTCGGCGCGGTCGCGCTGGCCGCCGCCGCCTCGCTCGCCTCGGGCCTTCCCTTCCTGATCGTGCGCAAGGACGCGAAGGAGTACGGGACCGCGAACCGCCTCGAGGGCGTCTTCGAACCGGGAGAGCTGGCCTGTCTCGTCGAGGATGTGGTCACCTCCGGCGGCGCCGCGATCGCCGCGGTCGAGGCCCTGCGCGAGGCCGGTCTCGAGGTGGGGAATGCGGTCTGCGTGGTCGATCGGGAGGAGGGCGGAGCCGACGCGCTCGCGGCTGCCGGGGTGCATCTGCGGCCGCTGTTCCTCGTCTCCGAGCTCGCGGGCACCCAAAAAGCGCAGCAAAACCGCATGGTTGAGCCGAAAGGGCACACCTGTTAGGGTCTTTCGCTGGTGGAAAGACAACTGGGAAGAGAGGAGCGAACGTGACGAAGCAAGAATTCGTGGACCGCGTGGCGTCGAAGACCGGAGGCTCGAGAAAGGATGCGGCCGAGCATGTCGATGCCGTGCTCGACTCGATCCAAGAGATTCTGACCCAGGGTGGAGAGATCAACTTCACCGGCTTCGGGAAGTTCTCGACCCAGCACCGGAAGGAGCGCCAGGGCGTCAACCCGCGCAACCCGTCCCAGAAGGTGACGATCCCGGCGGCCACCGTGCCGAAGTTCTCCGCCGGCAGCACTCTCAAGTCGTCTGTCAAGGCCGGCGGCGGGGGCGGAGGCGGCATGGGCGGCGGCTACTAGCCCGCCCGAACCCAAGGAGTTTCCAGCCGAGGGTCGCGCAAGCGGCCCTCGCGCGTTTTAGCCGCGCCGATCGCTAGCCTCTGTGTTGTGAGCGCCGAGCCGGCCCTGGCCACCTCGTTGTTCGCCGACCGGCTGGCCGAGGCGGTCGAGCGGAAGCGCTCCCAGCTGCTCGTCGGGCTCGACCCGCGCCCCGACATGCTGCCGGTCGAGCTCGTCGGGGACGCGCAGGTCGACCGGGCCTCCGCCGCCGACGGCTGCGCGCGCTTCTGTCGCGGGATCGTCGACTCGGTCGCGCCGCACGTCGTCGGCGTGAAGCCACAGCTCGCGTTCTTCGAGGCGCTCGGCGCCGACGGGCTGCGCGCGCTCGAGGACGTCTGTGCCTACGCCCGCGCGGCGGGGCTGCTCGTGCTCGCGGACGCCAAGCGTGGGGACATCGGCTCGACCGCCCGCGCCTACGCGGCCGCCTTCCTCGAGCCGCGGGCCGGGGAGCCGCCCCTCGCCGACGCCATGACCGTCAATCCTTACTTCGGCCGCGATTCGCTCGAGCCGTTCCTCGCCGCCTGCCGCCGAGAGGGTGCGGGGCTCTTCTGCGTGGTCAAGAGCTCCAACGAGGGCGGGGCCGACGTTCAGGACCTGAAGCTCTCGGACGGCCGGCCGTTGTGGCACAACGTCGCGAGCCTCGTGAACGAGCTCGGCCAGGAGCTGACCGGGACGCGCGGCCTCTCGAACGTCGGCGCGGTCGTCGGCGCCACGCATCCGCGTGCGGTCGGCGAGGCGCGCCGGCTGATGCCGCAGGCGGTCCTGCTGCTTCCGGGCGTCGGCGCGCAGGGCGCGACGCCGGCCGATCTCGCCCGCGCGTTCACGAGCGGCCCGGCGAGCGCGCTCGTCAGCGCCTCGCGGAGCGTGCTCTACGCCTTCCGCTCGAGCGGCGAGGACTGGCGCACGGCCGCCGCCGCCGAGGCGGCCAGGCTGCGGCGCGAGGTCTGGGCCGTCTCCGGCTGGTAAGTGGCGCGCGGCCGGCGCGCCGAGGTCAAGCGCTACGGCGCGCCGGCCGCCTTCCTGCTCGCGGTCACGATCGCCGTCCTGCTCGTTCGCTCCGGCCTCCAGCAGGACTCGGCGACGCCGTCAGTCACGACGCCCACCCGGACGACGACCACGGCGCCGGCCAAGCACGTTCCGCGCTACTACCGGCTGCGCGCCGGCGAGACCCTCAGCGACGTCGCCGTCCGCTTCGACACCACGGTCGAACGACTGCTCGCGCTCAACCCGCACGTCAACCCCAGGAACCTGATCGTCGACCAGCGCATCCGCGTGCGCTGAGCCCACCAGGGACAGTCACAGGGACAGTCACAGGGACAGTCACAGGGACAGTCACAGGGACAGTCACAGGGACAGTCACAGGGACAGTCACAGGGACAGTCACAGGGACAGTCACCGGTAGATTGCTCCTCCGTGAAGTGCCGCCTCTTGGCGCCGGTGATCGCGGCGCTCGCGCTCGTTCCCCCGGTGCTCGGCGCGCCGCCGCAGGTGACCGGCCGGGCCTGGCTGGTCGAGAACGGCACTACGGGCCAGGTGCTGCTTGCCCACAACGCATACCGACGGGTGCCGATCGCGAGCCTGACGAAGCTGATGACGGTGCTGCTGACGCTCGAGCACGCGCATCCGAACGACGTCGTCACCGTCAGCCGCGAGGCGACGGAGGCCCAGGACTCGACGGTCACCTTCCGGCCGGGCGAGCGCCTTACCGTGCGCGAACTCCTTGAAGCGGCGCTGATCGCAAGCGCGAACGACGCAGCGGACGCGCTCGCGTCCTACGTCGGGGGCGGCAGCCAGGCGCGCTTCGTGGCGATGATGAACGCGAAGGCGCGGCAGCTCGGCCTGCGCGAGAGCCACTTCGTCCGGCCCGACGGGCTCGATGCCCCGGGCCACCTCTCGAGCGCGCATGACGTCACGTACCTCGCGCGCCTGGTGATGCACCACGCGATCGTGCGGCAGATCGTCCGCCAGCGGGTCGCGACGATCTCGGACGGCCACGTCCTGCGGACCTGGAACGACCTGCTCTACAGCTATCCCGGGATCTTCGGAGTCAAGACTGGCCATACGTCAGGCGCGGGCTGGAACGAGACCGCGGCCGTGCACCGCCGCGGTGTCTCGATCTACGCGACGCTGCTCGGGAGCCCCGACCGCTCGACCCGCAACGCCGATCTGGTCAAGCTGCTCGACTGGGGCTTCTCGCGCTACGTCGGCGTCCGGCCGGTGGTGCAGGGCCGGGTCTATGCGAGAACACTGCTCGGCTACGGCCGCCACCCGCTCGAGCTCGTCGCCGCCGCGACGCCCGGACTGACGGTGCCGGTCGATCGCCCGCTCG
>VAWL01000034.1 GCA_005883965.1 Actinomycetota bacterium
TCGCCGATCGAGGTCCCCGGCAAGGTGATGCTCGTGATCCAGCCGATCGGCGGCGCCGACGACTGGCGCGCCTTCTTCCACGAGGCCGGTCATACCGAGCACTTCGCGAACACCTCGCCCGACCTGCGCATGGAGGAGAAGCGGCTCGGCGACTCGGCGGTCACCGAGGGCTGGGCGATGCTGCTGCAGCACCTGACCGACAACCCGGCCTGGCTCTCGCGCCGGCTCGACTTCCCCCGGCCCCAGGACTACGCGGCCGAAGGGATGGTGTGGCTGCTCTTCTTCGTCCGCCGCTACTCGGCCAAGCTGCTGTACGAGCTCGAGTTCCACGGTGGCGGCGACCTGGCCGCGATGCCGGCGCGTTACGTCGAGCTGCTCGGCGACGCGCTCCGGATCGAGCCGAGCCCCGCGAACTACCTCGCCGACATCGACGAGGGTTTCTACGTGAACGCGTACCTGCGCTCCTGGGCCTTCGAGGCGCAGCTGCACGACCACCTACGGACGCGCTTCGGGTCCGAGTGGTTCGCCTCCCGCGAGGCCGGCTCGCTACTCCGCGAGCGCTGGGCGGAGGGCCAGCGCCCGACCGCCGACGAGCTGCTGCAGGAGGTCGCGGGCACCGCGATCGAGATGGAAGCGGTCGCCGACCGCGTCCGCGAGCACCTGAGCTGACGGTTCGGATCCGCGCCGGCGACGAGGCGGACTCGCGGGCCGCGCTCACGGTCTACGAACAGTCCAACCTGGCGCGCCGAAAGGGCGTTTGGCCGAACCAGGCACAGCGAGTCGAGCAGGTGAGAGCCCTCCTGCACGACCCTTCGTCCTGGCTACTTCTCGCCGACGAGGGAGGGGCGCCCGTAGGAATGGCCTTGGTCTCCCCCTTGCGTGGGATCGGGGGAGCCGGCCCAGCCATACCGGGAGGCGCCTTCCTGAACCTGCTCTACGTGCTGCCAGAGCGCTGGGGCGAAGGGATCGGCGGTCGCCTGCTCGACGAGGTGCTCGCCGAGGCAAGGAGGCGCGGCTGCACGCGGATCGTCCTCTGGACCGACGAGGACAACGAGCGTTCGCAATGGCTTTACGCCAGCCGCGGCTTCGCGCGGACCGGCCGGGCCGGAGATGACGCAGCCGAGTGGGCGCGGAAGCTCTAGCCGCACCCTGAGCTAGCTCCGTCCTGTGTAACTGCATAAGCTCTATGCATGACACGGACCCGGGTGCTGATCGCAGGCGCGGCCGGTAGGGACTTTCACAACTTCAACCTCGTCTACCGCGGCCGCGAGGAGTACGAGGTCGTCGTCTTCACGGCGACGCAGATTCCGAACATCGACGGGCGCGTCTATCCGCCGGAGCTGGCCGGCGAGCTCTACCCGGCCGGCATTCCGATCGCACCGGAATCCGAACTCGAGGAGCTGATCGACAAGCACGACGTGGACGAGGTCGTGTTCGCCTACTCCGACGTCACGCACGAGCACGTGATGCACATCGCGTCGCGGGCACTCGCCGCGGGCGCGGCCTTCCGGCTGCTCTCGCCGCGCGAGACGATGCTGACCTCCGAGAAGCCAGTCGTCGCAGTCTGTGCGGTGCGCACGGGCTCCGGCAAGAGCCAGACCACGCGGCACATCGCGGGCCTGCTGCGCGAGTCAGGCAAGCGCGTCGCGGTACTGCGGCACCCGATGCCCTACGGCGACCTTGCTGCACAGGCCGTCCAGCGCTTCGAGCGCTACGAGGACCTCGACGCCGCCGACGCGACGATCGAGGAGCGCGAGGAGTACGAGCCGCACATTGCCGAGGGCAACCTCGTCTTCGCCGGGATCGACTACGCGGCAATCCTCGACGGCGCCGAGCAGGAGGCCGACGTGATCCTCTGGGACGGCGGCAACAACGACACGCCGTTCATCAAGCCGAACGTGCATGTCGTGGTCGTCGACCCGCACCGAGCCGGCCACGAGCTGCGCTACCACCCGGGCGAGACGAACCTCCGCATGGCCGGCGTCTGCGTGGTCAGCAAGATCGACAGCGCTCCGCAGGAGGGCGTCGACGCCGTGCTCGACTCGATCCGCGCCAACAACCCGGGTGCGCGGATCGTGCTCGCGGCCTCGCCGTTCGTGGTCGAGGGCGATGCGGCCGAGATCGCCGGCAAGCGCGTGCTCGCGATCGAGGACGGGCCGACGCTCACGCATGGCGAGATGACCTACGGCGCCGCGGTGCTCGCGGCCAAGGCCAACGGCGCCGCCGAGCTGATCGACCCGCGCGAGGCGGCGGTCGGCTCGATCGCGCAGACGTTCGAGGACTACCCGAACGTCGGCGCGTTGCTGCCGGCGATGGGCTATGGGCGCCGGCAGATGGAAGACCTGAAGGCGACGATCGAGGCCTCGGGCGCCGAGCTCGTCCTGATCGGGACGCCGATCGACCTGCGCAAGCTGATCCCGTTCGACGTGCCGGCGCTGCGGGTGACGTACCGCCTGCAGGAGGTCGGCGAGCCGACGCTGGCCGAGATCCTCGAAGAGCACGGCCTGATCGGCGACCCCGCGTCCCCGGCCGGCGGAGCCTCCCGGCCGGCGGAGCCGGCCTCCGGCCCCGCCTCGCGTCCCTGAAACGCGGAGCGCTCGTGTGACCGCCGTCGTCGCGCTCGGCGGGAACGCGTTGATGCGGCCCGGCGAGCGGGGAACGGCGGCCGAGCAGCGCGCGAACCTCCGCCGGGCCTGCGAGGCGCTGCGGCCGCTCCTGAACGACGGCGAGCTGGTGGTGACGCACGGGAACGGCCCGCAGGTCGGCAACGAGCTGCTGCGCCACGAGCGAGCGGCCGAGGAAGCGCCGCCGCTGCCGCTCTACCTCGCCGTCGCCCAGACACAGGCGGAGATCGGGGCGCTCGTCGAGAGCGAGCTCGAGCCCGTCGCGGGCCGCCCGGTCGCGTGCCTCCTGACCCACGTGCTCGTCGCCGAGGACGATCCTGCCTTCGAGAAGCCGACCAAGCCGGTCGGGCCGTTCTACGACGAGGCGAAGGCGCGTGAGCTGGAGCGCGAGCGCGGCTGGCAGGTCGTGCACGACGCGGGCCGCGGCTGGCGCCGGGTCGTCCCTTCCCCGCAACCGCTGGAGGTGGTCGAGCTCGAGGCGATCCGCGCGCTGATCGCCGCCGGGACGATCGTCGTCGCCTGCGGCGGCGGCGGCATCCCGGCCATGCGTCGCGGCATCCGCCTCGCCGGCCTCGACGCCGTAATCGACAAGGACCGCGCCTCCTCCCTCCTCGCCCGTGAGCTCGGCGCCGACCGGCTCGTGATCCTGACCGAGGTCGACGCCGTCTTCCGCCGCTTCGGCACCGACAAACAGGAAGAGCTCCGCGAGCTCTCCGGCGACGAGGCCGAGGCGCTCCTCCCGGAGCTGGCGGCCGGCTCGATGCGCCCGAAGGTCGAAGCGTCGGTCGAGTTCGCCCGCGCCACGGGCCACGCGGCCCTGATCACCTCACCCGCCGCGCTGGGCGAGGCAATCGAGGGCCGGGCCGGCACCCGCATCGGCTGAGCCTCCGAACCGTTCGCGGCCCTGCTGCGAACCAGGCCCGACAACAACCGGGGGAGGAGGCATCCAGCCCATGCAAGAAGCCGTACCACGTATCCGCAAACCGGTCGCCATCGCCGCCGTGCTCGCATTCGGAGCGCTGGCACTCATGGTGATCCTGACCCGCGCTCCCGGACCTGGCGCGGCCAAGGCGTCCAGCCACTCGGAGGCGCCGTTGATCAGCCAGGACCCGCGAGCCGACAACACCGACCTGTACGCGTTCGTGAGCCCGGACGACACGAACACTGTCACGATGGTCGCGAACTTCATCCCGCTCGAACAGCCCGCCAGCGGGCCGAACTTCCCGACGTTCGACGACTCGGTTCTCTACGAGATCAAGGTCGACAACAACGGGGACGGCCGGGATGACCTGAGCTACCAGTTCCGGTTCCACACGATCACGCGGAACCCGAACACGTTCCTCTACAACACCGGGCCGATCACGTCGCTCGACAGCACGAACTGGAACCGGCCGCAGTACTACGACCTGTCGCTGGTCAAGTTCAAGCCGAACGGCAACCCGGGCAAGCCGACGCCGATTCTCACGAACGTTCCGGTTCCGCCGGACAACATCGGCCCTCGCTCGACGCCGAACTACAAAGCGCTGGCGAGTGCGGCGATCACCAACATCCCGGGAGGCGGGAAGGTGTTCGCGGGCCAGCGTGACGATCCGTTCTTCGTCGACCTCGGCTCGATCTTCGATCTCGCGGGCCTGAGGCCGTTCAACCCGTTCCACCTGATCCCGCTCACCGCAGCCCCAGGCATCGACGCGTTGGAGAACGACAACGTGCACTCGGTCGTCCTCCAGGTGCCGATCAGCTCGCTCGTGCAGGTTCCGAGCACGACCATCGGGATCTACTCGTCGGCCAGCCGGCAGCGGCGGACCATCCTCAACACGGATGGGACGAAGACCGGGAAGGGCCCGTGGGTGCAGGTTTCCCGCCTCGGGAACCCGCTGATCAACGAGGTCCTCATCCCGCTCGGGAAGAAGGACTTCTGGAACAGCCAGGACCCGGAGGACGACTCGCAGTTCGCGACCAACTACACGAACTCCGAGCTCGCCGGCCTGATGAACCTGCTGTACGGCGCGCCTCCGGGGGGGCATGCGGGAGGCGCTCTGGCACCGGTCGCCACAACCGGGCGGAACGACCTGTCGCTGCTCTTCCTGACAGGGGTGCCGGGCCTCAACTTCACAGGCCCGGCGAAGTCCGACCTGCTACGCCTGAACACGGCGATCAAGCCGGGCGCGAAGGGCGCGTGCCCGGGAGGCACGGCCAGCAACGCACAGCCCGACCGCCTCGCGGTGCTCGACGCTGACCTCTGCGGCTTCCCGAACGGGCGCCGACTGGGCGACGACGTCGTCGACATCGACCTGCGCGGCGTCGGCCAGGGCTACGGGTCGTTCCTCCACAACGCGTTCGGGCTGCCCAACCTGAGCCCGAACAACCTGCTCGGTGATGGAGTGGACAAGAACGACGCGTCCTTCTCCAACACATTCCCGTACCTCGCGGCCCCGCACCAGGGCTACCTGGTGCCCTCGAGCTAGGGACACTGTGAGCGGGAGAGGCGACCTAGCCGGCGCCTCTCCCGCTCCCGGCTAAAGGAGTAAGCGTGTTGAAACACAAGCGACTGATATTCGGAGCCACGGCAGCAGTCTTGACTGCCGTCACGCTGCTCTTCGGAGGCGTGTTTCGCGGTTCCTCGTCCTCGGCGACGACCGCGCCGGCGGCGGCGCCGGCCTCGGCCGCGGCCCTCAGCGCGCAGTTCGCGACGGGCTTTTCCGGCCCGACCGCGCACACGACGCAGGGCATCGTGGCGGGGCTCCAGGCCGCGCTGCGGAAGAACCCGGACAACGTCGGCAAGCTCGACGCGCTCGGACTCGCGTACCAGCAGCGGGCACGGGAGACGGGCGACCCGACCTATTACACGAAGTCACAGGAGGTTCTCGATCACGCGCTCGCGCTCGTGCCGAAGGACCTGATCGCCACGAGCGGCCTCGGCTCGCTCGCACTTTCCCGCCACAAGTTCGCCGAGGCCCTCGTCCTCGGCCGCCGCGCGCACTCGCTCTCCCCGACGACGGCGCGCAACTACGGAGTCATCGGGGACGCGCTCATCGAACTCGGCCGCTATCACGCCGCGTTCGTGGCCTACGACCGGATGGCGACGATGCAGCCCAGCCTGTCCTCGTACTCGCGGGTCGCGCACGCGCTCGATCTGCTGGGCCACACGAAGCTCGCGATCTCCGACATGAAGCTCGCGGTCGACGCGTCGCTCGGCCAGGCCGAGGCGGAGGCCTGGTCGCACGTGCAGCTCGGCAAGATCTACTGGGAGATCGGCCGCGTCGCGTCCACCGGCGCTGAGGATCGCGCCGCGCTCCGGGCCTACCCGCGCTACCCGCTCGCGCTCGACGCGCTCGCTCGCGTTCAGGCTGCCCAGAGCCACCTGCAAGCCGCGCTCACAACCGAAGGCGACGCGGTCAACAGGATCCCGCTACCGCAGTACGTCTCGTTTCTCGGCGATCTGTACCGCGCGACCGGACACAAGGCGGCCGCGGGGAAGCAGTACGGCCTGATCGCGGTCATCGACAAGCTGCTCACGGCGAACGGCGTCAACAGCGACCTCGAGATCTCGGTCTTCGACTCCGACCACCACATCGCACCGACGGCGACCGTGGCGCTCGCCTACAAGGCGTTCCACGAGCGGCCGTCGATCGACGGCGACGACGCGCTCTCGTGGGCGCTCACGCGCGACGGGCAGTGCGCAGCCGCACTCCCCCACGCCGACCACGCGCTCCGGCTCGGCACGAAGGACGCGCTGAAGTTCTTCCACCGCGGGATGACCGAGCGCTGCCTCGGCGCGGACGCCGCGGCCCGCCACGACTTCGAGCACGCGCTGGCGCTGAATCCGCACTTCTCGGTGCTCTGGTCGCCGGTCGCGAAGAGGCTCGCACGATGAAGCGCCTGATCCTCCTCGCGGCGCTCGCCGTCGCGCTGATCGCACCCGCGGCCGCGGCCGCGCACCCGCTCGGGAACTTCACCATCAACCGGTTCTCGCGAATCGAGGTCTCCGGCCCGCGGCTCTACGTCTTCTACGTGCTCGACATGGCCGAGATCCCGACCTATCAGGCCGGAAAGATCGACGTCCGTGCGTACGAGACGCGAATCGCCTCAGGCGCGAAGCTCACGGTCGCCGGCCGCCCCGTACCGCTGACGCCGATCAAGGCCGCGCTCGCCCACCCGCCGGGCGCCGGCGGCTTGACGACGACGCGACTCGAGATCGTGCTCCGCGGTCCACTCCTCCACGGCCTGACGCCGATCGCGTACCGCGACGCGAACTACCGCGAACGCATCGGCTGGAAGGAGATCCTGGTCGGCGCTCGCACGCGCAGCCTGAGCGAGGAGCTGCGCGCGTATCCGAAGGACATGCTCTCCAGCCCGCTCGACATCGGCTCCGCCACGGCGAAGCTCGCTCCTACAGACGGAGCGGACGTTGCTCCGGCGCTCTCGCACGGCAAGCTGCTCGAGGCGCCGGACCGCGTTGCCGATGCAGGGTTCGCGAAACTGATCGGCCGCTCGCACCTCAGCGCGCTCGTGATCTTGGCCTCGCTCGCCGCGGCCCTCTTCTGGGGCGCGGCGCACGCGCTGTCGCCCGGTCACGGCAAGACGATCGTCACCGCGTACCTCGTCGGCCAGCGCGGGACGCCGCGCCACGCGGCGCTCCTCGGCCTGATCGTCACCGCAACGCACACCATCGGCGTCTTCGCCCTCGGGCTGGTGACGCTGGCGCTGTCGCAATTCATCGTCCCGGACCAGCTCTACCCGTGGTTGAACCTCGTCTCGGGGCTGCTCGTGGTCGGGATCGGCGCCGCCGTCCTGCGGGCCCGCTGGCTCCACAGGCGCGCCCACACGCACGGGCACGACGACGACCACCACCATCACCACCACCATGACCACGAGGCCGCGACCAACTTCCGCTCGCTGTTCGCGGTCGGCGTCTCCGGCGGCCTGCTGCCCTGCCCGTCGGCGCTCGTCGTCCTGCTGGCGGCGATCTCGCTGCACAGGGTGGCTTTCGGGCTCGTCCTGATCCTGGCCTTCAGCACCGGCCTCGCGCTCAGCATCACCGGGATCGGCCTCGTCGCGGTCCTCGCGCGGAGCGTCTTTCGCCGGCGCAGCTTCGACGGGAAGCTGATCCGCCTCCTCCCCGCCGCGAGCGCCCTCGTGATCCTCGCGGCCGGCCTGGCCATGACCGCCCGGGCGCTCCCGAAGGTGCACTAACCATGTTCGGTCTCGATCACTGGGTCGCGGGCTTCTCGGACGGCACGACCCTACTCGTGGTCGCGCTCGTCGCGATCGTCCTCGGCCTGCGTCACGCGACCGACCCCGACCACCTCGCCGCGGTCACGACGCTCGTCGCCGGGACGGAGGAGCGCGCGACCAGGGCGGCGGCGCGGCTCGGCTTCTCCTGGGGGCTCGGGCACGCGACGAGCCTGTTCGTGTTCGGCGTGCCGATCGTGCTCTTCAAGGCCTACCTGCCGGAGCCGGTCGAGCAGGGCGCCGAGGCCACGGTAGGCGTGCTGATCATCGCGTTGGCGATCTGGCTACTCGTCCGCTGGCGCCGGGGCCTCTTCCACGTGCACGCGCACCCGCACGGCATCAACCACGTGCGCCGGCCGCTGCAGGCCTACGGGATCGGCCTCGTCCACGGAACCGGCGGCAGCGCCGGCGTCGGCATCCTGCTGCTCGCGTCGATCCACGGCCATCTGCTGGCCCTCGCCGCGCTCGCCATCTTCGCCATCTGCACGGCGCTGTCGATGGCACTGCTCTCCACCGGCTTCGGCCGGGCGCTTGCCTCCGCTCCGATGCGCGCCTCCTTCAACCGGCTGGCACCGGCGCTGGCAGCGTTCAGCCTCGCCTTCGGCGCCTGGTACGCGCTGGGCGCGCTCGACCTCGCGCCATACTTCTTCTGATGCCGGAAGACCCGCACTCCCTCGTCGCGTCGTACGCGCTCGACGCGCTCGACGAGCGTGAGGAGAAGGAGTTCGAGCAGCACCTCGCCCTCTGCGAGCGCTGCCGCGAGGAGCTCGCCGGCCTGCGCGAGGCTGCCGCCGCCCTGGCTGTCGGCGCCCCGCCGGCGAAGCCGACCCTTGAGTTGCGGCAGCGAATCCTCGACCAGGCCCGGAGCGAGCGCCAGAATGTCGTGCCGCTGCGGCGGCCTCGGCGCTGGACACCCGTGCTCGCAGCGACGACCGCGATTGCCGCCGCTGCGGCGATCGTCCTCGGCATCTGGGCCACGTCGCTCGACAACTCGAACGATCCGCTCGAGTCCGTGCTCTCGAAGCCCGGCTCGAAGCTGGTGTCGATGGGCCACTACGGCGGCGTCGCCGTCGGCCCGGACGGGCAGGCGGTGCTCGCCCTCGCCGTGCCGCCGGCACCGGCGAGCAAGACCTACGAGGCCTGGGTGATCCGTGCCGGCAAGGCAACTCCGGCCGGGCTCTTCTCGGGCCGGCCGGGAACCTCGATCGTGAAGGTCTCCAAACCCGTTGGCGCCGGCTCGGTTGTCGCCGTGACGGTCGAGCCGTCAGGTGGATCTCCGCAGCCGACGTCCAAGCCATTCGTGCTCAGCGGTGCGGTCTCGTGATGAGCGCTGTTCTCGAGCATCCGACGGTGCTAGGTTCGCACGGAGGAGGGATGGACCGGGATCTCGCGCACCTCACTGACGAGGCGGTGCTCTCGCTCGTCGCGGAGTCGGATGACGAGGCGCTCGCCGAGCTCTACGACCGCTTCGGTGGCGTTGCGTACGGCCTCGCGCTGCGGATCCTTCGCGACGAATCGCTCGCGCAGGACGCGGTGCAGGAGGCGTTCCTGGCCGTCTGGCGCACCGCCGACCGGTTCCTCGCGGAGCGCGCGCGGGCGAGCACCTGGATTCTGACCCTCGTCCACCGGCGCTCGGTCGACCTCGTCCGCCGCCAGGAACAGCGCCGGGGCGAGCCGCTCGAGTCCGCGCCCGAACCGGTCGCTTCCGAGCAGGTCGAGGAGCAGGCGGCGATCCGCTTCCAGCGGCAGGTTGTCCAGGAGGCGCTCCGGCAGCTTCCGCCGGACCAGCGCGAGGCGCTCGAGCTGGGCTACTACGCCGGGCTGACGCAGAGCGAGCTCGCCGAGCGTCTCGGCCAGCCGCTCGGCACGATCAAGAGCCGCATGTTCACCGGGCTCACCCGCCTGAGAGACCTGCTCGCCCAGGCCGGGCTCGAAGAGTCGCTCCGCTAAGCGTGGGTCACGCCGACCGGCGCACGGGCTGCGTACTCGGCCGCGCGGTCGAGGACGTCGAGGGCGTCCTGGTCGCGGCCCGCGTCCCGAAGGGCGTGCGCCCAGTCGCGCGAGGTCGCGGCCGCTTCCTGCCAGCGATTCTCGCCGGCAAAGAGATTCACGGAGTGCTCGTACTCGGCGTGTGCCCTGTCGACGTCGCCGGCTGCGATGTGGGCGCCGGCCAGCGCGGCGTGGGCGCGAGCCAGCTTGAGAGGGTCGGACCCCTTCAGGATCGCGAGAGCCCGCCCGGCCAGGGCCGCCGCCTCCTCGTGCTCACCGGCGGCCGTGCGCTCCCGCGCCTGCTCCGACCAGAGCCAGCCGAGGTCGGCCGCGTCGGCGGCGTCGCCCAGCAGCCGCTCGGCCCGCTCCAGGTGTGAAGCGGCGGCAGGGGCGTCGGCGTCGTCGATCAGGATCTCCGCGCACGAAAGATGGGCCCGCCCGAGCTGGCGCGTGTCCTCGGTCGCCTCCAGCAGCCCGATCGCACGATGGATCTGCCGTAGAGCGGTGCGCGGCTTGCCCTCCATCAGCGCGAGGCGGGCGAGCGACCAGTAGAGCCGGACGCGCGAGTAGGGGTCGGCGGCGCCCTCCGCCCTGTCCAGCGCCTCCTTCACGACGGTGCGAGCCCCGGCGAGATCGCGACGGTCGGCAAGCGCATAACTGAGGTAGGTGGCGAACCGGACCTCTGCGGCGACGTCCTCGGGCGCGTGCTCGCGCACCTCAGCGCGACAGCCCTCCAGCAGCTCGACCGCGCGCTCGGGACGGCCGAGCCCCGAGTACGCCCGCGCGAGCGTGGCATAGACGTCGCCGTGCGAGAGCGGCGAGACCTCGCCCTCGGCGAGCGGCGACTCGAGCTGCCGAACCGACTCGGCGTAGTCGCCGCGCCGAAATGCCACCTCGCCGAGGCCCAGACGTGCGCGCAGGACAGCGTCCGCGTCGCCGTCGGCTGCGGCCTCCTCGAGAACAGCCCGGAAGTCCTGCTCCGGCGCCGCGAGATCCTGCTCGAGCCGCAGCCGCAGCTCGGCCTGAGAGAGGCGCAGCTCGCGCTCCTCGGCCGGGTGGACGTCCCTGCCGGTTTCGAGGTACTCAGCCGAGACACCGAGCTTGCGAGCGAGCTTGCGCAGCGCCTTGACCGACGGCTGGCGGGCGCCGGCCTCGATCCGGCTCACGTAGGCGTAGGAGACCCCCGGGGAGGCGATGTCGCGCTGGGAGAGGCCGCGCTCGCGGCGCAGCCGCCTCAGCCGCTCGCCCAGCGACTCCGTCTCTCTGCCCCTTTCCGGCACGCTCGCCCCATCTTGGCCCGCCCGGCGCGATGCGTCAACGGTCCTATTCGGACTTGACAAATGAGCGCCGATCTGGCTTTGGGGTGTGGACCTACTGCGGAGGGAGGTGTGAACATGCGTCGCCGTCTCATCATGTGGCTGCCGGTCGCCGCAGCAATTGCGGCTGCACTGGCGAATGCGATGGACTGGGGCCCGTAGGCCCGGGTCTTCCGAACGCGAGCGGGCGGCCAGGTTGGTCGCCCGCTCGCCCAGTAGCATCGGCCCGGTGCCGGACCTGAAGGGACGACACTTCACCAAGGTCGCCGACTGGAGCGGCGAGGAGCTGCTGGCCGTCCTCGATCTCGCCGACGACCTCAAGGCCCGTCAGCACCGCCGCGAGGAGCACCACCTCCTCCCCGGCCGCGCGCTCGGGATGATCTTCCAGAAGCCCTCGACGCGCACCCGCGTCTCGTTCGAGGTCGGCATCGCCCAGCTCGGCGGCCACGGCCTCTACCTCGCCGCCTCCGACCTGCAGCTCGGCCGCGGCGAGACCCTGCGCGACACGGCCACCGTTCTCTCGCGCTACCTCGACGGCCTGATGATCCGCACCTTCGTGCAGGAGGACGTCGAGGAGCTGGCCCGCCACGCGTCGATCCCTGTGATCAACGGTCTCACCGACAGCTCGCATCCGTGCCAGGCGCTGGCCGACGTGATGACAGTTCGCGAGCGCTTCGGCGGCCTCGAGGGCGTTCGGCTCGCCTACCTGGGCGACGGCAACAACGTCTGCGCCTCGCTGATGGTCGCGGCCGCCAAGCTCGGAATGCCGTTCGTCGCTGCGACGCCCGAGGGCTACGAGCCGGACCTGAAGGCGGTCGAGATCGCGCGTGAGGCCGGCGGCGAGCCGGAGTTCGCCCACGACCCGCAGGAGGCCGCGCACGGGGCCGACGTCCTCTACACCGACGTCTGGACGAGCATGGGCCAGGAGGACGAGCGCGACCGGCGGCTCCGTGACCTGGCCGGCTTCGGGATCGACGAGCAGCTCGTGCGCCTCGCCGGCGAGAAGGCCACCGTCCTCCACTGCCTGCCCGCGCACTACGGGGAGGAGATCACCGAGGGTGTGCTGTACGGCCCGCAGTCGGCAGTCTGGGACCAGGCCGAGAACCGCCTGCACGCCCAGAAGGGCCTGCTGGCGCTCGTGATGCCGTAGCGTCCGCGGACGATGCTCCCGCTCAAGGACAACGTCCCGACGCGGAGCTTCCCGCTCGTGACGGTCAGCCTGATCGCCGCGAACACGATCGTCTGGCTCTGGGAGCGCGCGCACGGGGTCGACAGCGCCGTCCTGCACGATGGCTACTACCCGTGCTCTGTCGAGGGGCCATGCGTCGCGCCCGCCACGCTCGTCCACCACCTGCCCTGGTACGAGAGCGCGTTCAGCTCGATGTTCCTGCACGTCAGCTGGACCCACATCCTCGGGAACATGCTCTTCCTCTGGATCTTCGGGAACAACGTCGAGGACGCGCTCGGCCCGGTGCGCTTCTTCCTCTGGTACATCGCTGCCGGCCTCGTCGCGATCCTGGTGCAGAGCGTCGTCACGCTTGCCTTTTCGACCGCCGCCGGCGCGAGCGTCCCGAACGTGGGCGCGTCCGGGGCGATCGCCGGCGTGCTCGGCGCGTACATCGTGCTCCTGCCGAACGCGAAGGTGCTGACCTTCATCTTCTTCCTGATCCGAGAGATCCCGGCCGTGTGGTTCCTGGGCATCTGGTTCCTGTTCCAGTTCGCGGAGGGCGGGTTCGCGCTGCTCCACCCCGAGCAGAGCGGCGGCGTCGCCTTCTTCGCCCATGTCGGCGGGTTCCTGTTCGGGGCGCTCACCGTCAGGGTGGTCGCTAGGCGCCGCCCGTTACAACCGACCTGGTGAGCGCGGGCCTCCTGACCGGCATTGCGATCGCGGCCGGCGTCGTAGGGCTGGTCGTCGTGCTGCTGTGGTTCTTCTCCGACGGTTAGGAATGAACGAGACGGAAACATCGTTTTAGGGGTCATGAAGACAATCGATGAGATACGTGCCGAGATCGACGACGCGACCGAGCGTCGCGCCGAGCTCTGGCATCAGCTTTCACAAGGTCACGATGCCGAACTCGCGGCCGAGCTGCACGAGCTCGAGGAGCGCATCGCCGCGCTCTGGGACGAGCACCGCTCCCTCAAGGCCCGCGCCCGCTTCGGCGACCGTGACGAGATCATCAAGCGAGCCCGCCACGAGGAGCGCCTGGCGAGAGCCGCCTAAAGACGGGGGGATCCTCTCCGTGAAACGAAGAAGCCGGCGGCTGGCCCCGCCGGCTTCTTTTTTGCGCGGGGAATCCGCTGGTTCCCCCGCGAGCCCACTGCTTCCTCTCGTAGCGTAGTTCCCGCAGCCGCCGGAGCCGGCCGAGCGCGTCGACTTCCGTAGGGTCGCTACCTTAGGCGCAACGCGCCATGTCGGTCGCGGCCCGCGATTCGCCTCTAGACTTTGGGAGCCCGGGGCGTTAGCTCAGTTGGGAGAGCGTCGGCTTTGCAAGCCGAAGGTCGCCGGTTCGATCCCGGCACGCTCCATCACAAGAAATCCCATTTGCAGGTGTTTTACCTTCGATGATTTCAATGCCGACAACGGCGGTGCGAGCGCAGCGCGAGCGGACCCGTCAATTGGTGTAAGGCGACGTCGAGTGAGCTCCACTGGGGCGAATCTGTCGGTCTCAGTCGAGTGACGCCGAGTACGGAGCGGCCTGTCACGCCGGAGGTCGCGGGTTCGAGTCCCGTCGCTCCCGTTCCCGAGAGGCCAGGAGCCATGCGGGTTCCCGGCCTCTCTCGTTGTCAGGGCTGACACGACACGGCGCCGTTCCCGGGCCCGTATGGAACGGATCTGGAACGGTAAGCGGCGCGTAGTGTGGCGCTGCGGCGGCGAGCCGTGAAGCCCGCCGCCCGCCTCGACTAGAACGACAGCGTCCCGCTCGATGCGATCATGTCGACCTCGTGCAGCGAGGCCTGCTCGCCCGAGCAGCTGCCATCGTGGTTCCGAGGCAGGATTCCCTGCCCGGTGACGGTCGCGGTCGCACTACCGCTGGCAGCTGCGAACTGGCCCGTGCCACCGACGATCTGCCCGGTCTGATCCAACACCGCCGTGAATCGGCAGCTCTTCGGATTCAGGGAGAGCGAGAAATCGAGCGTGGTACTGACGAGGTGCATCGTGCCCTCGGGGAACACGAGGTCGTCACGGCTCACGTTGTCGGGATCGCCTGGCAAATTCGGGATCTCGACTAGGCGACCGACGCCGTTGAACACTCCTTTCGCGCGCACCACGCTGCTGACGACGACGCGGTCGCCGGATGTCCCCGACGTCACGATGACGCCGTTGAATGTCTCGCTTCCACTAGTGTCCGCCGCGCCCGGCGCAACGAGCACGAGCGCCGATACAGCCGCCACGAGCGCGACGAGAACTGCGCGTGCCGGTCGATTCATGCTTCCTCCCTGCTTTGGCGTTGCACACCGTGCGGGAGCCGGTCGCGCCGAACGAAGTCGCTCCCCGGAAGGCCGCAGAAGCTCAAGTCAGACGACGAGGCTGACAGCCGCTAACTCGCGATACTCCTCCTCCCGCCGGTCAAGTGCAAATGGGCCACCCGGCCTAGCCCGTTCGCGGGACAGCGCACGACGCGGGGTCAGCGCGCCGCTACACCGTGCGGTAGGCGACACCCAGGGCCATTCGCTCGAACAGCTCATAGGCACGCACTGCCGATGCTCAGACGTTTTCGACGTGCCCTACTCGGCACAGACTTTGTTGCCGATCTAGGCGGCAGCGGTGCGAGCGCGGTGCGAGCGGACCGCCGTCGAACGGTGTCGGGCCTCGTTCAGTGGGAGGGCTGATTCTGGCTCAGTCATGCGGATTTTGTCGGTCTTGGTCAGGTGTGGTCGAGCTATCGGAAGGGTTTGCAAGCCGAAGGTCGCCGGTTCGATGCAGGCACGCTCCACTAGGTCGTGAAGCGCGGGCGGGCCGGAACCGGGGGCCGGATCTGCTGGAAGACTCGCCAGAAGTGGCGCTGCTCCGGTTGCTTCGGGCTCGGGGCCGGGCGCTTGGACTGCTCGCGCTTCACTTGACCTGCACCGAGCCGTAGGCGGTCTGGTAGCCGGAGCGTGACGCGGTGACGAGGAGCTTGCCGCGCTTCCTCGGCTTGAGCGTGAACTTCACCCTGCCCTTGGCGTCTGTTCGTGCCGAATGGGCCTTGATTCCCTTGCCCGAGATCCGGACGAGCACCTTGGCGAGGCGCAGCCCACGCCCGTCGGTCACGGACACGCTCACGGAGCCGGAATGGCGGCGCCTGAGAACCCCGATCACGCTCACCTTCAGCTTCGGCTGGAGCTTGATCTGCTCGACCGCCGACCAATCGCCCTGGTTGTGGTCGGCATCCACGCCGGCGACGCGCCAGAAGAGCGTGCCGCCTGCGGTATAGCCGGACTTCGTCATCGTCGGCGCGTAGCTCGTGTTGTCGGTGGTGACGTCATCGACCTTCGTGCTGAAGTCCGGCGTCGATGCGACCTGCACGCGGTAGTTCTTGACGCCGATCCGCGCGTTCCAGCTGAGCAGGACGTGGTCGATGCTGCTGTCCGTCTGGAGATTGACCGGCTGGCCGATCGTCCGCGTGAATGCGTTCAGCGCCGAGTACGGGCCAGGCGTCGTGCTGGAGCCCGACGTCGGGAACTCCGCGCGAACGCGCCAGTGCCAGACGCCGGTGCCCGTCATCTTGATGAACGAGACCACCGGTGAGAACAGGTTGCCGAAGACCTTGTGCTGCCCGTCCGGCTGGTCGACCTCGACGTCGTAGGACGCAGCTCCCTGGACGGGTGCCCACGACCAGACGGGGAGCATGTCGCCCGAGGTCGGGTTCGAGGCGCTCGGGACGGGCGCGGGCAGGGTCTTCTGGAAGGTGCCGGTCGCCGACCAGGTCAAACCGAGGAGGCTCTCGTCGTCGGCGCGCACGCGCCAGTAGAGGACCGTGTCGGCCGGGTACGTCGTGTTGCTCGAGTACGAGGTGCCGTCGACGGTGACGTTGTCGAGCAGGTTGCTGAAGCTCGAGTCGGACGCGACCTGGAACTCGTAGCGGCGCGCGCCGTCGGCCGGGCTCCAGCGGAACGTCGGCTGATCGAGGAAGACCTGCCCAGCGCTCGGCGAGACCAGCGACGGCGGGACCGACTGCTTCTGGAAGTCGGCCGCGGACGCGAGGAGCGGGTCGCCCTTGGCGAGGTTGCCGTCGAAATCCTGCGCCGGCAGGACGGCCCAGTAGTACGAGGTGGTCTCGTCCGTGTACGTGCGCACCGCGCTCGAGGTGCGGGGCGCGTAGGCGGGGACGTGGGTGAATCCGTAGTCGACGATCGACGTGAAGCTGGCGTCCTTCGAGACGAGCACGAAGTAGCTCTGGACGCCCGGGATCGGGTTCCAGGTGAAGTACGGCGTCCGGGTCTTGGTGACATGAGCCGCGGGCGTCAGGTAGTCGCCAGAGCAGAGATAGCCCAAGCAGGGGGACGGCGCAGCGGTGGGATACCCCGTCCAGTCGAACGCCGTCCCGCGGCCGGTGCCGTCGTCGAGGTAGGTCTCGTCGCCGTAGACGTCCTGCGAGTTCGTGTCGCGGTCGGTGCGGGCCCTGACGCGGACGCAGTAGGCGCCGGGGACGAGGCTGATCTCCTCGTTCGCAACGGGCAGCGCGTCCTGCTTCGGCTTGACGTGGTTCCAGCCCTCGCCGAGCGGTGTCCATGCGTTGACGCCGGTCCGGGTTCCAGGTCACGATCGGCACCTCGGTCTGGTAGCCCGGCGTGACCAGGTCCTGGTCGACGCCGGGGTCGCTCGTGTTGTCTCGCATGTGCAGGTTCTTGATGGCCGGGTTGGTGACCGGCGGGACGTTGTCGAACGTCTTCTTGAAGTCCGGGCCGACGTTCCACACGCCGGCGTTGCCCTCGGGGTCGATCGCCCGGACGCGCCAGTGGTAGGTGTCGTTCTTGAAGACCTTCGGCGGCGAGAGCGAGGTGGCGATCGTCGTCCCGGAGCAGCAGACCTTCGAGCCGGGCGCGAAGTCGACCGACGGGTTGATCTCGACCTCGTAGCGAGCAGCGCCGGGAACCGGGTTCCACGTGAACCTGGGATCGAAGACCTCCGCGGAGGAGTCGAGGTCTGTCACCTGCGGCGCGGTCGCGGAAGGCCAGACCCAGCTGAAGGTGGTCACGGGCGTCTGCACGCCGCGGTTGCCCTCGGCATCGACCGGCTGGACGGCCCAGTAGTAGCTGCCGGGCGCGAGCGGCGAGGAGATGGCGGCCGACGTTGCGGCGACGTTGGGCGGCCCGGTCAGGTCGTCCTGATTCGAGTAGCGGAAGACGATCGAGCCGAGCAGCGGGTCACTCGCGACCGGCACGAGGTATTGGGCCGCGCCCGGGATCCCCGACCAACGGAGGACGACCGGGTTCGTCGGGAAGGTCAGAGACGCGCCGGGGCCCGGATTCTGGATCGCCGGCATCAGGTTCCAGAGCTTCGTGAAGGGGCGGGTCGGCGTCCACGAGGAGACGGAGCCGTCGGCGCTGATCGCCCGGACATGCCAGTAGTAGGTCCCGTTCGGGACCGTCTGGGTGAGCGTCGCACGCGTGCTGTTGGTGAAGAAGTCGTCCTTGCCTTGGCCGAGGACGGGCGAGCCCATGCCCGGGTCGGCGCTGATCTGGAACTCGTAGTGGTCGGCGTTCTTCACCGGCGTCCACGCGAAGGAAGGTAGGAAGACGAGCGTCGCTCCGGCCGCAGGCGCCGTTGCGCTCGGCGGGCTGAGCGCAGCGCGCGCGGGGCCTGCCGTCAGAAAGGCGATGGCGGCGAAGGTGGCGGCTAGGAGTTTGCGGTCGGCGGCCATTCAGTCCTGAGACGAGCCCGGCCGCAGGGCTCTTACGAGTTCATCGGATTACGTCTCGAGATCACAATCGGGGTTCCGCGCCACGCGGTCATCCCTCGTATGAGGGGACTTGCAGCCTGGCCGAAGCGATCGTGTCGGCGAAACGCCAAAACCGGTGACAGACACCGGTTTTTGTCAAGGGAAAGTGTGCCGGATGTGGGACTAACGATCCACAGGGCTAGCGCGTGCCGATTCGCAGGCCGAACAGGCGCGGTAGGGCGGCGCCGACTCTCGCCGGGAGCGACGGGCGGCGCCCCTCTTCCTCGGCTTCCTCGCAGGCCATGATCGCCGCGCGGACGACGCCGCCACCGAGGCGGCGTATCGGCTCCGGCGGCAGCTTCGGCACGCGGCGGGTGACGAGCGGCAGGCGCGTCAGCTCATCGTCGACGCCCAACGCGAGCCCCGCCAGGATCTGGCCGCCGAGCCAGCTCGGCCCCGCGCCGTGGCCCGAGTAGCCGGCGCCGTAGTGGATCCGTGTCCCCGGCACGGTGCCGAAGAACGGCAGGTGGTCGGAGGAGACGTCGATCGGCCCGCCCCAGGCATGCGTCACCTTCGCCTCGGCGAGCCCGGGCAGCAGCCGCCGCAGCCCGTGCTCCGCCCGCGCGACGGTCGGCTCGTCGTGCGTGAAGCGCCTGTCCAGCTTCCCGCCGAAGCCGATCGGGCCCGAGCCGCTGCCCATCAGCACGCGCCCGTCGTTCGTCGTGCGGAAGTAGTGGAGGAACATCCGCCCGTCGAAGATCGCCTCGCCCCCGGTCCAGCCGATCTGCTCGAGCAGCTGCGGCACGGGCTCGGTCAGGACGACGTAGCTACCGAAGACTGTCAGCCGGCGGCGCAGAGGCCTCCAGCCGGCGGCGGCCGCGTTCACTGCCACGACCACCTCCCTCGCGCGAACCGATCCGCCCGCAGTCGCGACAAGGCCGTCGTCGATCTGCGTGACCCGCGAATGCTCGTGCAGCTCCACTTTCGCCAGCGCCTCCCGCCGCAGCGACAGCACCAGGCGCGCCGGCTGGATAGTCGCGCCGTCGCGCAGAAAGACGCCTTCGCGGAAGACCGGCGAGCGGACCCGCTCGGCCAGCTGCTCCGGCGAGAGCAGAACGGCTTCCTCGGGCACGCCGAGCTCCTGCGCCGCGTCCGCCTCGTCTCCGATCGACGCGTCCTGGGCCGGAGCGGCCGACACGCGCAGCATCCCTGCCGCGCGCAGCCAGAAGTCGGCCCCGCTCGACTCGGCAAAAGCCTGCACGCCGCGCACGATTCCCTCGCCCGCCCGCGCGACGGCCAGCGCGCCCTCGTCGCCGAAGCGCTCGCGCAGCCGCGGCAGGTGGCTCCAGTAGCCGTGCAGGAAGCCGCCGTTGCGTCCGCTCGGCCCGCGGCCGCACTCCTCGGCCTCGAGCACGACTACGCGTAGCGACGGGTCGCGCTCGGCAAGGGCAAGCGCCGTCCAGAGCCCCGTGTAGCCGCCGCCGACGATCGCGACGTCGGCCTCGACGTCACCTTCCAGCGGCGGCGCGGGCTCGCCGCCGAAGCCCGCGGCCAGCGCCTCCTCGAGCCACCAGACGCGGCCTAGATCCGCTGCGAGGCCTCCGTCAGGACGTCGCCGATGATCCCGGTCATCTCGTCGAACTCCGCCTGGCCGGCGATCAGCGGCGGCGAGATCTGCACCACTGGGTCGCCGCGGTCGTCCGAGCGGCAGATCAGGCCCCGCTCGAAGAACTGCGGCGAGAGGAAGCCGCGGAGCAGCGTCTCGGACTCCTCATCCGAGAAGCCCTCCTTCGTCTCCTTGTCCTTCACGAGCTCGAGCGCGTAGAAGCAGCCCGCGCCGCGGAGGTCTCCGGCGATCGGCAGCTCCAGGAGCTGCTCGAGCGTCGACCGGTACATGTTCTCGTTCTCCCGCACGCCGTCGACGATCCGGTCGCGCTTCATGATCTCGATGTTCTTGAGGGCGATCGCGCACATCACGGGATGACCGCCAAACGTGATTCCGTGCGAGAACATCGACTTCTCCTCGAGGAACGGCTCCATCACCTTGTCGGTCGTGATCACGGCTCCGATCGACGCGTACGCCGATGAGAGCCCCTTCGCGCACGTCACGAGGTCCGGCTGAACGTCGTACTTCTCGCAGGCGAACCAGTGACCGATCCGTCCGAAGCCGGTGATCACCTCGTCAGCACAGAGGAGGATCCCGTGGCGGTCGCAGATCTCCCGCACGCCCGAGAAGTAGCCGGCCGGAGGCGTGAAGGCGCCTCCGGCGTTCTGGACCGGCTCCATGATCACGACCGCGATCGTGTCGGCGCCCTCTGCGTCGATCACGTGCTCGAGGTCGTCGAGCAGGAACCGCGTGAACTGCTCCTCCGTCTCCTCAGGCGGCCGGTGGTAGCGGTTGGTGTTCCGCGCGTGCGCGACGGAAGGAACGAGCGGCTCGAACGGCGTCCGCAGCGCGGGAATCCCGTTGATCGAGAGGGCGCCCATCGTCGTTCCGTGGTAGGCGACGTTGCGCGAGATCGCCTTCCAGCGCCGCTCGCCGCGAGCGGTGTGGTACTGCCGCGCGAGCTTCCAGGCGGACTCGATCGCCTCGGAGCCGCCCGAGACGAAGAAGACCCGCGTCAGGTCTCCGGGCGCGAGCTCCGCGACCGTCGCGGCAAGCTCGATCGCCCGCGGGTGCGCAGACGACCAGTTCGTGTAGAAGGGCAGCTCGCGCATCTGCTCGTGCGCCGCCTGGCCGATCTCGTCGCCGTACGAGTAGCCGATGTTGACGGCGAAGAGCCCCGCCAGCGCGTCGAGGTAGCGCTTCCCGTTCGAGTCCTCGAGGTAGCAGCCCTCGCCGCGGACGATCACTGGGAGCTCGGCCTCCGCGTAGCCACCCATGCGGGTGAAGTGCAGCCAGAGGTGGTCCCGCGCGGCCTGCTGGAGCTCGACGGGCGAGAACCCTGGGGAAACGGCGGTCATACGGCTCCTTTCGACTCGCGGACGCGCTGGAGGAAGACGTTGCCGAGCATCAGGGTCACGGCGACCGCGAAGATCGCGGTGCCGATCACGTTGATCTGCGGCGGGGTGGCGACGCGGGCTGCGCCCCAGACGAAGATCGGGAACGTGACCCTGCTCCCCGCGTTGAAGTAGGTCACGACGAAGTCGTCGATCGAGATCGCGAAGCAGAGCAGGAGTGCAGCGAGGATGGCCGGCGCGATCAGCGGCAGGGTCACCTTCTGGAAGGTCCTCCACTCGTTGGCGCCAAGGTCCATCGCCGCCTCCTCGAGGTGACGGTCGAAGCCGATCAGCCTCGCCTTCACGGTGACGACCGCGAAGCTGATGCAAAACATGACGTGGGCGACCAGGATCGTCCAGAAGCCGAACTGGATGTTGAAGTGCAGGCTGGTGGAGTTCAGGAAGAGCGTCGCGAGCGACGCGCCGAGCACGATCTCGGGTGTCGAGAGGGGCAGGAAGACGAGCAGGTTCGTCGAGCCGCGGCCGCGAAAGCCGTAGCGCACCAGCGCGAGGGCGATCAGGGTGCCGAGTGCGGTAGCGACCAGGCTCGCGATCAGCGCGATCTCCAGCGAGAGCGTGATCGCGCTCTGCAGGTTCGGGATCGCGTTCCACTGCTGCCAGTTTTTGAAGGTGAACCCTTGCCAGGTGTAGTTGAAGCGCCCCTTCGGGTTGTTGAAGGAGAACGCGATCACGACGCCGATCGGCAGCATCAGGTACGCGAAGAAGAGCAGCGAGTAGACAGTGAGGGCGTGGCGTTTGACGAAGGCCCACGCGCGGGCGAGCGCGCTCTGGCGATGGCGCCGTGCCGGGAGGGTTACTTCGGCCGTGCTCATCCGGTCAGCTTCTCCGTGCCGACCGCGCGGGCGTAGAGCAGCACCATCGCGAGGATGATCGCCATCAGGATGAACGACATCGCCGCGGCGGCCGGATAGTCGATCAGGTCGTTGTACTTCGAGTTGATCACGTTGCCGATCATGTGGGTCGAGGGCGACCCGAGCAGCTGGGCATTGATGAAGTCGCCGGCGGCCGGGATGAACGTGAGCAGAGTCCCGGCGACGACTCCCGGGAGCGAGAGTGGGAAGGTCACGCGCCAGAAGGCTCTCCACTTGCTCGCGTAGAGATCCTCGGCGGCCTCGATCAGCGTCTCGTCGATCTGCTCCAGCGAGACGTAGAGCGGCAGCGCCATGAAGGGCAGGAAGTTGTAGGTGATCCCCGCGACCACCGCCGTGCCGGTGCTGAGGATGCGGCCGTTCTGGCCCAGGACGCCGAGCAGGTGCAGATGGTCGAGCGTGCGGACGACCAAGCCGTTGTCGGAGAGGATCGTCTCCCAGGCGAGGGTGCGTATCAGGTACGTCACGAAGAAGGGCGCGACGATGAACAGCAGCAGCAGGTTCTTCCAGCGCCCTCCGCGGAAGGCGATCCAGTAGGCGACCGGGTAGCTGACGACGAGGGCGATCAACGTCGCGATCCCGGCGTAGAGGAACGAGCGCTCGAACTGCCCCCGGTAGTTGCGGAGCGCGTCCGAATAGTTGCTCCAGGCCCAGGTGAACGAGTAGCCGAAGTCGATGCTGCCCGACTGCAGCGACTGGTATGCAAGGAAGCCGAGCGGGACGAGGAAGAAGAGCGTCAACCAGAGCATCCCCGGCGCAAGCAGTAGGTACGGGGTCAGACCCCGGTGGCGGTGGAAGAAGCCCATTAGTGCCCCGTCCAGTGATGCCGCCTAGCTTCTGGGTCGCGAGCACCAAGCCAGGGGCCGCACTCGCCCGCGGCCAAGGCTGGTTGCCTTGGCAAGGGCGAGGGTGGTTCCTGGCGCCGCGTGATCGCGGGCCAGAAGCGGGCATGTATTGCTGGATGGGGCACTAGCCCGAGATCAGGTTCTGCCAGGTCGTCTGGTACTTCTCGTTGTTGAGCGCCGTCGGGTCGATGGTGTGGACGTTGTTGAGCATCGCGTCCGTCGGGAAGATCAGCGTGTTCTTGGCGATCGCCGGGTCCTGCTTGAGGAGCACCGCCTTCGCCCCGAGGACCGGGCAGATGTAGTTGACGTAGTCCTCGATCTCCGCGGCGATCTTCGGGCTGTAGA
>VAWL01000035.1 GCA_005883965.1 Actinomycetota bacterium
GAGGATGGAGGAGGCGGCGGCGAGCAGACCGGGAACAGGTCCGGCAGCCGGCGCTCCTCTCAGCGAGCACGTTCGAGCGCCAAGCGGGCGCGTTCCACGGGCTCGAGCTCCCGCTCGCGGTCGACCGGCGCCAAGCGCCCGACCTCGTCGAGCAGCCGCAACAAGAGCTCGTCGACCGGGAGCCGCAGCGGCAGCACCCGTACGAAGGAACAGCTCTACAACCAGGCCAAGCGGCTGAAGATCGAGGGACGCTCGAGCATGACGAAGGCGCAGCTCGAGCGCGCTGTCAGACGCGCGCGCGCATAGCAAATGCGGCCCGCGCCTCGCGCGGGCCGCATTTCTTTCAGTCGAGCTCCAGCCCCATGACGGGAACCGTGCGGCCGAGCTCCGTCGGCGCGCTCTCGCGGAGATAGCGGCCGCCCATCCGCTCGTAGAACCCGACCGCGTTCGGCTCGGCCTCCCATTCCAGCCGCGTCGCACCGAGCTGGCGGGCCTGCTCCACGGCCGCGCGGAAGAGCCGTGAGCCGATTCCGCAGCCGATCCAGTCCGGCTCGATCCAGAGATCGTCGAGGACACAGACGTCGCCGGTGGGAATAAGCGTGGCGAACCCGATCGCGCGGCCGCCGATGTCAGCGACGACGAACGGCCTGCTAACGAGCGCCGCCGGCGAGAAGTCGCCTCGAGAGGCCCAGCCGCGCACCCACTCCTCGTCATAGCCCCAGTGCGCCTTCGCAGCGACGGCTATCTCTCGCAGCCGCTCGCCCTCGTCCTTCCGCGGCGGGCGAATCACGAGATCCTCCATGGAAGAACTCTGCCTCACGTCGCTTTCCTGACGTGCTGTTGGGCGCGCGCGTGCCGGTCAGGGAAGCGAAGCTAGTGGAAAATCTCGGTTCTGAGGAGGTAGTCCTCGACCGCGAGCAGGAACGTCGGGTCCTCGGCGATCTCCGTCAGCGTGGACTTCGTCATGTCGTCCAGCTCGCCGTCGCGGGCGAGCTCGAACAGGAACGGGCCGAGGCTGCCGTCCTGCGACATCGCGGACATGCGCAGGACGAGGTCGCTCATGACGTCGTCCTGGGAGATCGCCTCGAAGGACTCGAGATTTGAGTGCCAACCTGGGAGCATCGTGGGTCCAAACGCCTCGGCGCGCTCCCGAGATACGGCTAGGCGGTGAGCCTTTCCAGCACTTCCGCCAGCTCCTCGAGCTCGGTCTCGTCCATGAACGAGATCTCGAGCTTGCCGGCGCGCACTCGCGCGGTGAAGCCGGTGACGCGCTCGGCGGCCTCTCGGACGCGCGCGGCGAGCGCCGGGTCGACCTTCGCGACCTTGCGCGGCTTGGTCTTGGCGCCCGCCCAGCGCGCCGCGCGTTCGGCGGCCCGCACCGACATCCCGCGGCGGACTATCTGGCGGGCGAGGCGGCGGCGGCCCTCGTTGTCGGGAACCGCAAGGACGGCGCGCGCGTGGCCCTCGGTCAGCTCGCCGCGCTCGACGAGGCCGAGCAAGTCGTCCGGAAGCTCGAGCAGGCGGAGCCGGTTGGAGACGGTCGGTTTCGCCTTGCCGACCCGCTCGCCGAGCTCGCCGAGGGAGAGGCCGAACTCGTCCATCAGGAGCGCGTAGGCCCGAGCCTCCTCGACAGCGGACAGTTCCTCACGCGCGACGTTCTCGACCAGGCCGAGCAGGAGCGAGTCGCGGTCGTCGGCCTCGCGGACGAGGGCGGGCACCGTGGGCACGCCGGCCTCGCGGGCCGCCCGCCAGCGGCGTTCGCCGGCGATCAGCTCGAACCCGCCGGCTGCGCGCGGGCGCACCACGACCGGCTGGACGAGCCCCTGCGAGCGGATCGAATCCGCTAGCGCGCTCGTCGCCTCGTGGTCGAAATGCTTCCGTGGCTGGCGCGGGTTCGCGTGGATCGTCTCGACGGGCAGGTGCGCGAGCTCGGAGCTCGCTTCGCCGCCGACCAGCAGCTCAAGGCCGCGGCCGAGGCCGCGTCGTTTCTCAGGAACGGCCGACAAGCTCCATCGCCACCTTCCAATACGCGTCGGCGCCGGCCGAGTCACGGTCGTAGGAGGTCACCGGCAGGCCATAGCTCGGAGCCTCAGCCACGCGCACCGAGCGGGGCACCGCCGTCTTGAAGACGAGCTCGCCGAAGTGCCGGCGCACCTCGTCCGAGACGTCGGCGGCCAGGCGCGTGCGCCGGTCGACCATGGTCAGGATCACGCCGCCGATCGCCAGCCGCGGGTTCAAACGCGAGCGGACGAGCTCGACCGAGCCGACGAGCTGCGCCAATCCCTCCAGCGCGTAGTACTCGGCCTGGACCGGCACGAGCACGCGGTCGGCCGCGGCGAGCGCGTTGACCGTCAGCGGCCCGAGCGAAGGCGGGCAGTCGACGAAGACGAAGGCGTAGTTCTCGCCCGCGCGGGCGAGCGACTCGGCCAGGTAGCGCTCACCGTCGCCGCGGCGCGAGAGTTCGACGGCAGCGCCCGCGAGCTCCGGCTTCGAGGGCACGAGATCCAGGCGCGGGAAGCGCGTCGGCTTGGCAAGCCGGTCGAGCGAGATCCCGTCCAGCAGGTCGAGCGACGAGCTGCCGTTGGCTCGTTCGCCGAGCCCGGAAGTCGCGTTCGCCTGCGGGTCGAGGTCAACAACGAGCGTGCGCTCGCCGGCCTCGGCGAGACAGGCCGCGAGGTTGATCGCGGTCGTCGTCTTGCCGACGCCGCCCTTCTGGTTGGCAAGCGCATACACCCGTCCGGGCATATGGCCACGCTAGCTACGCGAGCGGACGTTTCCTGGCGACTCCTGGACGCCGTGGAAAGCCCTCCGGCGTCGGCACCAGCTTGCGCAGGATGAGCAACCCCGGCGGCGACTCGGCGAGCTCGCCGCCCAGTTGCTCGGCGACCCCCGCAACCTGTTCGGGCTCCGCGCTCGGGCCGGTAAAGAGAATCGCCGCACCGCCCGGCGCGACCAGCGGCAGGCACCACTCGGCGGCCACCGGCGGCGGCGCCAGCGCCTTGGCCACGGCTACGCCCCAGGCGTCGACCGGCTGTTCCTCGGCTCGGCCGCAAACGACCTTCACGTTGGGCAGCTCGCGCGCCCAGCGCTCGAGGAACTCGCACTTGCGCCGGCTCGACTCGAGCAGGGTCACCTCGCGCTCCGGCAACTCGACCGCGAGAGGGATCCCCGGCACGCCCCCGCCCGAGCCCACGTCGACGATCGGCCCATCGAGGCTCGTCACGACGTCGCGCACACGCAGGCTGTCCTCGACCAGGACACGGCGCGCCTCGTCGCCTTTAAGGGAGGTCAGGCCGGGAGTCGCTACGACGGCTTCCAGCCAGCGTTCGATCACTCAGGCTCGATCACGACGAAGCGGTTGGGCTCGGTGCCCTCGCTGCGCGTGGTCACGCCCGGGAAGTCCTTGAGGCGAAGGTGCACGATCTTTCGCTCGACCGCCGTCATCGGGTCGAGCTCGACCTCCCGGCCGGACGAGCTTGCGCGCTCGGCGCTGCGCACGGCCAGTGAGTCGAGCGTCGCCTCCCTCCGGGCCCGGTAGCCCGCGGCGTCGATCGTCACCTGCTTGCGGTCGTCACCCTGGCCGCGCCAGACGATCGCGTTGATCAGGTACTGGATCCCGTCGATCGTCTGCCCGTGCTTGCCGATCACGAGACCGAGCTCGCCGCCGGCGATCGTCGCCACCAGAGTCTCGTCGTCCTCGCGGATCTCGATCCGGGCGCGGATGCCGATCGCCTCCAGGATCCGCCCGAGGATCTCGCGCACCTCGCCGCCGAGCTCGCTGTCGTCCTCGGCCGGCGGCGCCTCGGCGACCACAGCGGCCGCGTCGACGGTTGCGATCACCCGTGCCGGCGCGAAGCCGACGCCGAGCAGCCCGCGCTCGCCCTCGGTCAGCACCTGGAAGCGAACCGCGGCCTTGTCGATCCCCGGCTGGAGCTTTTCCAGCTCGCGCAGCGCCGTCCACTTCGCCTCGCCTACCGTCTCGCCGCTCGCTTCGACCTGCAGCGCCTCGGTCACCTCCGCGCGCCGCCCTTCTTCTTCTTGCGGCGCACCTTCCGCGGTGCGGACGAGACGGCCGCCGGGGCCGGAGCCGGCGGTTGGGCCGGCGCGTCGCCGTCCTGGGCCGGGCTCTCCTCCTTCGGCGGTGTCCGGGACGAGCGCTTCGGCGGAGGGGCGGCCTTCGGCATCATCCTTCGCGTGATCAGCCCCTGGCCGACCGTCCAGAGGTTCGTCGTCACCCAGTAGAGGACGAGGCCGGTCGGGAAGTTGATGAACAGGAAGACGAACGCGAGCGGCAGCACCAGAAACATCACCCGCTGCGACTTGTCCATGGTCGCGGACATCAGCAGCGTCGAGACGATCTGCGTGACCACGTAGAGCGCGAGCAGCACGTAGCCGGACCAGTGCGAGCTCGCCGGCGCGGCGATGTTCGGCACGAAGTTGTGCAGCCACGAGAAGTCGCCGCGCTCCACGCAGAAGTTCGGGTTCGCCGGGTGTCCCGGGCACGGCGGATGGTGCGAGAACTTCCGCAGGACCAGGTAGAGCGAGATGAAGACCGGGAACTGCGCCAGCAACGGGAAACACGAGGCGGCCGGGTTGATCTTGTTCTCCCGGTAGAAATTCATCAGCTCTTCCTGCTTGCGCTGCTTGTCGTCCTTGTACTTGCGCTGGATCTCCTTCATCTGCGGCGCGTGGCGCTGCAGGTTCTGCATCGAGTGGATCTGCTTGACCATCAGCGGGACGAGCAGCAGGCGGACGATCAGGGTCAGCGCGACGATCGACCACGCCCACGTCAGGCTCGGGAAGTGGGCGGGCGCGTGCAGCCAGTCGAGGACGGAGCGAAGGATGTTCTCGAGCGGCGTGAGCGGCGAGGCGACGATCATCGGAACACCCTCTGCTGCTCGACGTAGTCGACCCCGCCGTGGCTCCAGGGGTTGCAGCGCAGGAGGCGCCAGCCCGCGAGAATCGAGCCGCGGGCGAGCCCGTAGTGCCGCAGCGCGTCGAGCGCGTACTGCGAGCAGCTCGGGTGGTACTTGCAGCGGCCACCCCAGAGCACGCCGAGCGTCCAGCGATAGAGGTAAATCAGCCCCAGGCCGGCATAGGCCGGTACGCGCAGCGCGTATCTCATGCCCGCTCCCGGCCCCGGCAAAGCCGGTGCCTCCGCTCCCTGCTGAGCTCCGTCGAGCCTACGCTCACGCGGCCGCCTTCCCGAGGATCTCCTCGACGCGCTCGGTCAGCCAGTCGAAGCCGCGGCTCTCGGCGGCCTCGGCGAGCCCGGGACGGACGACGACCACGTAGTCCTGGTTCTGCGGCAGCTCCTCGGAGCGCGCGTAGAAGATCTCCTTCAGGCGGCGCTTGATGCGGTTGCGCACGATCGCCGTGCCCACGGCCTTCGGCACCGCCAGGCCGAGCCGCGCGCCCTCGCCGTCGTCCTCGCGCGCAAACCAGTAGAGGACGAGATAGCGGGTCGAGACGGAGCGGCCGTGACGGTAGACGGCGTCGAAGTCCCGCGACCGCGAGAGTCGGTGGCGGGGCACTACGCGGAGAGGCGCTTGCGGCCCCTGGCCCGCCGGCGCTTGAGAATCGCCCGGCCGGCACGCGTGGACATGCGAGCACGGAAACCGTGCTTCCGCTTTCGCCTGCGCACGTTGGGCTGATAGGTCCGTTTCACGAGTCGAAGAAGGAAGAAGAGCCGCCCGGACGGAGGGCGGCGTCGGGCAAGTATAGACAACGTTCGAGAGGTGCCTTCTCCACAGAGAAACGGGCCTCCGGGCGACCTCGGAAAGCGCCCCTGAGCAGGGGTTGCTCGGGTGTGCGTGTCGCCAGGTCCGACAAGACCGTCCACACCTGTGGAGAGCGGTGTGGAGCACGCCATTTCCCCTGGAAATCGGGCGGTTTTCCGGCCGCCGGAAACCGTTGGCGAGGGCCGGAAGGGGCCGTTGAGCGCGGGCCGAGACGCTGCTATGCTCGTTCGCTCGCGCGACCCCCCGACAAGGAGCCTGCCGGCGGCGTGGAGCCCCAAATCGAGCTGACTGCGGAGAGCCTGTGGAGCGAGGTTTCAAGTCGGCTCAGGGGCGCCCTCAACGAGACGACGTACCGCACGTGGTTCGACCACGTGGGGGGCCTCGAGCTGACCGACGACGAGTTCGTCCTCTCGGTCCCAAACGACTTCACGCGCGACTGGATCGAGGGTCATTTCCTGGGCCTGATCCGGGCAGCCGTGGGCGATGCGACCGGCCGCGAGCGCCAGGTGCAGCTCACGATCGTGCCCTCGGAGGAGGAGCGCGAGGCGACCCCGCCCGAGGTACAGAAACGGGAGATGCTCGCCGCCGGGCTGAATCCGAAGTACACCTTCGACTCGTTCGTGATCGGCTCCTCGAACCGCTTCGCGCACGCGGCCGCGCTGGCCGTCGCCGAGGCGGTCGCACAGGCCTACAACCCGCTATTCATCTACGGCGGCACGGGCCTTGGCAAGACGCACCTGCAGCAAGCCGTCGCCCAGTACGTCGGCGAGCACCAGAGCGAGCTCTCCGTGCGCTACGTGACCAGCGAGACCTTCATGAACGACTTCATCAATGCCCTGCGCGACAAGCGGATCGAGGGCTTCAAGCAGCGCTACCGCGCCTACGACCTGCTCCTGATCGACGACATCCAGTTCTTCGAGCACAAGGAGCGGATCCAGGAGGAGTTCTTCCACACGTTCAACTCGATCTACGAGGCCGGCGGCCAGCTGGTGATCTCGTCGGACCGGCCGCCCAAGGAGATCTCGACGCTCGAGGATCGGCTGCGGTCGCGCTTCGAATGGGGCCTCATCACCGACATCCAGCCGCCCGATCTCGAGACGCGGATCGCAATCCTGCGCAAGAAGGTCAAGACCGACGGGATCCACATCCCCGACCCCAAGGTGCTGGAGTTCATCGCCGGGCGCATCTCGTCGAATATCCGCGAGCTCGAAGGCGCGCTCACGCGGGTCGTCGCCTTCTCCTCGCTCACCGGCCGGCCGATGACCGAGGATCTCGCGCAGGACGTGCTTAAGGACGTCTTCCCGCAGGGCGAGGTGCCGCAGGTGACGATCGAGAGCATCCAGGAGCTCATCTCCGACCGCTTCGGCCTCTCGGTCGAGGAGCTCTGCGGCGACAGGCGCTCGCAGAACATCGTCTATCCGCGACAGGTCGCCATGTACCTCTCACGCGAGCTGACCGACTCGTCGCTGCCGAAGATCGGCAAGCAATTCGGAGGACGCGACCACACCACGGTGATCCACGCGACCTCGAAGATCGCGCGCATGATTCGCGAGGACCGGTCTGTGTACAACCTGGTGCAAGAGCTGACCGCAAGGATCAAACAAGCCCGCTGAACTGTGGATCGATCCACCGCCCCCACGCGACCCTGTTCAAGACCGTCTGTTCTCCCCAACTCGCGCCCACAGCTCGAAGCCGCTTACAGAGCCGCTTCAGGGCGTCATCCCCGTCGTCCACACTCCTATGACTACGACAAAGGAATTTCATAAATGATTGAAGCTGAAGCCGTGGTCGCTCAAGGAACCCTCAAGCTGGCCTGTTCGCGCGACGAGCTGCTGCGCGGGCTCGGCATCGTCTCTCGCGGTGTCTCGACGCGAACGACCGTGCAGATCCTCTCCGGAATCTTGCTGCACGCAGCCGAAGGGAAGCTCGAGCTCGCCGCGACCGACATGGAGGTTTCGCTGCGCACCGCGGTCGGGGCGAAGGTGGAGACCGAAGGCTCGGTAGTGGTGCCAGGCCGGCTCCTGCTCGAGCTCGCGCGGCTGCTGCCGGAGTCGGAGGTCACCGTCGAGCACAAGCAGGACGAGGCCACGGTCGAGATCCGCTGCGGAACGGCCAGCTACCGCTTGCATACCTACAACGCGGAGGACTTCCCGCGTCTCCCGGAGACGCAGGGCATCGAGTTCCACGACGTCGACCGCGAGACGCTGCTCGAGACGGTCGGACGCGTCAGCCGCTCGGCGTCGCGCGACGAGTCGCGCCCGGTGCTCACCGGGGTGCTGATGCGCTTCGAGCCCGGAAAGCTGGTGATGGCCGCGACCGACTCCTACCGGCTCTCCGTCAAGGAGACGACACTCGAAGGCTCGGTGCCGGAGCTGGAGGCGATCGTCCCGGCCCGCGCGCTCGGCGAGCTGACGCGGATCGCGGCGGAAGGCGAGAAGCTCTCGCTCGGCGTCCACGAGAACCAGGTCGTCTTCGGCACCGGCGACGCCTGGCTGACGAGCCGCCGCATTGACGGGCAGTTCCCGAACTACAAGCAGCTCGTCCCGGAAGCCTTCGAGCACGAAGTCGCCCTGCCGCGCGAAGAGCTGCTGGACGTCGTGCGCCGCGTCTCGGTGATGGCCCAGCGGAACTCCCCGCTGCGGCTGCGCTTCGCCGAGGGCGAGCTGACCGTCTCGGCCCAGACGCAGGACGTCGGCGAGGCGCACGAGTCGCTGCCGGCCTCGTTCGGCGCGGAGGCCCTGGAGATCGGCTTCAACGCGGAGTTCCTGCGCGACGGGATCGACTCGGTTGCCGGGGAGCAGGTGCGGCTGAAGCTGATCAGCCCGCTCCGTCCGGCGGTTCTCCAGGGCGAGGGCGACGACTTCCTGTACCTGATCATGCCGATTCGTCTGGCCGGCTGATAGTCGGCGAAGTCACGCTGAGGGACTTCCGCTCGTACTCCAAGCTCGACCTCGAGCTGGCGCCGGGCCTCGTGCTCGTGACCGGTCCAAATGGTGCGGGGAAGACGAATCTGCTCGAGTCGCTGCACGTGGGCACGCAGGGCTTCTCGCCGCGGACACGGGCCGATGCACAGCTCGTCCGCTTCGGGCGGGACGCGGCCAGGGTTGCGCTACGAGGCGACCGCGCCGGCGTGCCGGTCGAGCTGGAGGTGACGCTCGAGCTCGGGAGCGGCAAGCGGGCCGCGGTCAACGGCGCGCGGCTACGGGCCGCCGAGCAGCTGCGCAGCGAGGTGGCGACTCTCGTTTTCACACCGGACCGGTTGGTGGTCGTCAAGGGCGGGCCAGGCGCGCGGCGGGCCTACTTCGACCGCGTGCTGGGGCGGCTCTCACCGGCGCGCTCGGGCCTCTCGGCCGAGTACGGCGCGGCGGTCGGCCAGCGCAACGCGGCGCTGCGGCGGGTCTCGCGGGGGCTCTCGTCCCGCGAGGCGCTCGCCCCGTGGAACGAGCAGGTCAGCCGCCTCGGCGCCGAATTGGTCGAGGGACGAACGGAAGCCGTCGAGCTGCTGCGCCCGCGCTTCCGTGAGCGGGCGGGCGAGCTCGGCCTCGCGGCCGCCGAGCTCGCCTACGAGGGGACCGCGCCGACGGCCGCCGAGCTCGAGGCGCGCACCGACCGCGACCTGGAGCGCGGCACGACCGGGATCGGCCCGCACCTGGACGATGTCGGCGTCCTCGCCGGCGAGCGCGACCTGCGCGCGTTCGGCTCGCAGGGCGAACAGCGGCTGGCCGTGCTTGCCCTTCTGCTCGGCGAGGCAGAGCTGCTGGAGGAACGCCGCGGCGTGCGGCCACTGTTGCTGCTGGACGACGTGCTCTCCGAGCTCGATCCCGAGCGGCGGCGCATCCTGGCCGACCGGCTCCGGGCAGGCGGGCAGGCTCTCGTGACCAGCGCGAGTGCCAACGCCCTCCCGGGTGAGCCTGCGCAGACGGTGACGGTCGAACAGGCGGTCGACGGGACGTCCAGGGCCGCCTGATGGAGCGGATCGGCGAGACCGTCGGACGCGAGCTCGGCCGGCACGGCACGGCGGGTGCGATGGCCGACACGGTCGCCTGCTGGCCCGACGCGGTCGGCGAGCAGGTGGCCGCGAACGCGTGGCCGGCTCGATTCGCCCGTGACGGAACGCTGCAGGTCTACACCAGCTCGTCCGCATGGGCGTTCGAGCTCGGCCAGCTCGAGGGGGAGATCCTGCGGCGGTTGCGCGCTGCCCTCGGCAAGGATGCGCCGGCGAGGCTCCGGTTCGCGCCGGGGCCGCTCCCGGACCGCCGCGAACCGGCCTCCGCGAGACCCAAATCGCCGCCGCCGAAGCCCACTCCGGAGCAGGCGCGCGAGGCGCACGAGCTCGTCGCGTCGATCGGCTCCGAAGAACTTCGCAAAACAGTGGAAAAAGCTGCACGCGCAAGCCTCGCAAGCAGCGGTTACGGCCGCTCCATCTGATAGACTGAACTTGCCCGAAAAGTGCTGAACTTGCAGGGCTTTTCTTTCTGTTTGGAACCCAATTTTAGTGACTAAAGCTTCCTATACCGCAAAAGACATCACCGTTCTCGAGGGACTCGAGCCGGTCCGGCTGCGGCCGGGCATGTACATCGGCTCGACGGGCGCCCGCGGCCTCCATCAGCTCGCCTTCGAGCTGGTCGACAACGCCGTCGACGAGGCCCTCGCGGGCCGGGCGGACACGATCTCGTTCACGATCCATCCGGACGGTTCGGTGACCGTCAGCGACAACGGCTCGGGGATCCCGGTCGACACGATGGCCGACCAGGGCCAGTCCGCGCTGACGGTGGTGCTTACCAAACTCCACGCGGGCGGCAAGTTCGGCGGCGACGGCACCCCCTACAAGGTCTCGGGCGGCCTGCACGGGGTCGGCGTCTCGGTCGTGAACGCCCTCTCGGAGTGGCTGACGGTCGAGGTGCACCGCGACGGAAACGTCTACAAGCAGTCCTTCGCGCGCGGCGAGCCGACCGGCGAGCTCGAGGTCGCAGGCAAGGCGACCGACACCGGCACGACGATCACGTTCTTCCCCGACGTCGAGGAGATCTTCGAGGACGGCGACTGGTCCTACGAGACGCTTAGCCAGCGCCTGCGTGAGACGGCGTTCCTCACGCGCGGGCTGCGGATCATCCTCACCGACGAGCGCGCCGGCGGCGAGAGCGCCGAGTTTCACTTCGAGGGCGGGATCCGCGACTTCGTCATGCACGTCAACGGGAACAAGGACCCGATCCACAAGCAGATCGCGTACTTCGAGAGCGAGGGCGAGCAGGGCGCGGTCGAGGTCGCGATGCAGTGGAACTCGTCGTACCAGGACTCCGTCTACACCTTCGCCAACAACATCAACACCCACGAGGGCGGCTCCCACCTCTCCGGCTTCAACGCCGCGCTGACGCGCACGCTCAACCGCGTCGCGCGCAAGCTGGAGCTGCTCAAGGAGAAGGAGGACAACCTCGAAGGCGAGGACGTGCGCGAGGGGCTCGCGGCGGTCGTCTCGGTCAAGCTGACCGATCCGCAGTTCGAGGGCCAGACGAAGACGAAGCTCGGCAACCCGTGGGTGAAGGGCTTCGTCGAGCAAGCCGTGAACGCGAAGCTGGCCGAGTTCCTCGAGGAGAACCCGCAGGACGCGAAGCAGATCATCCAGAAGGCGATCGCGGCAGCACGCGCGCGGATGGCGGCGCGCAAGGCGCGCGACCTCACCCGGCGCAAGGGCGCGTTCGGCGGCGAGATCGCCAAGAAGTTCGCCGACTGCCAGGTGCGCGACCCGGAGCTCGCGGAGATGTTCATCGTCGAGGGCAACTCGGCCGGCGGCGCCGCCAAGGAGGCGCGTGACAAGTCGAATCAGGCGATCCTGCCGCTGCGCGGGAAGATCATCAACTCGGAGAAGAACCGGATCGACAAGGTGCTCTCCAACGCCGAGATCCAGCTGCTCGTGCAGGTGATCGGGACCGGCATCGGCGAAGAGTTCGACATCGCCAAGCTCCGCTACAACCGGATCATCGTCATGACGGACGCCGACGTCGACGGTGCCCACATCCGGACGCTCGTCCTCACGTTCCTCTACCGGCACATGCCGGAGCTGTTCGAGCGTGGGCACGTCTACATCGCTGTCCCGCCGCTCTACCTGGCGCGCCTCGGCAACCAACACAGCTACCTGGAGAAGGACTCCCAGCTCGAGGAGCTGCTCGTGCGCGAGCGCTTCGGCGATCTCGAGATCGAGGCGCGCGACGGAACCGCGGTCAAGCTGACCGAGAGCCGCTACCGCCGCTTCACCCGGACGCTGACCGAGTACCTGGGCTGGGTCGCGCGGTTGCGGTCCGACTTCGGCCCCCACGTCTCCGACTTCGTGATTCAGCACGGGCTCGTCGAGACCGAGGCCGCGACCGTGGCGGATGCCGCGAGCGCGATCACCGGCTTCGACCGGAACGGCTTCGGCCTCCAGGCGAAGGCCGACGGTGAGGCGTTGCTCGTCCAGGTGATCGAACTGGGGACGAACGCGACCGTGAACGTGGTCGTCCCCGCGGAGATGCTCGCCTCGCCGATCTACGCACACGTGCGCACGGCCCATGCGCGCCTGGCGGAGATCGTGGGGGGGCTGCCGCCGTTCAACCTCAAGCTCGGCAAGGAGTCCGAGTACGCACTGACCTTCGAGGCGCTGCGCGAGTGTGCGCTCGAGCTGGCCAAGTCAGGGATCCAGATCACGCGGTTCAAGGGCCTGAGCGAGATGAACGCGCCAGAGCTCTGGAAGACGACGATGGACCCTGCCCGCCGGATGGTCATCCGGGTGGCCGTCGACGACGCGGCAGCCGCCGACCTCTGGTTCTCGCGCCTGATGGGCGACGAGGTCGAGCCACGCCGCCTCTTCATCGAGCAGAACGCGCTGGAGGTGAAGAACCTCGATGTCTGAGCTCGACACAGGTCCGCTCGGAGCCGGTCGCGTCGAGAACCGGGAGCTCGACCAAGAAGTCAGGACCAGCTTCCTCGACTACGCGATGAGCGTGATCGTGAGCCGCGCGCTGCCCGACGTGCGCGACGGCCTCAAACCCGTGCACCGGCGCGTGCTCTACGCGATGCACGAGGCCGGACTGCAGCCGAACCGACCAACGCGCAAGTCGGCTCGCGTCGTCGGCGACGTGATGGGCAACTACCACCCGCACGGCGACCAGTCGATCTACGACACGCTCGTGCGGCTGGCTCAGCCGTTCTCGCTCCGCTACCCGCTCGTCGAGGGCCAGGGCTACTTCGGCTCGGTCGACGGCGACCCGGCCGGTGCGATGCGCTACACGGAGTGCCGGCTCTCGCGGATCGCCACCGAGATGCTGCGCGACATCGACGCCGACACCGTCGACTTCGTCCCGAACTACGACGAGTCGCGCCGCGAGCCCGTGGTGCTGCCGTCGCGCTTTCCGAACCTGCTGGTGAACGGCTCGGCCGGGATCGCCGTCGGGATGGCCACGAACATGGCCCCGCACAACCTCGGCGAGGTGGTGAAAGGGATCACGGCGATGATCGAGGAGCCCGAGATCAACGTCGAGAAGCTGATGAAGCACGTGAAGGGACCCGACTTTCCGACCGGCGGCTCGATCGTCGGCTTCTCCGGGATCCGCGACGCCTACCGCACCGGGCGCGGCCGGATCACCGTCCGCGGGCGAGCGCACATCGAGCAGCTGCGCGGCGGCAAGAGCGCGATCATCATCACCGAGCTCCCGTACGGGATCCGCAAGGCCGGCGAGGGTGGCGTGATCGAG
>VAWL01000036.1 GCA_005883965.1 Actinomycetota bacterium
AGCAACGCGGCCGAGGACCGGCTGGGGGACTGGTCGCCCGGCTCGGACCAGCTGGTCTTCTCGAGCACGCGCAGCGGCGGAGGCGACCTGTACCTGATGCACGTGACGGGTGGCGCCGCCACGCAGCTGACGGGCGCGCCGGGCGCCGACACGCACGCAGCCTGGTCACCGGACGGCACGACCATCGCCTACTCCAACGACGCCGGCGGCAGCCCCAATGTCTGGGAGATCGCGCCGAACGGCAGCAACCAGGTGCAGCTCACACACGACGACTTCGTCGACTACGTGCAGGATTGGCAGCCGCTTCGCGACAGCACGGCGCCGGTCGCGCATGCGCTCGCCGGCAAGGGCAGGCGCAAGCATCCCGCGCTCCTGCGCTTCAAGATCACCGAGGCGTCCGGACAGGCGGCAGTGATCATCGACCTTCCTCGACGGGAGCTGACGGCGATCAAGTTCCTCAAGTCGATCAACCCGGCGCACGTCTACTCGATCGGGCTGCCGTACAGGTACCTCGGCCGCAGGCCGCCCGCCTCGTTCCGCTTCTGCGTCCAGGCGATCGACGCGTCGCTGAACCAGGGCGCGAAGAGCTGCGCCCGCTACCGCTTCGTCAAGAGGTAGCCAGGAGGGCTTGACGAAACCTAGTCTGTGCCGTCGGGCCGCGCTGTCCGCCCCGAGGCCGCGTCCTCAGTCGCCCCTGTAGTGAGAACTACAGGGACTCCCTGCGTCCTTGCGTCGGAACGGCCATCGCACCCCGACGGCGAGCGAGATTCCGCCAAGCCCTCCTACAGCGCGGCCAGCGCCGCGAGCTGCTTGAGGCAGGAGCGGCCCTCGTGCGGTGCGCGCACCGCCGGGAGTTGACGCTCCTCGAAGTCTCGGTTCGGGCGGAAGCGCTCGCGCTCGAGCTCGCGGCCGCCGGCGACCACGACGAGGGTGCCCTCGGCAACCTCCCGCTTGCGCAGCTTCAGGCGGAGGGTGCCCTCGACGACATCGAGCGCCGCCTTCGTCGACGCGAAGAACAGCTCGTGCCGGCCGGCTCCGGTCCAGAGCGGCCGCCCAACGCCGCGCGCGAGGAAGACGGTCTCGCGCAGGCGCTCGTCGAGCCAGGCGGTCGCCATCGAGCCGCGCAGCTCCTCCAGCGCGGACGCGTCGCCGCCGGCGGACTCGGCCAGCGCGAAGATCGCCTCGGAGTCGACGGTCATGTTCGGCTCGGCGCGCTCGAAGCCGTGCGCGGTCATCAGCTCGTCGTCGTTGAAGATGATCCCGTTGTGGACGCCGACGACGGCGCCGTGGCGAATCGGGTGGTTGTTGGCCTCGATCCGCGGATGCCCCTTGGTGTAGTCGCGCACGTGGACGAGCGCCTCGGTCACGTCCTCGGGAACCGCGACCTGGTCGAGGAGGGCGCTGGCGCCTGACCGCTGCTTGTGGATCTCGAGAGGGCCGCCTGGCGCGCGGCACGCATAGCCGACCGCGTCGGCGCCTCGCTCGGCGATACCGGCCAGAAGCGCCTGCGCCGCGAGAGTCCGCTCGACCCGGCTGGTCGCGCTCAGACTGTATCCGGCGATTCCGCACATGGTTCTCAGTGAGCCCCCTTGCCTCTCGGCAAGTCGCGAACGATTCGGGCGACTAAGGCAGCCGCCACTGAGTGTGACGAGGCCCTCGGCTGAGAGTTAGGCGTCTCAGACATCGCTAGTTGCCCTCTCGGTTCGCCGTGCAATCCCCTGATCCCTCTTAGGAGTAGGCATACCTCAAGTGAGGGAGGTTCCAAACCGATAGACCGGGAGTAATGGCGCAGCGGCCGCTTCCTGACGCGCACCCCGAGCCCGAGCCCGAGGCTCGCCTCGAGGTCGTTCCGGAGCCCGTTGACGACGACGAAGAGGCCGAAGTAGAGGTCACCGAGCCGCAGACCGCCGACCCGCTCAAGCTGTACGTCCGCCAGATCGGCGACGGGCGCCTGCTGACGCCTGGCGAGGAGCGCGAGCTGGCTCGCCTGAAGGACGAGGGCGACGAGGCCGCCAAGCGCAAGCTGATCGAGTCGAACCTGCGCCTGGTGATGTCCATCACGCGCAACTACACGAGGGCCGGCGTGCCGCTCCTCGACCTGATTCAGGAGGGCAACCTCGGCCTGATCCGCGCCGTCGAGAAGTTCGACTACACGCTCGGCTACAAGCTTTCGACCTACGCAACCTGGTGGATCCGCCAGGCGATCACACGCGCGCTCGCCGACCAGGGGCGGACGATCCGCTTGCCCGTTCACGTCGCCGAGCAGGTGCGCAAGGTGATGCGCGCCCGCCGGATCCTCGCGCAGAAGCTCAATCGCGAGGCGACGCTGCCGGAGATCGCCAAGGAGAGCGGCTTCCCGCCGGAGCGCATTCGCACGCTGCTGGAGCTCGTCGAGGACCCGGTCAGCCTCGAGACTCCCGTCAGCGACGGCGAGAGCCTCTACGGCGACCTGATCGAGGACACGCATTCCGACCGCCCCGACGACGCCACCGCCGTGTTGCTGCGCTCCGCGGAGCTCTCCAACGCACTGCTTCGCCTCGCGCCCCGGATGCGGCACGTGCTCTGTCGCCGCTTCGGACTCGACGGAGAGCCGCCCCAAACGCTCGAGGAGGTCGGCGCCGACCTCGGCATCACCCGCGAGCGCGTTCGCCAGCTCGAGTCTCGGGCCCTGCGCGAGCTTCGCAACGTGGCTCCGGGCCTCCAGCTCTACCTGCGCACCTAGTAGGTACCGTCAGGGCCGGTGCCGGCCTTCGTCGATTGCCACTCGCACGTCGTACCCTCCGGGGACGACGGCGCCAAGACGCTTGCCGAAGGCCTGCGACTCTGCGAGATCGCGGCAGAGGCAGGCACCGAGGTTCTCTACGCGACGCCGCATGTCTGGCCGCACCTCGGCCTGACGGCGAAGCGCGAGGCGGGAATCCTCGACGCATTCGAGCGGTTGCGCGACGAGGCGCCGCTGGAGCTGCGGCTCGGCTACGAGCTGACACCGTCGGGGGCGCTACTCGGCGAGGACCCGGCCCGGTTCGTGCTCGAGGGCACGCGGCTCGTGCTCGTCGAGGTGCCCTTCTCGGGACCGGCCGACGAGCTGCTCGCGGTCGCCGCGCACATCGAGGCCGCAGGCCTCGTGCCGCTCGTCGCGCACCCGGAGCGGACACAAGCCGTCCAGGAGCGTCCCGCGTTGGCGGTCGAGCTGGCCGGGCGCGGCTGGCCGTTGCAGGTCAACGCGACGAGTCTGCTCGGGCTCCACCGTCCCGAGGCGGAGGTTCTCGGCTGGAAGCTCGTGGAGGAAGGGCTCGCGAAGATCGTTGCCTCGGACGGCCACCGGGAGACGCGCCCGCCGCGGCTGGACGAGGCCTACGCGCTAGCCGTCGAGAGAGTGGGGGAGGAAGCCGCGCTGCCGCTTTTCGACGGCACGGCGCTGGAGCTCAGAGGCTGGAGACCGACTCCATCTCGCGCAGCCGCGCGAGACGCTTGAGCGCCTCGGTCTCGATCTGGCGCACGCGCTCGCGCGTCAGGCCGAGCCGCCGGCCGATCTCCTCGAGCGTCTTCGGCTCCGCGTCGTCGAGCCCGTAGCGGAGGATCAGCACCTTCCGCTCGCGCTCGGAGAGCGCCGCGAGGGCGACCGCGAGGGCCTGGCAGCGCAGCGAGACCTCGACCTGCTCGTCGGGGAGCGGGCCCTCGCCGGCCACGAAGTCCCCGAACACCGCATCCTCGGTGTCGCCGACCGGCTGGTCGAGGCTCGTGGAGGCCCGGGCGGCCGCCTTGACCTCGTGCGCCTGCGCGATCGGCAGGTTCGCCTCCTCGGCGATCTCCTCGAGCGTCGGCTCGCGGCCGAGCTGCGTCCAGAGCGTCCGCTCGGCGCGGTTCAGCTTCTGCATCCGCTCGACGATGTGCACGGGCATCCGGATCGTCCGCGCCTTGTCGGCGAGGGCCCGCGCGACCGCCTGGCGGATCCACCAGGTCGCGTAGGTCGAGAACTTGTAGCCGCGGCGCCAGTCGAACTTCTCGACGGCGCGGATCAGGCCGAGCGTGCCCTCCTGGATCAGGTCGAGGAACGGCAAGCCCTGGTTGCGGTAGTTCTTGGCGATGGAGACGACCAGGCGGAGGTTCGACTGGATCATCGTCTGCTTGGCCTGGGGGTCGCCGCGCTCGATGCGCTTGGCGAGCTCGACCTCCTGCGCCGCGGTCAGCAGTGGGTGCCGGCCGGCGTCGCGCAGGAAGAGCTGCAGCGCGTCTGTGGTCGTCTCGTGGGCGACCGGCTGCGGCGGCGGAGGCGGGGCCGGCTGCTGCTCGGCCTGCGGCTCGACGATCTCGATCCCCTTCTGCTCGAGCCCGCGGTAGACCGCGTCGGTCTCGAGCGGGTCCAGGTGCAGGATCTCGAGCACCTCCACGAGGTCCGCGTGCCGCAGCGAGCCCGTCTGCTCAGCCGATTCCACCAGCTCTTGCAACTCGGGGGTCGCCAGGACGTTGTCGATCTCGACGGTCGTCATCCCGACAGCATCGGTCATTTCACCACGAAGCATGTCGTAAACCCTTCCTGGCGGTTCCTGGGCGCGCTTCCGTCGTGCACGGTAACGGGTGTTATGTCAAGTAGGCAAGTTGCCCTACCTGGCCGAAACTATCTTGGACCAAAGAATTCGCCGAGCCGGTTTCCCTTTCGTCCACCGCTCTCGCTGACTTTTCCCTTCCGGGTACAGTCCTCAAGTTCGGCTTCGACCTACTCGGGCTCCGTGCTCGGCGCAAGTGGGAATCTAGGGGCTGGACAGGGGTCGTACAAGGGCCTCGGAACACGTCGAGGCCGCAATTTGCGGAAATTCAATTTTCCACATTTCCACAGCAGACCGTGCAGCTTGTGGAAAACCCGGATGGGCCAGCCGGTAAGGTCCGGACGTGTCCCACCTCCGCCCTCCTTCGATCGCCCACGGGGTCGTCTCGTTCCTCTGGGGGCTCTTCTTCGGGGCGTTCATCTGGCTCGGCTCGGTGGCGGTCGGCGTCACCGGCGCGACGGCGTTCATCATGGGAAGCGTCGCCGGCTTCCTGATCTTCCTGGCGGTCTACGTGTACGGGGCCGACGGGCCGCCGGCTCAGCCCGAGCGGCGCGCGGCGCGCCCGCGCTGACCCGCCAGGCCGAAGAGCAGCAGGCGTAGCAGGTCGTTCCCGACCAGCTCGCGGAGCCGGTCGAGCACCGGAGGGCGCTTGCGGGAGCTCTCCATCCCAACGTCGGCGAGGAGGCGTTCGTCGTGGTTGTCGAGGGCGGCGCTCATTGCCCCGCTGGTATCGGCGGGCGGGCAGCCTGCTTCATCCCTCCCCGGAGGGAGGGCCGGTCACGTTCGCACTCGGGCAGCTACTAGCGCCGCTCGGCCGGCTCGGCCTTCCGGTCGCGCGCGGCCGCGCCGTCGTCGCGGGTCATCGTCGTCCCGTCCGTCGAGTCGCGCCTCGTCCGTGCCGGGGCCGGTTCGCGGCGCGGCTCGGCCGGGCCGGCGACCTTGGGTCCCGACGTGTCGAACGAGTAGCCGAACACGAGCCCGATTCCGAACGAGAGCACCGCGACGTACTCGGTCAGGTCGCGGACGAGGCCGAGGATCCCGATGTCGTCCGACCAGTTGAGCACGTGGTTGCGGAACCAGTTCGGGTGCGGCTGGTGCGCGACCACGACCCACCCGGCCGCGATCAGCGTCGGGATGAAGGCCAGCAGGAGCACGTTGACCGACAGTCGCGGCCACCCCCACTTCGTCCAGCCGCCGAGCAGCTGCGACAGCGCCATCACCAGGCCGGCGCCGGCGAGGATCCCGTAGACGGCCCAGTAGCCGCCGGTCGTGCCGTCGTCGATCTGCGTCGCCACCCAGACCAGCAGGCCGGCCACTCCGGCTGCCAGCAGGGTCACCGTTCCTCGTGTCAATCCGTACATGCAACCACCTCCGCCGGGGGGATACCCCACCCTCGAAAACTGCAACCTGGTTACAGGAGCAGGCGGCGCGCGTCGAAACGTGCGGAGTGCAGGTCGGCGGAGAACTCCTCGACCGCCCGCTCGGCGTCGAGGGCGAAGACGTGCTCGACGACGCCGATCTCCTCGTCGTTGTGGAACGGCACGTCGAGATGCTGCGCGGAGACGAGGTTGACCGAGACGCTCGAGCAGACCGGGCAGCGCACCGCAATCCCCAGCGCGCTGTGGTCATGAGCCGGGGCGAGCAGGAAGAAGGCCGACGGGAAGATCGGCCGCGGCCGTTCCTCCGGGTAGCAGAAGAAGCTCCAGGGCCACTCGCCGGCCTTGATGCGCGTCGCGGCCAGGTCGGCCAGCTCGCCGTCGACCGGGTCGAGCGTGGCGGTCATCAGGTTCAGGAAGACGCCTTCCTCCTGGAGGCCCAGCGGCGCCCAGTCGAGCTCGTCGTGCGAGACGAGGCCCGGATGCCGGCCGCCGCAGCCGCAGTCGAAGTCGACCTGGAAGACGGCCGGGTGCTCGGCCCCCGGAAGCTGCGCGATCCGGCGGAAGGACGAGAGCGAGACCCGAGCCTCCCCCCGCTCCGGGCAGGCGAAGCCGTATCGGCTCGTGAGTGCGTGGAACATGCCTTCTTGTAATCGGCAGTTCGGACGTCGAAACGTGAGGTTCAGTATGTGAGCAGCGAGAACACGTCGTACTGCTCGAGCTGCTTGCGGCCCTCGAGGAAGGCGAGCTCGATCACGAAGGCGGTGCCGACGACCTCCCCGCCGAGCTGTTCGGCCAGGTTGCAGATCGCCGCAGCCGTGCCGCCCGTGGCCAAGACGTCGTCGTGCACCAGGACGCGCTGTCCCTGCGCGATCGCGTCGGCATGGAGCTCCAGGGCGTTTTCGCCGTACTCGAGCGCGTACGTGGCGCTCACGGTCTTCCAGGGCAGCTTCCCGGGCCTTCGCGCCGCGACGAAGCCGCATCCGAGCTTGTAGGCGATCGCCGCGCCGAGGATGAAGCCGCGCGCCTCGGCGCCGAGGATCACGTCGGGCTTCCGCGGCTCGATCCAGTCCGCCAGGAGGTCGACCGTTTCCCGCAGCGCGGCCGGGTCGGCCAGCAGCGGCATGATGTCCTTGAAGACGATCCCCTGCTCGGGGAAGTCCGGGACGTCCCGGATCTTGGCCTGCAGGGTCGCCGACATCAGCCTGATGCGCGGTGGCGGAGATCGCGCCAGAAGAGCAGCTGCGAAAGCTCCTGCGCCAGCTCGGCGAGCGCCTCGAGCTCCTGGACCGCGCCCTGCCGGCGGTCCGGGTTGCGCGAGCGCAGCGCGGGCGCGACGAGCTGGTGCAGCAAGCCCGCCTCGCGGTCGGCCGACGTCCTGAAGGTCCGCAGGTGTCGCGCGGAGATTCCGTAGCGCGAGAGCTTGGCGCAGGCGACGGCGACGTCCACGTCGCTCGCCGGATACCGCTTCTCGCTGCCTTCGCGGCGGGAATCGAGCAGGCCGTATTCCTCCAGCTCGCGCGCCAGCTCGGGCGTGATCGCCGCCCGCTCGCAGAGCCCGCCGAGATCGAGCTCCTCGTCGGGGCCCTCCAGGCCGGCGGCGCGCTGCCGCCGGCGCTCCTTGCCCGGCCCCGATGGCGAAGCGAGCTCCTGGCGGATCACGCGCAGCGGCAGGAACTCGTCGCGCTGCAGGCGCAAGATCGTCTCCAGCCGCTCGACGTCGTCCTCGCTGAAGAGTCGGTAGCCGCTCTGCGTGCGCCGCGGCGCGAGCAGGCCCTGGTCCTCCAGATAGCGGATCTTCGAGATCGAGATGTCGGGGAACTCGGCCTGCAGGTGGTTGCAGACGCTGCCGATCGTAAGGAGCCGGCGCTCCCGTGGCTGGGCCTGCGTCGCGCTCATTTCTCCAGGAACGTGAGCTTGTACTTGCCGATCTGAAGCTCGTCGCCGTTTTCGAGCTTCCCGGACTCGATCCGCTTGCGGTTGAGGAAGGTGCCGTTCAGGCTCCCCTGGTCCTCGATCACGAAATCGCCGTCGCGGTGGACGAGCACGGCGTGCTTGCGTGAGACGGTGACGTCGTCGAGGAAGATGTCGCAGTCCGGCGAGCGGCCGATCGTCGTGCGGTCGCCCTGCGGGACGAAGTGCTCGCCGGCGCGGCCACCGCCCGAGCGGACGACGAGCGCCGGGCCCTCGGCCCCGAGCTCCTCGAGCGTCGGCGTCGTGTCGTCGCCCTCGTCGTCGGGCGTGTAGCTCATCGTCGTCTCCGAGCCGGGCTCGTCCTTGACGAGCATCGCGCCGCATTTCGAGCAGTAGTTGGCGGCTTCCGGGTTCTGGAACCCGCACTCGGGACAGTAGATGTGCGACATAGGCCCCTACTCGTCGGCGGGCGGAGCTGCCTTGCCGGCCAGGATCGCGGCGAGCTTGTCGACGTCGACGTCGTCCAGCACGCTCTTCCCCCCGGTCTCGCGCAGCCTGGCCTGCAGCTCGGCGCGGAGCAGGTCGATCTTGCCGTGCAGGATTCGCCGCCGGTACGAAACCTCCAGCTCCTCCTTGGTCAGGTCGTCGATCAGCTGCTTGAGGTCGTCGTCCGAGAGCGAGCCGAGATCGGGAAATGCTTCCACTGGGAGACCTTTCGTCGAAGGAGCGAGCGTTCCTAGTCTACGCAGCGAGGCGCATAAGGGTCAACCTCACCTTGAGGCTCGTACCTCCGCCTCGGACTGGTCGCGCTGCATGATCTCCTCGACCATTGCCTGCAGCTCCGCCTCGAGCGCGAGCGAGTCCTCCTCGGTCTTGCCCTCGGCGTAGATGTGGACGACCGGCTCGTCCGGGTCCGGCAGCACCTGCGCCCAGCCGCGCCGGTCGAACAGCTTGATCCCGTCGAGCAGATCGATCTTGCGGCTTCGCAACCGCTCGGTGAGGACGCGCATGACGGTGCCCTTCAGGGACCACGGGCAGGGCACCTGCCGGTGGACGAGCGTGCTAGCCGGCAGCTCGGCGACGAGCTCGGAGAGCGGTTGCTCGACCGGCGCCAGCAGCTCGAGCAGGTTGCAGAGGCTCGAAACCGCGTCGTAGGCGGGCAGGAACTGCGGGAAGACGTAGCCGCCGCCGACCGCGCCCGCGAAGATGACGCCGTCCTCGGCCGCCGCCTTGGTCAGCTCGGCCAGCGAGGCGGGCGTGCGGATCACCTCGAGGTGGCTGCCCTTGACCATCTCCTCGACCCGGCTCGTGACCGTGATCGGGAAGGCGAGCTTGCCGCGCTTGCCGTTCGAGCCGAGCAGGCGCAAGAAGAGCAGCAGCGCCTGTTGAAGCGGGACCTCACGCGCCTGCTCGTCGACCAGGTAGAGGCGCTCGCCTGCGCGGTCGATGACGACGCCGAGGTCGGCGGCTACCGCCGTCACCAGCCGCTTCGCCTGCTCGACCGAGTCGCGGAGGCTCGCCGCCGGGTCCTGGCCGTCCGCAGAGAACGCGTGCGCGCCGACGGCCTCCACCCCGAGCGGCCCGAGCACGAGCGGCAGCACGAAGGACGTCGCCGAGTAGCCGTAGTCGACCACGATCCGGAAGCCGCGCTCGCGGATCGCGTCGCGGTCGAGCGCGTCGAGCAGGTCCTGTGCGTAGCTCTCGCGCACGCGGGCCGGGTAGGTGATCTCCCCCACCCTGCCGAACGCCGAACGGCGGAGCTCGTGCCGGGTGAAATGCTTCTCGATCTCCTTCTGCAATGCGGGCGTCAGCGCGATCCCCGGCGGCTCGCAGAAGCGGATCTGCAGCATCTCCGGGTCGGCATAGCTGACGCCCACGTGGAACCCCGCGTCGTAGCCCTGGGTCTTCAGCAGGTGCCGCCCGACCGCAGCGGGCAGCACGCGCAGGTCGGAGACGTCGACGCCGGTCGAGGTGAGGCCGGCCACCATCGCCCGCTTGATCATCCGGCAGGCCGCGGGCGACTCGCGGCTGACGACCACGCGTGCGCCGCTCTTCAGCGCCGTCCCGAGTGCCGAGGCGAGGCGGACCGCGACCTCGGGCGTCAGGTCGACGTTCACCAGCCCGGAGACGCCGTCGGCGTCGAACAGGCGCGAGGGTGTGCGCGACTCCCAGATCAGGCTCTCGTGGATCTGGGTACCGGTCTCGACCTCCTTGTACGGGTAGATCCGCACGCCCGGGAAGACGGCGCTCTGGGCGCCGAGCGTGACCTCGTCGCCGACTGCGGCGCCCTCCTGCACGTGCGCGTGGGCGCGGATGTCGCAGTTGCGGCCGACAACGGCACCCTCGATCCGTGCGCTGCGGCCGATGTGGGTCGCGGCGTCGACCACCGACCGCTCGGTGCGGGCGCGCTCGAGCAGCGTGACGCTGGCCGAGAGCACGGAGTACGCGCCGACCGAGGCGTCCGGGGCGACGCGGCAGTAGTTCCCGACGAAGGCCGGCCCCTCAATCGACGCGAGGTCGTCGATCTCGACCCCCTCTCCCAGCCAGATGTTGCCGCGGAGGCGGATCCCCGGGACGTCGAGCTCCACGCGCTCGTCGAGGGCGTCGAAGTTCGCCTGCCGGAACTGGTCTAGGTTGCCGATGTCCTGCCAGTAACCGTCGAAGACGTGACCGTGGAGCGGGCGGCCCATCTCCAGCAGGAGCGGGAACAGCTCCTTCGAGAAGTCGTAAGGGCGGTCGTCCGGGATGTGCCGCAAGCACTCGGGCTCGACCACGTAGATGCCGGTGTTGATCGTGTCGGAGAAGACCTGACTCCACGAGGGTTTCTCTAGGAAGCGCTCGACCCGCCCGTCCTCGTCGGTGACGACGATCCCGAACTCGAGCGGGTTCTCGACCGACTTCAGCCCGATCGTGACCGCGGCCTCCTGCCGGCGGTGAGCCTCGACGAGCTTGGTGAGGTCGACGTCGCAGAGCGCGTCGCCGGAGATGACGAGGAACGTCTCGTCGAGCCGCTCCGTTCCGGCCAGGCGCACCGAGCCTGCCGTGCCGAGCGGCGACTCCTCCACCGAATACTCGATCGAGAGCCCAAGCGACTCGCCGTCGCCGAAGTAGCTGCGGATCGCCTGCGGCATGAAGGCCAGGGTCACGATCACCTCGTCGATCCCGTGCTTGCTCAGCAGGTCGAGGATGTGCTCCATGCACGGCTTGCCGACGACCGGCACCATCGGTTTCGGTTGGTTCGACGTCAGCGGCCGGAGACGCGTGCCCTCGCCGCCCGCCATGACGACCGCCTTCATGCCGGCCTCACCTCGCGCCTGGCCTTGAGGAGGTAGCCGACGAGCGCCACCGCGGCGAAGCCCACGCCCGCCCAGAAGATCCAGAGCGGCCAGTGGGTGCCCTCGTGCGTGGCCAGCATGAACCCGAGCGAGCCGTAGAGCAGCCACGTGGCCACCTTGCCGGCGAAGTTGACCTGGAAGTCGTAGCCGCGGTCCACGGCCAGCTTGTACCCCGCGATGAGCGCCAGGTCACGTGCCGGGATCACGAGCGCGATCCACGGCAGCCGGCCGGCGTGCCAGAGCAGGATCACGGCTGCGTCGATCAGCAGCCGGTCGGCCAGCGGGTCGGCGATCTTGCCGAAGGCGGACTCGACCCGCCAGCGCCTCGCGAGCCACCCGTCGATCTGGTCGGTCACGGCGGCGGCGCCGAACAGTATCGCCGCGGGCCAGCTGTGGCCGCCATCGGAGGTCAGCACTAGCGCGATGAAGATCGGGATCACGGCGAGCCGGGCGATCGTCAGCACGTTCGGGATCTGCGCCAAAGGCGCCGGAATCGCGCGCGAGGCCATGCTGACAGGATACGGGGGTGGCCGAGACCCTCCGCCTGCCGGGGTTCGTGAACGCCCACAGCCACGCGTTTCAGCGGGCTCTGCGGGGCCGCACCGAGGGCGGCGACTTCTGGGGCTGGCGGGACGAAATGCTCGAGCTGGCGGCCGGGATGACGCCGGAGCTGGTCCGGGCTTCGTACGTGCAGGCCTACTCGGAGATGCTGGCCTCCGGCTACACGGTGGTCGGCGAGTTCCACTACCTCGGGCTACCGGAGGCCCACGCGGCGGTGGAGGCTGGGGCCGAGGCTGGGATCGAGATCGTGCTCCTGCTGGCGGCCTACGGGCGCGGCGGGCTGGATCGGTTCCGACAGGAGTCGCCCGCCGACTACCTCGCACAGCTCGAGTCGGTGCGGGAGACCGGCGTTCGCGTCGGCCTTGCCCCCCACTCCGTGCGCGCCTGCCCGCGCGAGTGGCTCGAGGAGCTCGGGCGCTACGCGGCGGCGGAGTCGCTGCCGCTGCACGTGCACGCCGACGAGCAGCCGCGCGAGATCGAGGAGTGCGTCGCCGAGCACGGCCTGCGGCCCCTGGCGCTGCTCGCGGAGACCGGCTGCCTCGGGCCGCACTCCACCGTCGTCCATGCAACGCACGCGGACTCGCGCGAGCTCGACCTGCTGGCGAACTCGGGCGCGCGCGTCTGCCTGTGCCCGACCACGGAGGCGAACCTCGGCGACGGCTTCGCGCCGGTGCTCGAGCTCACCGAGCGCGGCATCGGGATCTGCATCGGCTCGGACTCCAACGTGCGGATCGATCCGCTCGAGGAGCTTCGCGAGATCGAGGGGATCGCGCGACGCCAGACCGGTCGCCGCGGCGTGATCGGGCTCGGGGAGCTGATGCGCTTCGGCACGGACGAGGGAGCCGCGGCGCTCGGGCTCGAGCGCTGGCCCGAGGCCGAGGTCGACCTCGGGCACCGTTCGCTCGAAGGGGTCGAGGTGGGCGATGTGCCCGCAGCGCTCGTCTTCGGCTGCGCCGCGGACGTCTTCGCGGGCTAGTAGCCTCCGCCCGTGCCGCCGCCTCCGCCGCCCGAGTAGACGACGATCAGCACGACCAGCAGGACGAGGGCGAGGAGCGCCCCGGCGATCCAAAGTGTCTTGCGTGAAAACGTCACGTTGTCACCCCCTTTGCCGGGTGATACGGATCTGTTGTGGGCAACGGTTTGCGGGCGGCCAGCACGGACTGACCCGTGTTACGGTTCCGCACCGTGGTGAAGCGGTTCCTTGCGCTCGCGGGCCTGTTCCTTCTTCTGGGAGTCGCCCCGGCGAGCGGCGCCAGGCCCGGGTATGCCTGGCACGACACGGCGACGGGCACGAGTGCCCACTTCCGCGGCCTCTCGGCGGTGAGCGCGACGACGGCGTGGGTGAGCGGCTACACGCCGGCCACCGGCGTCGTGATGCGAACCACCAGCGGCGGCGCGAGCTGGCAGGACGTCACCCCGCCCGGCTCCGCGGGCCTTCAGTTCCGGGACATCGAAGCCTTCGATGCGAGCGACGCCGTGACGATGTCGATCGGAGACAATCCGACCGACTTCCGCATGTACGTGACCCACGACGGCGGCCAGAGCTGGGCTCTCACCTTCGTAAACACCGAGCCGACCGCCTTCTACGACTGCATGACCTTCTTCGATCGCAACCGCGGCCTCGCGCTCTCGGATCCTCCCGACGGCGTGCATTTCCGCGTGATCGCGACCGACGACGGTGGGATGAGCTGGCATGTCACCGGGCTGCAGATGCCGGCGGCGCCCGGCGCATACGGGTTCGCCGCGAGCGGCCAGTGCCTCACGACCGACCAACGTGGACGGTCGCACCGACGCCGATGCTCTTCGGCCCGACCGCCGGAATCAACGGGCTCGCCTTCAACAGCCAGCAGCGCGGGATCGCCGTCGGCGGGGATTTCCTGCTTCCTACCGCCTCCCCGGACAGCTTCGCCCGCTCCTTCGACGGAGGGTCGAGCTGGAGCCTCGTCCCCGGCGCGCCCCAGGAATACCGCTCCGGCGTGACGTGGGCGGACGGGCAAACGGCGATCGCGGTCGGCCTCTCGGGCAGCGACGTCAGCAGCGACTTCGGTGCGACGTGGCAGCGCTTCGACAACGGCAGCCTCGACACCGTCGACTGCGCGAGCCCGCTTGCGTGCTGGGCGTCGGGCGCGAACGGCCGCGTCGCGTACCTCGTCCGCACGCGCTAGCGAAAAGCCTCGCATCCGCGAGGCCTCTCGAGTCGGGGCGCCGAGATTTGAACTCGGGACCTCTTGTCCCCCAGACACGTCCAGCGGTCGGGCGGATAGGGGTCCGCAGTGCCCGGAAGTGTCTGATTTGCAGCGGAAATTGGGCTAAACCAGAGACCGCCCCGCTTTCTTCCACGAACTCCATTTCGAGCGTTTGGGCAACTAGTGGGTGAGTCGCGAAAAGTCACGCATATAGCGAGATTTGCAGCCCGAGCACATAGCCCACTTTCTTCGCCCTGCGGCGTCTACTAGGGAGCGGCCAAGGCGTGCGGAGCTGGGGGGAGAGCGGGGACAGTCAGCTCACGTAGGACGTGATCCCTACTTTGAGGAGAGCGGGGGACAAGCGTCCTCGCCTTGGCCGCAGAGTCGGCAGCCCATAGCGCTCAAGTTCAGGCGGGGATTGCTCCGGCAGACGGCGCGCGGCCGCCCAAGACGAGAGGGCTCGACACAAGCCTGCGCCCCAAGCGGGATCAGTAGGAATGGAGGAGCCGGGCGGCCTCCTCTTGGGGACTTGGCGGCAAAGCCACCAAGGAGGAGAGAGAAAACCGCCCGACTCCTCAATAGTTACAGGACCGTTTCCGTCCGACCCTTGACGTGACGGCGCGCGGTCGACCCGATGCGCGGACCGGGTCGACCGTGCCGCCAGTCACGGAAGCGGACTCGTCTCGAGCCAAGCCGCTCCTCCTCGCACCGTCGGGCTGTCGAGCCCGCGAGCCCCGCCGTGGCCGGACGCCGGGCACCGGGCTACGGCCGGAGGAGTGGCTCGCGCTCGAGCGGCGCGACGTCGACCGGGCAAGCCGCGTGCTGCACGTCCGGCGCGTCTACCTCGGCGGCCAGGTGCATGAGCGGAGAAGACGCCGGGATCCGTGCCGCGGGTCGTACCGCTGCGCCAGCGGGTACTCGACGCGCTCGACGAGTTGCCTCCGCGCCTCGACACGCCCCTCCTGTTCGCCGGCATCCGCGGCGGACACCTGAACCTGCGCAACTGGCGCCGGGACGACTGGCCCGCGCTCGCAGCCGCCGGGCTCGACTACCGCAAGCCCTACGCGATGCGGCACACCTTCGTCAGCGAGTGCATCGCGGCCGGGATCGCTACCTTCGAGATCGCGCGCATGGCCGGGACGAGCGTGCTCCAGATCGAGAAGACTTACGGGCACCTACTGCCCGACGCGATCGGGCGCGGACGAGCGGCGCTGGAGGCGTTCGATACTCGCGCCAGCGAGAGCGAGGAGGCGAATGTCCGTAACCCCGTGATGAAGCGCCGATGTGGCTTAACCGACCGCTTGGAGTGGGTGGTTTACGTTGAGGGTTGTCGTCGAAGTTGGCACGCGCACGACGACGGTGTTCTCAGCGGAAGGGGTGTTACGTCACGAGGTTGCCGAGGACGTGGCAGACGGCGAAGCGATCACGCCCAAGGCAGCTGACAACATCCTGCGCTTGTTGGGCTACTACGTCATCGGCGACTACGCCGAAGACGGCACGCATCTCGATCTAACCGATTGGACCCGGCCCAGATCCGCACCTATAGAACAACTCTCTTGAAATCGACCTCGCCGAGGGCGTCTCTCTTAGTGCGAAATCTTTTCGCACGAGAACAGCACCTACATCGCGAGGATCGTCCAGCCCCTTCACGGCGATCAGGATGGCGTCATCAAGGCCGACTGGAAGGGGGCGGTCGGACCGAGACAGAACCTGCCGGCGTGAGTACCGAGCGCGTCGCCCTCCTCCCCGAGTGCGTCGATGCGAAGTGGCGTGGCTACCGACTGACGACGAGCGCTGGTCCGCCTATGTGACTGACGGCGAGCCGCCCGAACTCGCGTTCTTCTGCCCGGCCTGCGCCGAGCGCGAGTTCGGCGACGACTGAGCGACGACTTGCCGAAGCGTCCGGGAACGCCTCCTCGTGCCGGTCCCCGCCGAGCGCTGCGAGACACGTCGCAACCATCGCTGCCTCGTCAATCGTCACCCGTGAGCGCTCCTCGAGGTAGCGCAGCAGCCAGCGCGCGTGAAGTCGGCAAGGCGCTCGTAGCACCCACTAGGACTTGCTGCGGCGAAAGATGAGCCGGGCGGCCCATGGCGCTCGGGATCATCGCTCGGCATCCTTGCGTCGTGAGGTTCTGCGGCCCGCGCTCCGTCATCGGCGTCAGCGCCGTGATCGCGGTTGTGTCGGTGCTTGCGTTGACGTCCGCGCAGGCGAGCGGCGGAAGGCGCGATCAGGAGCCCTGTGCGTGGGGGGCATCATCGGTTAGCGCCGAGATGGTGGACGGGAAACTCGTCGTCTCGCCAGTCGCGACCACCGGCTGCATTCCTTAACGTCGCACCCCCTGGTCGGAGGGCGGACAAGAGCGACCCGCGCGAGAACGTCTGACACAAGAAGGTCTGCAACGGGACGCTGACGGTCAGGCAGGCGCAGAAGCTCGAGCTCGCCTTATAAGCGCAAGCACGGCTGAACGCTGGGGCGAGCGGCGGCGAGCCGTGAAGCCCGCCACCGCCTGAAAATCCGACCGGGATCGTGCGTCAGCAGGGATTTGAGGCCGGGGCCGTCAGGATCTCCCGGGTGGCTATCGGAGAAGATCTCCGGATCGTCCACGTCGCCGCGTGGTTCGCCGTAGCGTCAACCGGGACCCCCGGCGTCTCCATGTAGGTCTCGCCCGGACGAATCACGTTCACGGTTTTTGAGTCGGGGCGCCGAGATTTGAACTCGGGACCTCTTGTCCCCCAGACAAGCGCGCTAACCAGGCTGCGCCACGCCCCGTTCGAGGTGAGTCTAGCGTCAGGCGCCGAGGCGCTTGTAGAGGCGGTCGATCAGGTCCGGCATCGCCTCCAGCTTGCGGGTGATCACGCGCAGGCGGTACTCGCGGAAGTGCTCGGGCTCGACGCCCAGTGACTTGGCGAGCTGGCGAACGACCTTGTCGGAGGGCACCGGGCGGTTGCCGTGGACGAGGTGGTTCAGGTAGCCGGCCGAGAGCTTCGTCTTGTCGGCGAGCGAGCGGTAGGTGACGCCGGTCTCGCCCATCAAGCGCTCGATCGTCGGGCCGAACGGCTCCTCGCTGTACTTGCGCCGGCGCGCCATCAGACAACGCCTCGCAGCTCGCCGATCGGGACCCGGCCCTCCTCCCCGCTCTCGCGGTCGCGCACGTCGACGGCACCGTCGTCGAGCGTCTTCTTGCCGACGGTGACTCGTAGCGGGCAGCCGATCAGGTCGGCGTCGGCGAACTTCTCCCCGGCGCGCTGGTCGCGGTCGTCGAGCAGCACGTCCGCGCCCGCCGCATCGAGCTCCTGCGCCGCCGCGGCCGCCTGCTCCTCGACGCCGGGAAGCGCGACCACGTGCACATCGTATGGGGTGATCGACCGCGGCCACACGATCCCCTGCTCGTCGTGGTTCTGCTCGACCGCGGCAGCCATGATCCGGGCCGGCCCGATCCCGTAGCTGCCCATGACCAGCACCTTCTCGGAGCCGTCCTCGTCGAGGAACGTCGCTCCGAGCGGTGCCGAGTACTGCGTCTCGAGCTTGAAGATATGTCCCACCTCGATCGCCACCTGCAGATGAAGATGCCCGCCGCACTCAGGACATGCGTCTCCTTCGCGAATTTCTCGCAGGTCGGCGAACCGGGGCTCGTAGTCGCGGCCGGCCTGGACGCCGCGGAGGTGGACGTCATCGCGGTTGGCTCCCACGACGTACTGCCCCTCGCGGAGCGCCTCGTCCGCGATCACCTCGGCCGAGGCGCCGACCGGGCCGATCGAGCCGCCAGAGGCGCCGAAGGCCTGGCGGATCTCCTCCTGCTCGGCCGGCCGGAAGTCCTCGCCGAGAGCCTCGAGGAGCTTCATCTCGTTGAGCCGGTCGTCGCCACGCACGAGTGCGAGAACGAGCCGCCCGTCGGCCACGACAGGCATCGCCTTCGCGGTCGCCCGCGGATCGATTCCGAGGAACTGCGAGACACCTTCGATCGTCCGCTGCCCGGGCGTCTCGACCGCCTGCGGCTCGGCTAGCTCTTCGGGAAAGTCGGGCGGGGAAGGCCGGCCGAGGGCGATCTCGAGATCGGCTGCGTAGTCGCCGTTTTCGCAGGTCACGAGCGTGTTCTCGCCGGAGCCCGAGGGAGCGAGGAAGTCCCTGCTGCCGCTGCCGCCCATCATCCCGGACTCGGCCGCGACCTCGTGTGCCTCGATCCCGCAGCGCTCGAAAATTCGTGCGTACGCGACGGAGTGCTTCCGGAAGCTCTGGTCGAGCCCGGCCTCGTCGCGGTCGAACGAGTAGGCGTCCTTCATGATGAACTCGCGAAGGCGGAGCAGTCCTCCCCGCGGGCGCGGCTCGTCACGGTCCTTCGTCTGAAAGTGGTACCAGATCTGCGGCAAGTCCTTGTACGACTGGATCTCCCGCCCGTGGAAGGCGACCGTCTCCTCGTGCGTGAGCGGCAGGACGTAGTCACGGCCCGCGCGGTCCTTCAGGCGGAAGAGCTCGGGAATCGAGATCCGCCCTGTCGCCTCCCAGAGCTCGGCCGGCGTCAGGACGGGCATGAGCATCTCCTGCGAGCCGAACGCGTCGAGCTCCTCGCGGACGATCTGCTCGACCTTCCGGTGGACGCGCCAGCCGAGCGGCATGAAGGTCCAGAGGCCGCCGGCGACCTGGCGGATGAAGCCGCCGCGCACGAGCAGCTTGTGCGAGACCGCCTCCGCGTCGGCGGGATCGTCGCGCAGGGTCGGCAGGAAGAGCTGTGAGGCTCGGGCGATCATCGTTGTCGCCTGAGGCTACTCCAGCGGGATCAAGGACGCCTCGGCCATCGCCAGAGCCGCGGGCTTGGCCATCTTGAGGCGCTTCGGGCGGTGCATCCCCTCGGCGATCCACCTGTCGATCTCGTGGAAGAGCTCGTCGATCAGGATGTCGGAGGAGACCTTCTTCAACACTCGGCCGTGGGCATAGACGAAGCCGACGTCGCGGCCGCCGGCGATCCCGAAGTCCGCGTCGCCCGCCTCGCCGGGGCCGTTGACCGCGCAGCCGAGCACCGCGACCTCGAAGTGCTGCGGGTAGCCGCGCAGGCGCTCCTCGACCTCCTCGGCCAGCGTCTGGACGCCGACGTTGTCGCGGCCGCACGACGGGCAGGCGATCATCACGGGCCCGCGTTCGCGCAGCCCGAGCGCCTTGAGGATCTCGTAAGCGGTCTTGACCTCCTCGACCGGGTCGGCGGTCAGGGAGACGCGAACCGTGTCGCCGATCCCGTCGACGAGCAGCGCGCCCATCCCGACGGCGCTCTTGATCGAGCCCGAGTACGGCGTCCCCGCCTCGGTCACGCCGAGGTGGAGCGGGTACGGCACCTTCTCGGAGAGCATCCGGTAGGCGCGGATCATCGTCGGCACGTGGCTGGACTTGACGGAGATCTTGAACTCGTAAAAGCCGAGGCTCTCCAGCAGCCGCACCTCCTCGAGCGCCGCCTCGACCAGCGCCTCGGCCTGGTCGCGCTGCGCGACGTCGGCGAGGTGCTTGGGCAGCGAGCCCGAGTTGGCGCCGATCCGCATCGGCATGCCGGCCCTTTGCGCGGCGCGCACGACCTCGGCGACCTTGTCGGGGCCGCCGATGTTCCCCGGGTTGATCCGGACGGCGGCCACGCCTGCCTCGATCGCGCGCAGCGCCAGGCTGGCATTGAAGTGGATGTCCGCGATGACGGGGATCGGCGAGAGCCGGACGATCTTCGGCAGCGCGTCGGCGTCCTCGCTCTTCGGCACCGCCACGCGAACGATCTCGCAGCCGGCCGAGGCCAGCGCTGCGATTTGCGCGGTCGTCGCCTCGACGTCGTGCGTCTTGGTCAGCGTCATCGACTGCACGACGACAGGCGCGCCGCTCCCGATCAGCACGTTTCCGACCTGAATCTGGCGCTCGCTAGCCACGCAATGAGTCTAGTGGAGGCTGCTTTGGCGGCCAGCGACAGACGTAGTTATCGCCGTCTTCACTGCGGGTTTGTTGCCGAGGGCCAATGTGCGGGAATGTCACCCGAGAATGTCG
>VAWL01000029.1 GCA_005883965.1 Actinomycetota bacterium
GCTGACGCTCTCCTTGCCGCCGCTCCAGGACGACGAGACGGCGCGGCTGCTCTCGGCGCTGCTGCAGTCGCCGGTCCTGGAGGCCGGGACGCAGGCCGAGCTGCTCGCGCGCGCGGCCGGGAACCCGCTCTACGCCGAGCAGTACGCGCGGATGCTGGCCGAGCGCGGGACGGTCGAGGACCTGCCCGAGACGGTGCAGGGGATCATCGCCGCGCGGCTCGACGTGCTCTCCGAGGTCGAGAAGCGGCTGCTCCAGGACGCGGCCGTCGTCGGCAAGGTCTTCTGGCTTGGCTCGGTCTGTTCGATCGGCGGGGTCGAGCGCGGCGCCGCCGAGGCGTCACTGCTCGCGCTCGAGCGTAAGGAGCTCGTCCAGCGCGCGCGGCGCTCGTCTGTCGAGGGCGAGGCCGAGCACGCGTTCCGGCACCTGCTCGTCCGCGACGTCGCGTACGGCCAGATCCCGCGCGCCGACCGCGTCACCCGCCACCGCGCCGCGGCGGCGTGGGTCGAGGCGCTCGGCCGGCCGGACGACCACGCGGAGATGCTCGCCTCGCACTACCTGAGCGCCCTCGAGTACGCGCGGGCGACGCGCTCGGATGACGCCGAGATCGCCGCTCGGGCGCGGCCGGTCCTGCGGGATGCCGGCGAGCGCGCCTCGGCGCTCTATGCCTGGCCGGCGGCCGCACGGTTTTACACCCAGGCGTTGGCCCTGTGGCCGAAGGACGACCCGGAGTGGCCGTCCGTGGCCTACCGCTGCGCGGTCGCGCAGATCAGCGCGGACGGGTCGGGGTTCGATCTCCTCTCCGAGGCAGTCGACGGGCTCGAGGCCGCCGGCGACGCCGAGACGGCCGCCCGCGCGTTGGTCTACATGGCGCGAACGCACTTCTGGCTACACGGGAGCTGGACGGATCAGGACGCGGCGCTCGACCGCGCGCTGGCGCTCGTCGGCGACCGGGACGACTCGCCGGCCCACGTGGCAGCCCTGGCCCAGAAGGCGGCCTCGCTGAACATGCGGGGCTTTTCGGCCGAGGCGATCGAGGTAATCGAGAAGACGCTCCCCGCGGCTGAGCGCCTCGGGCTCAAGGATGCCCGCGCCCGTCTGCTCGAGCTGCGCGGGACGTCCCGGATCGCGCTGGGAGACGAGGACGGGTTCTCCGATCTCGACAAGGCGGTTTCGCTGGCGACCGAGGCCCGTGCGTACACGCAGGTGCAAACCGCTCTCAACAACCGCGCGACGAGAGAGGTCGCGCTCGGCCGCCTCGAGGAGGGTCGCCAGACGCTCCTGGCGATGCAAGCGAACCTCCAGAACGATTCGAACATCGGCAGCCGCCGGTGGGTGGAGGCGCTCGCGATCGAGACGAACGTCACCCTGGGCAATTGGGGCGAGGGGATGCGGCTTTGCGACGAGTGGCTTGCAGAGTCGGAAAGGGGTGCGTCGCACTCGCTCGAACCGCACGTCCGCGTAGTGCGGGCCGGGATTCTCGGCGCCCGCGGTGAGGTCGCCGAGGCGTCCCGCGAGCTCGCGATTGCCGTGGATCCGTCTAACCTGGAAGGCGAGGCGTCCTTCCAGAGCCTGGCGCGAGCCGCGTTCGTATACCTCGGGCTCGGGCGCGGCGACGAGGCGTCGACGTTCCTGTCGGACGTACTCGGCCTGGACGAGCGAATGATTCCCCTGCTGAACGATTCGGCAATCGTGGACGCCGCCTGGACGGCGCACGACCTCGGCCGCGCCTACGAGTACGCCGAGCGGCTCGACACCGGGCAGGTGAGAAGTTCGTGGGTCACCGCGGCCCGGGCCATCTGCGCCGGGGACTTCCGCGCCGCGGCCGAAACGTGCGAGGCGATGGGCTACCGGCCCGGCGAGGCCTATGCGCGTTTGCGGTACGCAGGCCAGCTCGTCGAGGAAGGCCGCCGCGGAGAGGCCGACGTTCAGCTCCAGCGCTCGCTCGCGTTCTGGCGCGAGGTGGGCGCGACGCGCTACGTGCGCGAGGGCGAGGCGCTTCTCGCCGCCTCGGCGTGAACGAAGCTCGCCTCGTGGCCGTGCCGGTTCGCCTCGGCCAGCTCGTCCTCGTCCAGGGCGCCGATCCGCTGTAGGAGCTCGAGCTCGTCGCGGAGGTGCGTCCGCATCATCTCCGGGCCGTCGGTGGCGATCGTGAACGCGACGCCGTGGTCGACGAAGGCGCGGAAGGTGTCGCGCACCGCGTCCTCGTCCCGCAGCGCGCGGGTGAGAAGGTTCGAGGTCGGGCAGATTTCGAGGACGATCTCCGCGTCGTGCAGCGCGCGCATCAGCTCCGGATCGCGCGCGGCGAGGATGCCGTGGCCGATCCGGTCAGGCCGTAGCGTCTCGACCACCTCCCCGATCTCGGCGGCGCCGTGCTCCTCGCCCTCCTCGCCGACGTGGATCGTGATTCCGAGGCCGGCGCCTCGCGCTTCCTCGATCAGCGGCTGCAGCTCGCGGTACGGGTAGCGCTTCCCGCCTGGGCGCGGGCCGGCGATGTCGATGCCGACGATCCCGCGCGGCGCGTAGCGAATCGCCTTCTCGACGATGATCGCGTTCTGCCGCTCGTCGAAGGTGCGGTCCATCATCAGGATCAGCCCGGCGCGGACCTGCGGGTACTCGAGGCTGGCGAGGTCGAGCCCGCGGGTGGCGGCCATGATGATGTGGTCGAGGTCGCGCTCGCCGCCGCGGTTTCGCTTCATCGGGTTGAAGCGGAGCTCGAGCGTGGTGATCCCCTGCGAGCGGTAGGCACCGCCGATCGCCGCGTGCACGGAGCGCTCGACTGCGAGCGGGCTCGACTGGATCAGCTCGGTCCAGTGGTAGATCTGGTCGAGGGCGTCGAGTGAGTCGACGCGCCGCGGGTCGGCGATCGTGACCAGGCGGTCGAACTCCCAGTAGTCCTTGACCGGCAGCGCGATGCCCTGCTCGTGCGCGAGGCTCCAGAGGATGTCGGACGCAACCGAGGCGCCGAGGTGCGTGTGAAGCTCGGCGAGACCATCCTCGAACATGCCGTGAGTCTAGGCGGCCGCGGCGTCCCCCGAACGGGTGATGCGCGGCGCCGGACCAGGCGGGATAGTGGCGGGCGGGAGGTTCGAAGGTGTCGTCGCTTCAGCTAACGCTCGATGAGCCGGTCTCACCGGAGCTCGCGCTCGTCAGTCCCGAGCTCGCCGAGCGGGCTCGACAGCTCTTGCCAGAGCCTGGCTGGCTCTCGCAGGTGGTCCGTCTCGAGACCGAGGCTCATCTCGGCCCGCTGCAGACGCTCATGCTCGGGCTCTTCGTAGTGCTCATGACGGTGACGCCGCTCGCGTTGCTTATTCTCGCGCGGTCGCCGCGCTTCCACTGAGCGACACAGAGTTGCGATTACCCCGACTGTGCTCTAGCGACAGTACGCTCACCAGGCGACGGTCATCCCGTGGTTGAATCACCAGGTGGACGCCGCCTTGGCCGCCGCTCGCTGGGCTGATACGTGGTCGCAGGCATGGCCAGAACGAGACGCAGAGGCCATCGCCGCGCTGTACTCCGACGCTGTCGTGTACCGCTCGCCTCCGTTCCGCGAGCCGGATCTGGGCCTTGCCGGTGTCCGGCGCTATCTCCGTAGCGAGTTCTCAGCGGAGCGGAACATTCAGTGCTGGTTCGGGGAGCCACTCGCGTCGGGCGACCGAGCCGCGGTCGAATGGTGGGCCAGCTGGACGGAGAAAGGGCAGGAGCTGACGTTTGCTGGAGTGACCATGCTGCGCTTCGACGGGGAGGGCAAGGTGGTCGACCACCGCGACTACGACAACCATGTCGAGCGGCGCGAGCCGCCGTATCCAGAGTGGTCAAGTACCTGAGATGAGCAGGAGCACCAGACCATCCGGCGACTGCACGAGGGGTTCTCTCGGGTGACATTCCCGAACGC
>VAWL01000037.1 GCA_005883965.1 Actinomycetota bacterium
CGATCAGCGCCGGCCCGGCGACGGTGCCGGCGCCGGCGTAGTGGATCCGGTCGATCGCGGTTCGCATCGCGAGCAGCCCGACGCAGGACGCGAGCTCGATCGCGACGCCCAATCCCACGAGCACGTCGACGGTCACAGCCGCTCTCCGAGGAAGCGGATGAAGACGAGCGTTCCGACGAACGCGAGCGCCGCGAGGACGAGAGGGAGCGTGAAGTACGACGACCGGTGAAAGCCCTCGGCGAGCAGGAGCAGCACGACCGTCACGAGCGTGCTGCCGAGCTCGAGCGCGACGAGCGCCTCGGTCAGCCGGCCGCGCAGCAGCACCCAGCCGCACGGAAGGAGCCCCGCGAGCAGCGCGGTCGCGCCGATCAACCAGACATTCACGGCAGCTCGTTCGAGGCGCGGCGAGGGTCGAGCTCGTGCCGGAGCGCGACGCCGCGCTCGGTGTCGATGTCGACGGGAATCGTGTTGGGGCTGAGGCAGTCGGCCAGCGTCGCGATCGCCCGCCGCCCCGCCGAGACTGCGTCCGCCCGGCCGGCCGGGAACGGGAAGGCGCGGTAGGCGCTGTCGACCCGGCGCACACGCGCGAGGTGGAGCGCGAGCGCCCGGAACAGGACGCCGAGCTCGCGCACGACCTTGTAGGGCTCCTTCAGCGTCTTGGCGAGCCAGCGCGGCTCGAACCGGAACCGGAGCAGCCGCTTGCCGCGCACGCCGAGGGCGAGGACGGTGCCGAGAGCAGCCGCGCAACCTGCGGCGACCAGCTCCAGCCCGGCGTTCGTGCCGACGAGCAGCACCCACCAGCCGCCGAGCGCGAGCCACCAGAGCGCGACGAAGCGGAGGGTCCTCATCAGCTGCTCACCTCCAGCTCGTCGACGAGCGTCAGGAAGGCCTTCGCGAACGGCGAGTGCTCGGTTCGCCGCCGCACCTCGTCCCAGTCGATCTGCTCGCGCACCGCACGCGCGGTCTCGAGCAGGCTCTCGTAGTCGAGCGAGTGCTCCTTCAGCGCGAGCAGCTTCGTCACGAGCACGTCCTCCGGCCGCAACACGCGCATCTTCACCGCATGTACCTCCGTCTCGCCGGCGCCTTCGATGAACGCGTCGTCGACGGTGACGCCGGTCGGGTCGAAGATCAGGTCGACGAGGACGCCCTCGTCCCACGCCTTGTAGAGCCAGCCTTCGGGCGGCTTCTCGGGACGGAAGCCCGCTTCGGCGAGCACCTGCAGCGCACGCTCCGCGTCCTCCGGCTTGACGAAGAAGTCGAGGTCGTGCTCGGTCTCCGGGCCGCCGCGCGCCCAGATCGCAACGCCGCCGCCCAGCACGAAGGGCACGCCGGCCTCGCGCAGCGCCGCGGAGGAGCGCTTCAGCGTCTCCAGAAGCTCGTTGAAACTGGTTTCCGGCTGCGCCACGGCTAGCGGGTACCCGGCAGGGGCGGCCGCCAATCGGTTGAATTCCCGGCGTGCCCAGGCCGATCCGCTTTGCAGCCGCAGGCGACATCCACGCCGACGACGCGAACCGCGACGACCTCGCGCGGGCCTTCCGAGACGTCGACGGGACGGTCGACCTGATCCTGCTCGCGGGCGACCTGACGACGTACGGCCAGCCTGAGCAGGCGGCCCTCCTCGCCGAGATCTGCCGGCCACTCGAGGTGCCGGTCTACGCGGTCCTCGGCAACCACGACTGGCACTGCAACCAGGTAAATCGACGGCGCCTCGGTCGGGATCGTCGGGCTCAAGGGCTTCATCGGCGGCTTTCCCGACTCGCAGCTGCCCGACTTCGGCGAGCCGCTCCTACGGCAGGTCTACACGGAGACGACGGACGAGGTCGACGCGCTCGCGGCCGGGCTCGAGGCAGTCGCCGGCAGCGACCACCGGATCGTCCTGCTCCACTACTCGCCGACCGCTTCGACCCTCGAGGGCGAGCCGCGCGGGATCTGGCCCTTCCTCGGCACCGACCGCCTCGCGGAGCCGATTGCCGAGCACAAGCCGGACGTCGTGCTGCACGGCCACACCCACGCGGGCACGTTCGAGGGGTCGGTCGGGAGCGTGCCCGTCTTCAACGTCGCCCTGCCGGTGATCGGGCGCGACTTCTTCGTTTTCGAGTTGGACGGCGCCACAGTGCACGCCGCGGCATGACGACCACGCTGGCGCCGGTCGAGGTCGAGCAGCCTCGCGAGGTCGAGGACGTCGAACAGGACCGCCCGTGGATCGTGATCGTCTGGAACGACCCGATCAACCTGATGTCCTACGTGACGCTCGTCTTCCAGAAGCTGTTCGGCTACAGCCTCGCCAAGGCGACGAAGCTGATGCTGCAGGTGCACAACGAGGGCAAGGCGGTCGTCTCGTCGGGGACCCGCGAGAAGGCCGAGCATGACGTCTCGCGCCTGCACGCGCACGGCCTGTGGGCGACGATGCGGCAGGACTGATGGAACTGCGAATCGAGCGGGAGGGAACGGGTGTCGCGCTGCGGCTGCCCGCCAACGAGCAGGCACTCGTGCGCTCGCTCGCTGCGGACCTCGTCGAAACGCTCGGCGAGGCGCCCGCCGACCCGTCGCTCCGCCGGCTCACGCCGCCGGCTTACGACGACGAGGCGGATGAGCGGGGCTACCGCGAGATCATGGGCGCCGAGCTGCTCAACGGCCGGGTGCAGGCGCTCGAGCTGCTGGCCGCGACGGCCGGCCACGAGCGGCTGAGCGGGGAAGAGGCCGAAGCCTGGCTGCGGGCGCTGAACGACCTCCGGCTCCCGCCGGCCTGGCGGTGTACGCGTACCTCTCCTGGCTGCAGGAGCAGCTGGTCGAGGCGCTTTCGCCGGACTAGACGCTCACGCCCGCTCGCCCGGCTTCGAGGAGAAGACCGTGGCGAGGTCGGCTTCGAGAAGGGCACGGTCGTGGTCGTTCACGCCCGGCGTCGCGGCGCGCGCGCGGTCCAGCCAATCGCGGGCCGCTATCTCGTTGCCCGCAAGCGAGTGCGCGCGGGCAAGCGCCTCGTAGGCGAAGGGGAGATCGAAGTCGTCGAGCGCGTCCGGCGCGGATTCCGCCAGCTCCAGGCAGCGACGTGCGTGGTGGAGGGCAGGCTCGGGGCGTTCGAGCACCGCGTAGGCGCGCGAGCATTGCCACTCGCTCCTGACGCGGTTGACGAGCTGACCTCCCTGCAGCCAGTGGTACGCCGACGCGTGTGCGCAGTGGAGCAGCTCGTCGTTCTGTTCGGCGTTTCGGTCAGCGGTCTCCATCAGCGTCCAGGTCTTGTTGAAGAGGTCGATGCCCAGCCGTCGGTGCTCGTCCGCGGTGAGGGGGTCGGAACGGGCCTTCATGACGGTCGCCGAGCGAGCTTCTAGCTAGGTTCCGACGACTTGCACGATCCAGCGGCGATCGCGCTCGCGGTCGAGCTCCAGGAAGAGCACGCGTTGCCAGGTGCCGAGGCAGAGCTCGCCGTCGCGCACCGGGATCGACTCGCCGGCGGTGCCGAGCAGCATCGCCATGCAGTGCGAGTGGCCGTTGCCGAAGTCCATGTCCTCCTCGCAGATGTTCTCGGTGCGGCGGTCCCAGTCGTCGTGCGCGTAGTAGGTCTCGCTCGGCACGAGCCGCTTGAGCATGTTGGCGAAGTCCTCCAGGAAGCCGCTCTCGAACTCGTTCACCCGTACGCAGCACGTCGTGTGCGGCGAATAGACGCAGGCGATGCCGTCGACGACCCCGCTGTCCCTGACGGCTTCGCACACCTCCTCGGTGATGTCTCGGACGGCCAGGCCGCCGGTGGTTCGAAGCTGTCGTTCGTGCTGGAAGACCTTCACCGTCTGCTCACCCTCCTTCTGGACGGCCGCGGGAGTGCGGGCGGCCCCTATTGTGAGGTTTCTCCCCCGTTTCGTCCAGCGGAACTGACCGTGGGGGAACCGCTGGTTCCCCCACGAGCCTCCTCCTCGCGGCCGGGCTCGTGATCCGAAGGTGATCGGAGCCGCCTATTCAACTCGTGATGCCGGCGAGCGACGTGAGCCTCCCGCCGGGCAAAGCCCGGCTCCGGCGACGGATCGTCGTAAGCCAACCTGCCTGGGGAGTACCCTTGGCGCCGCGGGCCCGTAGCTCAGCTGGTCAGAGCAGCGGACTCATAATCCGTTGGTCCCTGGTTCGAATCCAGGCGGGCCCACTTCGGAAGTTGCCGACGGGCTCGGCTCTTACTCGTCCTGCTGGATGTCTTCCGCGACGAGGTCCTTGAGCGGCTTCAGCTTCTCGAACAGCTCCTCGGGCGGCACCTCGCGCTCGACGGCATCGCCGCCGAGGACGTAGGGCGCCGCCTCGATCGCCGTGCGCCAGGCGGCCTCGTTCGCACGCTCGTCGGCGTCGGGCTCGTCCTCGCCGGGAAGCAGCTCGACCGCGTCGAGGTAGACGTTCGTGAACTGGCCTTTCTGCTGCTCGTGGAACGTGATCTTCGCGCGGCGGCCCTCGGCGGCGAGTGCCTGGCGCGCGATCGGCTCCTTGAACGTCGTGAACTCGCGGCCGCTGTCGTCCACGAGGACGAACCGCGTGTTCCCCGACTGCGTCTTCCGGGCTTCGACCTTCTCGACGTTGACGACCTCGTCGGGCACGTCCTTCCAGTTCCCGGCCGGCGGCGGCGCGAATCGCCGGCGCGCGAGGCCCCGGAGCGCATGGCTAGAATCACTTCGATGGCCGAAACCGGGACGATGAGGGTCAAGTCCGGCCTCGCCGAGATGCTGAAGGGCGGGGTGATCATGGACGTCACCGACGCCGACCAGGCGCTGATCGCCGAGGAGGCGGGCGCGGTCGCCGTGATGGCGCTCGAGCGCGTCCCGGCCGACATCCGCAAGGAGGGCGGCGTGGCGCGCATGGCGGACCCGGACAAGATCCGCGAGATCCAGGAGGCGGTCTCGATCCCGGTGATGGCGAAGTGCCGCATCGGCCACTTCGTCGAGGCGCAGATCCTGGAGGCGCTCGAGGTCGACTACATCGACGAGAGCGAGGTGCTGACGCCGGCCGACCTGCAGCACCACGTCGACAAGTGGGAGTTCACGGTGCCGTTCGTCTGCGGCTGCACCAACCTCGGCGAGGCGTTGCGGCGGATCTCCGAGGGCGCCGCGATGATCCGCACCAAGGGCGAGGCCGGTACCGGCGACATCGTCAACGCGGTCACGCACATGCGCTCGGTCTTCGGGCACATCCGCAAGCTGAAGGCCTTGCGCGACGAGGAGCTCTACTCCGAGGCGAAGGAAGTGCGCGCGCCGTACGAGCTCGTCCGCTGGGTGGCCGAGAACGGCCGCCTGCCGGTCGTAACCTTCACGGCCGGCGGAATCGCGACTCCGGCCGACGCCGCGCTCTGCATGCAGCTCGGCGCCGACGGCGTCTTCGTCGGCTCGGGGATCTTCAAGTCGTCCGACCCCTCGACGCGCGCCAAGGCGATCGTCGAGGCGACCACGCACTTCCGCGACGCCGAGATCCTCGCCCGCGTGAGCGGCGGGCTCGGCGATGCGATGAGCGGCCTTGCAGCCGCGAGCCTCGCGCCCGAAGAGCTGCTCGAGACCCGCGGCTGGTAACTAGCCGCTCGCGGGAAGAGCCACGGTGAAGCGCGAGCCCTTGCCGGGCTCCGAGTCGACGTCGAGATGGCCGTTCATGCGCTCGACCAGCTCGCGGCAGATGTAGAGCCCGAGCCCGCTGCCGCCGACGCCGCCGCTCTGCTGCGGGTCGAGGCGGTAGAACTTGTCGAAGATCCGCTCGCGCTCCGAGCTCGGGATGCCGAGCCCCTGGTCGGCCACCTCGATCTGGCACTCGCCGTCCTCCGAATCGACCCGGATCTCGACCTCGCCGCCCTTGGGCGAGTACTTGACCGCGTTGTCGACGAGGTTGACGAGCACCTGCCGGAGCTTGTTCGCGTCGCAGAGGATCGCGCCGACGCCGTTGCTCTCGACGCGGAGCGAGATCCCGTCGGGCAGGTGGAGCGAGGCCGACTCGAGCACCCCCGAGGCGATCTGCACCGGGTCGCAGGGCTCGAGATCGATCTGGACGGCGTTGGCGTCGAGCTGGCCCGCGAGCAGGATCTGGTCGACGAGCTGGGTGAGCCGGACCGACTCGTCCTCGATGATCTCGAGGAAGGCGAGGCGGTCCTCCTCGCGCAGCTCGATGTCCTCCCGGCGAAGGGTGCGAACGGCTCCGTAGACGGCGGCGAGCGGCGTGCGCAGCTCGTGCGAAGCGGTCGCGACGAAGTCGCTGCGCGTCTTCTCGAGCGCATGCTCGTCGGTGACGTCGCGGAGCGCGTAGACCGTTCCCTCGCCGAAGTCCACACCCGAGGCCGAAACCCAGAGCTCGCGCCCCTGCAGCACGATCGGCACGGTCACGGGCCGCGCGAGCGCCTCGTCCGGACCGACGAGCGGCACGTGCGAGACGAGCGACTCCCAGGCCGGGAGCACGGAGTGGACGCGCCGCCCCAGCGCCTCCTCCTCCGGGACGCCGGTGATCGTGGCTGCGGCGGGGTTCCAGTGGCGGACGACGCCGCTGCCGTCGATCAGGACGACGCCGTCGGCGACGTAGGCGAGCGCGCGGGCGGCGTTCGCTCCCTTCTCGGCCTCCTGGAAGAGCCGGGAGTTGTCGACCGCGGTCCCGGCGCGGCGCGCCAGCTCGATCGCCAGCTCGAGGTCGGCCGAGGTATACGGCGGATGCGACTCGGCCGCGATCAGCGTCAGCGCGCCCAGCGTCCGGCCGCGGGCGTTGAGCGGCACGCAGATCGACGAGCGCACGCCGAGCTGCTCCACGATCTCGCGGAGGACGTCGTCGTCGCCGATCGCCTCCTCCAACATTTCTTCGGGCAGCTCCGGAAGAAACTCGGGCTTGCCCGTGCGGATCACCAACGACACGCCGTGCGGGGCATCCGGGTCCGGCGGGTAGCGTTCCTGCAGCTCGAGCGCCCACTTGACCTTGTCGGGGTCCTCGTGCGCGACGGCCAGCCGGTCGATCGAGCCATCGGCGGCGACCATGTCGATCGAGCACCAGTCCGCGAGCCGCCGCACCGAGAGATGGGCGAGCCTCGAGAGCGTCTGTTCGTAGTCGAGGGAGGAGCCGAGCAGCTCGCTGGCCTCGGCGAGGAAGGCCAGCCGCTGGCGGGCGGCCTGCTCGGCCTCGAACAGGCGGGCCCGCTCCAGCGCCAGCGCCGCCTGCCGGGCGAGCGTGATCTTCATCTTGCGGCGCTCCTCGGAGAAGACCATGTCGTCGCCGAACGAAAGGCCGATCACGCCTAGGATGCGCCCCTCGAGCGCGAGCGGCAGCACGGCGAGCGCATGCCCGTCGCGGCCGCGGCCTTCGAGGTTCGGGAAGAGCTCGTTCCGCGCTTTCAGCGACTCGAGGAAAAGGGGCTCCCCGTTGCGGACGACGTGCGACATCGGCAGCTCGGCCGAAACCGGAAAGCGGCCCCATTCCGTCAGGATCGGCCGCTTGTACCCGCGCTGGGCGAGCAGCTCGATCCACTCCCCGTCCTCGCTGACGATGCCAATCGCACCGGCGCGCGCCTCGGCGGCGCGCAGCCCTTCGGTCAAGATCGCGTCGAGAACCTGCTGCGGCGTCAGCGCCTCGGCCAGTCGGTCGGTGACCCGCTGAAGCCGGTTTGCTCGGTCGGCCGCGTCGGCAAGCGCCTCGAGCGAGAGGCCGGTCTCGGCGGATGATCGGCTCACGGGCTTCCCAGCATGTCGTCGAGGATGCCGCGCCGGAGAGCTTCGCGCTCTCCCTGCTCGATTCGCGTCAGCACTTCCTCGACGAGGTCCCCGATTCGCACCGGATCGAACGGCTTGACCACGTAGCCGACGCCGCCGAGCTGCTCACCAAGGCGGCGGTCGGCCTCGCCCGCGCGGGCGGTCAGGAAGACGATCGGAATCTCGCGGGTCTTCGGGTCGGCCGCGAGCCGGCGCGCCACTTCCCAGCCGTCGAGGTCGGGCATCATCACGTCCAGCAGCACGAGGTCGGGCAGCTCGCGCCGGATCAGCTCGAGGGCGTCGCGCCCGTTGTCGGCCTCGAGCACCTCGATCCCTGCGGCGGTCAGGTTGACCCGGCAGAGCATCCGGATCGGGCTCTCGTCGTCAACGACGAGCACCCGCTTTACGGCATTGGGCGCGGGAGTCGCGGCGCCGTGGAGGTGAGGCTCGACCTCGTCGGCGGGACCGCAGCGCCAGGAGATCCGGCGGCCGACGGTTCTCGTCGGCCGGGCCAGAGTGTGTCGAGTGGGCTGCAGAACCTCGCTTCTCACGTGCGTACGCTGATTGTACGTCGGAAGAACCGGTGTGGATGGCGCCGGGACTAGAATCGAGCGCATGGGCGAAGCCCCGAGAATCGGCATCCTGGCGGTGCAGGGCAACTTCCGCGAGCACGCGGCCGTGCTCCGGCGCCTCGGCGCGGAACCGGTCGAGGTGCGCAAGCCGGAGCAGCTCGAGCAGCTCGACGGGCTCGTCATCCCCGGCGGCGAGTCGACCGCGATCATGCGCCTCGTCCGGCTCTACGGGCTCGAGGACGCGATCCGCGGATTCGCCCGGCCGGTGCTCGGAACCTGTGCCGGGATGATCCTGCTCGACCGCGAGCACCTCGGTCTGCTCGACGTCGAGGTCGCCCGCAACGCATACGGCCGCCAGGTTGCGAGCTTCGAGGCGGATCTCGAGCTCGCCGGCGAGGAGTGGCCGCTGCGCGGGGTGTTCATCCGCGCGCCGCGCGTCGTCGAGACTGGGCCGGAGGTCGAGGTGCTGGCCGAGCTCGACGGCGAGCCGGTGCTCCTCCGCCAGGGCCGCCTGCTCGTCGCGTCGTTCCACCCGGAGCTGACCGACGACACGCGCGTGCACGAGCGGTTCCTCGAGCTGGTGGAGGAGGAGCGTCATGTCCGGGCATAGCAAGTGGAGCTCGATCAAGCACAAGAAGGGCGCGGCTGACAAGAAGCGCGGCCAGCTCTTCTCGAAGCTCTCGCGGGCGCTGATCGTGGCCGCGCGCGAGGGCGGCCCCGACCCCGCGGCGAACCTCGCCCTGCAGAACGCCATCGAGAAGGCTCGTTCCTACTCGATGCCGAAGGACAACATCGACCGCGCGATCGCCCGCGGCTCCGGGGCCGACGCAGACGCCGAGGCCTTCGAGCAGGTGCTCTACGAGGGCTACGGCCCGAACGGCGTCGCCGTGATCGTCGAGGCGCTGACCGACAACCGGAACCGCACCGCGGCCGATGTGCGCGCGGCCTTCAGCAAGTACGACGGCAACCTCGGCGGCTCCGGGGCGGTGGCCTGGCTGTTCGAGCGGCGCGCCGTGATCCTCGTCGATGCCGAGCGCGCCGACGAGGACGAGCTCACGCTCGCGGCAGCCGAGGGTGGGGCGGACGACGTCGAGCAGGACGGCTCCAGCTACCGCGTGACCGGCGCGCCCGAAGCGCTGAGCCGCGTGCGGGAGGCGATCGAGCAGGCCGGGATCGAGGTCGACTCCGCGGAGCTGACGATGGTGCCGAAGACGACGGTCAGCCTCGAGGACGAGTCCGCCGCGCGAAAGACGCTGCGCCTGATCGACGCGCTCGAGGAGAGCGACGACGTCCAGGAGGTCTACTCGAACTTCGACATCCCCGAGCGGGTGATGGAGGCAGTCGCGACGTGACCCCCGCCGAGCCGGCGGAGGTGCGCGCGCTTCCGCGCCGACGCTTGCCGGCCGTCGCCGCCATCCGCGCCCTGCGGCCGCGGCAGTGGTCGAAGAACCTGCTCGTCTTCGCGGGGATCGTCTTCGCCGCCAAGCTCGGGGACGCGGTTCGCTGGGGCGAGGCGATCGCGGTGTTCGTTGCCTACTGCGCGCTCTCGAGCGCGGCCTACCTCGTCAACGACCTGCGCGACCGGGAGCACGACCGGCGGCATCCGGTCAAGAGGTTCCGCCCAATCGCCCATGGCGACCTCTCTGCGCGAGCGGCGGTGACCATGGAGGTGGTGCTGACCGTGGCCGCGGTGGCGATCGCGGCCTGGCTCGGCTGGTCGTCGCTCGCTCTGCTGCTTGGGTTCGGCGCGCTCCAGCTCGGCTACTCCTTCGGGCTCAAGCACATCGTGATCGTGGACGTCCTCGTGATCGGCGCGCTGTTCGTGATCCGCGCCGCCGCCGGCGCCGAGGCGGTCGACGTGCGCATCTCCCCGTGGCTCCTGCTCTGCACGGCGCTTCTCGCGCTCTTCCTCGCCCTCGCCAAGCGGCGCGGCGAGCTGGTGCTCGTCGGCGCCCTCGAGACCCCCGGCCGGCCGGTGCTGGAGGGCTACTCGCTCGAGCTCGTCGACCAGCTCGTCACGGTGATCGCCGCCTCGACGGTGATCGCCTACTCGCTCTACACGTTCACGGCGCGCGACTCGAAGGCGCTGATGGCGACGATCCCGTTCGTGATCTTCGGGGTCTTCCGCTACCTGCTCTTGATCCACCGCGACGACCTCGGCGAGGAGCCCGAGCAGGTGCTGCTGACCGACCTGCCGATCCTGGTCGACGTCTGCCTCTGGGCGGCCACGGCCGCCGTGATCCTCGCGCTGACCTGAAACGGGCCTTTCTCTCCGCGCTCGGGCTGGCGGTCGCCGTCGGGATCGGCCTCGGGCTCTACGCCGACTTCGGACAGCTCGGGAAGGAGCTGCGCGACTTTCGCTGGGAGCTCTTCCCGCTCGCGCTCGCGCTGACCGCGCTCAACTACCTGATCCGGTTCGGGCGCTGGCACGTCTACCTCGAGCGGCTGGAGATCAGGATCCCGCTCGGGCGGAGCTTCACGATCTTCATCGCCGGGCTGACGATGACGGTGACGCCCGCGAAGCTCGGCGAGGTGCTGAAGTGCGGCCTGCTGCGCCGCGCCTACGGAGTGCCGGTTCGCCGCTCGGCGCCGGTGGTGCTGGCGGAGCGCGTGACCGACGCGACCGGCGTCGTCGTCCTCGCCGTGATCGGCGGCGCCGGGACCGACCGCTGGCCGCTGCTGGTGATCGCACTGGCCGGCGTCGTCGGGATCGTCGTCATCGTCCGCACGCCGCTGCTCGGCCGCTTCGCCGCGCTCGGCGAGGCCCCGGAGGCCGCGCGGACCCTGCTGCGCACGCCGCTGCTCGTCGGGATGACCGCGGTGTCGGCAGCGTCCTGGTTCTGCGAGTGCCTGGCCGCCTACGTCTGCGTGCGCGGCCTCCGGCTCGACCTCACGCTGGCGGACACGATCGTCGTCTTCTCGCTCGGCAGCCTCGCGGGTGCGCTCTCGTTCCTGCCCGGCGGCCTCGGCGTCGCGGAGACGAGCATGACCGGCTTGATGCGCGCCCTGGGTGACGTCTCGAAGGCGGCGGCCGCGGCCGCGACGGTGCTGATCCGGCTCGCGACCCTCTGGTTCGCGGTCGTGATCGGCCTCGTCGGCCTGGCAGTCGAGGAGCGGCTGGCCCGGCGTCAGCCGGTCTCGGCGCGGCGCTCTTCGATGCGGTAGACGATCGCGCCTTCGCCCGTCTGGAAGCTGCGCTCCAGCGAGCCGATGCGGTCGTCCACCGATTTCCAGCCGGAGCTGACCAGGTCGACGAGGAGCGCGAGGTCGTCCACGCGCGCGTGCCGCTCGGCCAGGAGGTCGCCCTCGATCCGTTCGAGCCGGCGGATCACCTGGTTGGTCAGGCCGCGGATCTCGGCGAGGTTGCGCCCGACCGGCTTGACCTGCTCGCGCAGGCCGTCCTGAAGGGCGCCGTCGATCTTCGCCGGAAGTGTCGCCTCGAGCTGCGCGGCGGCCAGGCCGAGCTCCTCGATCTGGGCCCGCGCCCGCTCGAGCGCCGCGTCGACCGCGGCCGGGTCCGCACGGCCTTCGGCGGCCTCCCTGAGCCGTTCGCGCGCCCGTTCGATTGCGTCGTCGGTCATCGGCGCCAACGGTAGCGTTCGGGTCGGATGAGGTCCTCGGAGCTGGACTACTCGCTGCCGCGCGAGCTGATCGCGCAGCGGCCGCTGGAGCGGCGGGACACGTCGCGACTGCTCGTCTACGAGCGGGCGAGCGGAGAGGTCCGGCACCGGCGCTTCGACGAGCTGCCCGGCGAGCTGGCGGCGGCGACGCTGACGGTCGTGAACGACACGCGCGTGCTGCCGGCGCGGCTGCGGCTCGAACGGCCGGGCGGGGGAGAGGCCGAGGTGCTGCTGCTGGAGCGGGTCGGGGAGAACGGGACCTGGGAGGGCCTTGCGCGGCCGTCACGGAAGCTGCGCGCGGGCCAGCGGCTTGGCCCGGTCGAGCTGGTGGAGTCACTCGGCGAGGGCCGCTGGCGGCTGCGGCTGAAGGGCGAGCCGGCCGGCGAGGCGCCGCTGCCGCCGTACATCACCGAGCCGCTGGCCGATCCGAAGCGGTATCAGACGGTGTACGCGGAGCGAGAGGGCTCCGCGGCCGCGCCGACCGCGGGGCTGCACTTCACGCCGGAGTTATTGGGGCAGCTGGACGTCGAGCGGGTGACCCTTCATGTCGGCCTGGACACCTTCCGGCCGGTGGCTGCCGAGGACCTGGACGAGCATGAGCTGCACAGCGAGCGGTACTCGGTCTCGGAGGCCGCGTGGGAACGGGTGCGGTCGGCGCCGTGTGTGCTCGCGGTCGGCACGACGACTGTGCGCGTGCTCGAGTCGCTTGCGCGGGGAGCGCCGCTCGAGGGGCGGACATCGCTATTCGTGACGCCGGGCTTCGAGTTCCGTCGGGTCGACGCGCTCCTGACGAACTTCCACCTGCCGCGCTCGACCCTGCTTGCGCTCGTGATGGCATTCGCGGGCGTCGAGGAGACCCGGCGCCTCTACCGGATCGCGATCGAGGAGCGGTATCGCTTCTACTCGTTCGGCGACGCGATGCTCGTCCTGTGAACGGCGGGGGCGCGGTGGGCCGTGGAGAAATCGCCAGACAATTGGCACGTTTCCGTGACAGACGTGTGCGCGTTCCCCGGGTACGCTCGCAGCGGGAGCGAGGGTGGCCGCCCAACCCCACCCAAAGAAAGGGAGGGGGTGCGTTTCTTGGTTGATGGCGCTCCCGTGATGGGGGCCAACGACTGGCGGGAGTTCTGGGCTTCGCGCGGGATGCGGGAGTTGCGGGTCGTACTCTGCGATTCCTGGCAACCGGCCCGCTTCGCCCTTCCGGACGCCCACGAGGCGCACGCGTTCCGCATCGCCTCGCTGCTTGGAAGCCGAGCTCCCTCGACCGCAGTCGCCGAGGAGCTCGGGCGGATCCGGCGCGACGAGCTCGGCGTCGGCGCCAACCCGGAAGAGGACGCGCGCGCGGCCGAGGCGATCGGCCAGTGGTTCCGCACCGCGACCCGGCCCGCATGAGCGCCTTCGAGCTCCAGGCAACCGACGGCGCGGCCCGCGCCGGCACGCTTCGGACCGCTCACGGCGACCTGCGCACGCCGGCCTTCATGCCGGTGGGGACCAAGGCCACGGTCAAGAGCGTCGACCCCCGCGAGCTGCGCGACCTCGGCGCCGAGATCCTGCTCGGCAACACCTACCACCTCCACTTCCGCCCCGGCACGCAGACGATCGCCGAGCTCGGCGGCCTGCACGCCTTCATGGGCTGGGACGGCCCGATCCTGACCGACTCCGGCGGCTTCCAGGTCTTCTCGCTCCGCCACACGATCCTCCGCCTTGACGACGACGGCGTCGCCTTCCGCTCGGTGTATGACGGCGACCCGGCCCGCCTCACGCCGGAGCTGGCCGCCCATGCCCAGGCCGAGCTCGGCTCCGACATCGCCATGTGCCTCGACGTCTGCCCGCCCGCCGATGCCTCCCGCGCCCAGCTCGAGGAAGCCGTGCGGCTGACGAGCCTCTGGGCCGCCCGTCAGCGCGACGCCGACCGCGCGAACGGCCAACTCCTGTTCGGGATCGCGCAGGGCGGCACCGACCAGGAGCTGCGCCGCCGCTCGATCGACCAGCTGGCCGAGCTCGGCTTCGACGGCTACGCGCACGGCGGCCTGGCGATCGGCGAGTCGCGCGAGCAGATGTTCGAGACGACCGCCTGGGCGTCCGACCTGCTCCCCGAGGACCAGCCGCGCTACTTCATGGGGATCGGCGATCCGGAGGGCATCCTCGAGGTGATCGCCCGCGGCGTCGACATGTTCGACTGCGTGCTGCCAACGCGCAACGCGCGGACAGGGACCGCGCTCAGCTGGGAGGGCGGCCGCCTGAATCTCCGCAACGCACGCTTCGCGCGCGACCCCGCTCCGCTGGACGAGGGCTGCGCCTGCCCTGCCTGCACCCGCTTCTCGCGTGCCTACCTGCGCCACCTTGTCAACCAGCAGGAGCTGCTCGGGCACCGGCTCCTGACCCTGCATAATCTGCGCTTCGTGCTCGACCTCGTGGCCGGCGCACGTGCGGCGATCGAGCGGGGCGAGCTCCAGTCCTACAAGGACGCGGCACTGGCGAGGCTCCAGGCCGCTCCGGAGGTGCCGAGCTGAACGTCCTGATCTTCATCATCCCGCTGCTGATCATCATGTGGCTGTTGCTCGTCCGGCCGCAGCGGAAGCGCTCGAACGAGCAGATGTCGATGCAGGACTCACTGCAGACCGGCGACGAGATCATCACCGCGGGCGGGCTCCACGCCACCGTCCGCTCGATCGAGGACGACGTGCTCGAGATCGAGCTTGCGCCGAGCACGATTGTCCGCCTCGACCGCAGAGCCGTGGCCGCAGTAGTCCATCCGGACTCACTTGAGCCCGAGAGCGTCGCCGAAGAGTCGTTTCCCGCCGACGACGGCTAATCTGTTGCGGGTTTTTTCGTGACGAACCGACGTTCGTATCTGATTCTCGTGGGCCTGATCGTGCTGGCGCTCGTCGGCGTGGTGGCACTTGCGCTGCCGAGCTCGCCCGCCCACAAGAAGGTCACGCTGGGGCTCGACCTCCAGGGCGGCCTGGAGGTCGTGCTCAAGGCGGTCCCGCTCCGGAACCAGCAGATCACGTCGGACGGCATGAACACCGCGATCTCGATCATGCGTAACCGCGTCGACTCGCTCGGCGTCTCCGAGCCCGAGATCCGCAAGCAGGGCAAGGACCAGATCGTGATCGAGCTGGCTGGCGTCCACGACCCGGCGAAGGCGGCCAAGATCATCGGGACGACGGCACAGCTGCAGTTCTACGACTTCGAGAACGACGCCGCCGGGCCGTCCTCGGACGGCCAGGGCAACGTGACCGCCGACCCGAATCTCTACCACCTGCTGCAGCAGGTGCAGTCCGACGCCAAAAGCGGGACGCCGAGCGCGTATTACCTCTTCGACGCGAAGCACCGGGTCAACGGCCTGTCCGCCGACAGCCGGGCGCACCTGCTCGAAGCGCATCCCAGGTTGAAGGGCAAGCTGCCCAAGGGCTGGAGCATCCTCGCGGTCCCGGAGCACATGACGGCGGTGTCCTGCACGGCCACTGCTACGAACGGTTGCGCCGGCGCCGCACAGCCCACGGGAACGTTCTACTACCTGTTCAAGTACTTCCCCAACCGCGGCTCGAACTCGATCCCGGAGGTGACCGGGAAGGAGCTCAAGAGCGGTTCGATCAGCGCCCAGATCGGCACGCAGGCGGGCGAGGGCAACGCCTTCGTCACGCTCGGCTTCAACCACCAGGGCAACCAGAAGTTCCAGCAGATCACGGCATCGGAGGCCGCGAACGGACAGGCGGCGGCGGACGCGGCCGGGCAGGGCGGGGCGAGCGACCAGGCCACGATCACCCGCTATGCGCGGCACTTCGCGATCGTGCTCGACGGAAAGCTCCAGTCGACGCCGTTCATCGACTACAAGCAGAACCCGAACGGCGTCCAACGTGTCAGCGACGCTCGGCAAGGACTCGCTGAGCCAGGCGAAGACGGCCGCCCTGATTGGCCTCCTGGTCGTCGCAATCTTCCTGCTCGTCCTCTACCGCTTCCTCGGCGTCGTCGCGGTGATCGGCCTCGGCATCTACGCGGCCTTCCTCTACGCCGCGATCCTGATCTTCGGTGTGACGCTGACGCTGCCCGGTTTCGCGGGCTTGATCCTGACGATAGGCGTGGCCGCCGACGCGAACGTCGTCATCTTCGAGCGGATCAAGGAAGAGGTGCGGTCCGGGAAGTCCGTGCGCGCCGCGATCTCCGCCGGGTACTCGAAGGGCTTCCGCACGATCATCGACGCAAACGTCGTGACCGTGATCACGGCGCTGGTCCTGTTCGCGGTCGCGACCGCGCAGGTGAAGGGCTTCGCCCTGATGCTGATGATCGGGACGGTGATCTCGCTGGTCACTGCGGTCGCGGCGACGCGAGCGATGCTCGGCCTGCTCGCGGGCTTCCGCTGGTTCGACAACCCGAAGTTCATGGGCGCCCACGGCCAGCAGACGGCGAAGTGGCTGCAGATCGACTTCATGCGCCGCCGCTACCTCTGGTTCGCGATCTCGGGCGTGATCATCGCGATCGGGATCGGCTCGCTCGCGACGAGGGGCCTCAACCTCGGGATCGACTTCAAGGGCGGAACGCAGGTCACGTTCAAGACGACGAAGCCCGTCTCGCTCTCGACCGTCCGCACGGAGACGGCGAAGTTCGCGACCGAGCCGGTCGTCCAGGGCCGTGGCAAGGTGGTCGGGGCCGACAGCTACAAGAACTTCCAGCTGCGGATGCGCACGCTCAGGTCCGCGCAGATCACGCGCCTGACGACCGACCTGAAGAACCGCTTCGGCCAGAACATCTCGATCGGGAGCCAGGTCGTCTCCTCGAGCTTCGGGCGGCAGATCGCGCGGTCGGCGGTCATCGCGATCCTCTTCTCGCTGTTCCTGATCGTGCTCTACATCGCGATCCGGTTCGACTTCAAGTTCGCGGTTCCGGTGATCATCGCGCTGCTGCACGACCTCGCGATCACCATCGGGGTCTATTCGCTGACCGGCCGGGAGGTGACGAACTCGACCGTGGCCGCGGTCCTGACGGTGCTCGGCTACTCGATCTACGACACGATCATCATCTTCGACCGGATCCGCGAGAACGTCCCGCTGATGCGGCGTGCGCCGTTCGCGACGATCGCCAACGTCTCGCTGTGGGAGACGATCCGCCGCTCTTTGGCGACGACCTTCATCACGCTGCTGCCGATCATCTCGCTGCTGATCTTCGGCGGTGCGACCTTGAAGGACTTCGCCTTCGCGCTGATCGTCGGCATCGTCTCGGGCGCCTACTCGTCGATCTTCATCGCGGCGCCGCTGCTGACCAGCTGGAAGGAGCGCGAGCCGGAATACGCGCGGCGGATCGAGACCGCGACGGACACAGCAGCCGAGCGGCAGGCCGAGCTGGACGCTGCTGAAGGAGCTGCCGCGGCCGCGCCCGCGCCCGATTCTCCAGTTGCGACCGTTGAACGGGTGGCGTCGCAGACGCAGGCAAAGCGGGAGCAACGCCGGCAGCGCCGCCGCGCGAGACCTCATGGCCGAGCTCGCTGATTCCGCCCGCGACCTGGCCGAGAAGCTCGTCCTCGCAGGCGTCGGCGCCGTCGCGCTGACCGCCGAGCGGGCGGACGCTCTCGCCGAGGAGGTCTCGGCGCGAGGGGGGATGGGTCGCGAGGAGGCGCGTGCGCTCGTCGAGGAGCTGGTCGGGCGCTGGCGCAACGAGTCGGTCCGGCTGGGCGAACGCACCGGCAGCGGGCTCGCCGGCGTCTTTCGCGAGCTGGGGCTGGTGACGCGCGCCGAGGTGGAGGAGCTGGAGCTGCGGGTCGCCCAGCTCGAGCACCGGCTCCGGCTGCTCGAGCCGGACCGGGCACGCACCTAGTGCATCTGGAACAGCCGCTCACCAAGCTCGGTGTCCCGAAGCTCTGGGGGGAAGAGCCGGAGCGCCTCTGGCCCATCGCGCGGCTGCTGGCGATCCCGCCGATCCTCGCGATGACGCGCGGGGCCGGTTACGGGATGGAGCGCGTTCCGAGCGAGGGCGGCGCAGTCGTCGCCGCGAATCACTTTTCCGGAATCGACCACCCGCTGATCGCGATCTTCTGCCCGCGGCCGGTCTACTTCCTGGCCAAGGCGGAGGTGCTGAAGGTTCCCGCGGTCGGCGAGTTCCTCCAGTGGATCGGCGTCTTCCCGATCCGGCGCGGGGAGGCCGACCGGGGGGCGCTTCGCGCGGCGCGCGATCTCGTTGCAGAGGGAAAGCTGGTCGGCGTGCACCTGGAGGGCACGCGGCAGCGCTTCGGTCACCCCGGGGAGGTGCACACCGGCGGGTTGATGATCGCGCTGCAGGAGGAGGCGCCGGTGATCCCGTGCGCCGTGGACACCTTCGGCTGGGCGCCGTTCAACTATCGGCCGTGCGCGGTCGTCTGGGGCGAGCCGATGGATCTCAACCACCTGCCGCGGAACCGGGCAGGCTACGCGGAGGCCGCGGAGATCGTCCAGGCCGAGATCGTCCGGCTCTGGCGCCTGGCCGCCCAGGCCGCTGCGGACGGCCTGCCGCCCGAGCTGCTGGACGGAACCAAGCGCGGCGAGGCGGTTCTTCGCCAGCCGGGCACCGACGGCGTGGCCGCGTCCGCCTAGCCGCGTGGCACACTGACCGCGTGGCAAGCACCACGACGCGGAACCTCGGGCGGATCTCCGAGATCGCGCAGGTAGCGGTCAGGCACGGCTTCGGCTACTTCTTCGAGACCCACCGCCTGACCGACCTCGTGCCCGGCCGCCAGCGCGTGACGCTGGAGGGCAGTCCCTCCGAGCGCGGCCAGCACCTCAGAGAGATGCTCGACGAGCTCGGCCCGACCTTCGTCAAGTTCGGCCAGCTCCTCTCGACCCGCCCCGACATCGTCCCGCCCGACATCCTCGTCGAGCTCCAAGGCCTCCAGGACGACGTGCGCCCCTTCCCGTACGAGGACGTCGAGCGTGTGATCCGCGAGGAGCTCGAGCTGTCGGTCGAGCAGCTCTTCACCGAGTTCGAGGAGACCCCGGTAGCCGCCGCGTCGATCGGCCAGGTGCATCGCGCGACCCTCCCGAACGGTCACCGCGTCGCCGTCAAGGTCCAGCGCCCGAACGCCCCGCGCCAGGTCGAGGCCGACCTCGCCCTCCTCTACCAGGCCGCGCGCATCGCCCGCGAGCGCGTCAAGGCGCTCGACTTCATCGACGCGCGCCAGCTCGTCGACGAGTTCGCCCGCTCGATCCGCCAGGAGCTCGACTACCGGCTCGAGGCCCGCAACGCGGAGGTCTTCCACCATCGCTTCGCAGGCCACCCACGCGTGCAGATCCCGCGCGTCTACTGGAGCTACACGCGCTCCCGCGTGCTCACGCTCGAGCTACTCGAAGGCATCCAGCTCGCCGACCTGCCGCAGGAGGCGTGGTCGATTGAGGAACGCCGCCGGCTCGCGTACCTGATGACCGAGACCTGGATGACGATGATCTTCCGCCACGGCTTCTTCCACGGCGACCCGCACCCGGCGAACATCTTCGTCCTCGAAGACGGCGAGCAGATCGGAATCGTGGACTTCGGCCAGGTCGGGAAGCTGACCGACGACGACATGTCGAAGCTGACAGGGCTGTTCATCGACGCAGCCAACGAGCGGATCGACCAGCTGCCCCGCCGGCTGGGCGAGCTCGGCGTCCGCTACCCGAAGGAGCGTGAGGAGGAGTTCGTCGCCGAGCTGCGCGAGATGTATGGCCGCTACTACGGCGCCAGCCTCGCCGAGATCGACCCGCTGCAGGTGATCCGGGAGGCCTTCCAGCTCATCTACCGGCTCAACCTGCGCCTGCCGACGCGGTTCGTGCTGCTCGACAAGGCAATCGCGACGCTCGGCTCGGTCGGGATCGACCTCTACCCGGACTTCAACGTCTTCGAGGTCGCGAAGCCCTACGCGCGCGACCTGATGCTCGAGCGATATACGCCGCGGCGCGTGCTCACCCGCGCGCGCACGGAGAGCATCGAGTTCGCGCGGATCGCGCGCGCCATGCCGTACCAGGTGCACGATTTCCTCGAGGAGATCCGAGACGGCCAGATCGAGGTCGGCTTCGTGCACAAGGGCCTCGACGAGTTCATGCGCAAGCTCGACGTCGCGTTCAACCGGCTGGTGATCGCGCTGGTCGTCGTCGGCGGCCTGATCGGCTCGAGCCTGATCGGCATCTTCTCCAAGACCGGCCCGCAGATCGCGGGCGTCAACTTCCTCTCGTTCATCGGCTTCGTGCTCTCCGGTGCGCTCGCCGCCTGGCTCCTCTGGGGCGTCGTCCGCTCCGGGCGGCTGTAGAAATCTCGTCGCACTTTTGCGCAAAGGGACATCTGGCGCGGGCCGCGCGGCGGCGCTAGCGTCGGCTGCATGTCGCGTGCGCTGCTCCTCGCCGAGGCCGAGCCGGGAACGCGGGAGTTCCTCCAGCGGCACTTGGCGAGCGACGGCTTCGAAGTGCTCGGCGCGGAGGCGGAGGATCTCGCGCTCGAGCTGGCCGAGCGGGTGCGGCCCGACCTCGTGCTGATCGGCGGGCTAGAGGACGCTGACGGGCCCGACGTCTGCCGGCGCCTGCGCGAAGGCGAGCCCGGCCGCTCCTGGGACCGCGACGTCCCGGTGATCGTCCTCGGCGAGGCCCGCGCCGACGCGGTCGACCGCGTGCACGCCTTCGAGCGTGGCTGCGACGACTTCGTCCCCCGACCCTTCCACTACGAGGAGCTCGTCGCACGGATCCACGCAGTGCTCAGGCGGGCGCGGCCGGAGGGACGAAGCCGACTCGCCGCCGGGCCGATCGCGCTCGACCGCACGACGCGCCGCGTGACCGTCCACGGTTTCGCGGTCGCCCTCGCGGCGAAGGAGTTCGAGCTTCTGGCCAAGCTCGCGAGCGAGCCGACCCGCGTCTTCACGAAAGAGGAGCTGCTCCGCGAGGTCTGGGGCTTCGTCGCCCTCGGCCGCACCCGGACGCTCGACTCGCACGCCTCGCGCCTGCGCCGCAAGCTGGCCATCGCCGGCGCCGACGACTGCGTCCTGAACGTCTGGGGCGTCGGCTACCGGCTGCTCGGCGACGCCCTGCCCGAGCGCCGCACCGCATAGCTCGTTACGCTCGCGGCGTGGAAGACGAGCCCGTTCGCGTGGCGGTGGTCCCCGGAGAGCCCGAGGCGGAGGCGCTCTGCGGGTTGCTCCGCTCCGACGGGATCGAGTGTGGCCACCGCCCGACGGCCGAGGCGGACTCGGCCTTCGAGGGCTTCGGCGGCGAGGGTGGCGCGCACGAGATCCTCGTCCACCCGCGCGACGCCGACCGAGCCCGCGAGATCCTGGCCGACGTCCAACCTTGAGCGTCCGGTCACCGGCCTAGCCTTGCGAGGCGGGTGGCCAAGAAACCTGCGGAGCACCACGGCACCTTCGGCCAGGACGCGTTCGGTCGCTACGCGGAAAATGCGGCGCGGTTCTTCGGGACGCCCCAGTACATCGCCGGCCAGACGATCGTCGTCATCATCTGGATCGCGCTCAACTCGGTCGGTATCGCGCTCGGCTGGGACCCATACCCGTTCATTCTGCTCAACCTTGCATTCTCGACCCAGGCGGCGTACGCGGCGCCGCTGATCCTGCTGGCGCAGACCCGGCAGACCGAGCGGGACAAGATCTCCGATGACCGTGAGGAGAAACGCCATGCGCGGCTCGAGGCGATGGCCACGCGGCGCGAGGAAGAGATCAAGGCGGCGACCGAGAAGCTCGTGGAGCTCCTGACTTCGAACACGACGCTGACGAGGCAGGACAAGGAGCTGACCGAGCAGGTCGCAGGGTTGACGCGCGAGATCCACGCGCAACTGGTGAAGAAAGACTAGATGGCTCCCTCGAGCTCGAGCAGCGCGCGCTTGCGATCGAGCCCGCCGGCGTAGCCGACCAGCGAACCGGTCGAGCCGACCACGCGGTGGCAGGGGAGCACGATCGGCACGGGGTTGCGGTTCATGACCGTCCCGACCGCACGGGCTGCACGCGGCCGGCCGGCCTTCGCCGCCAGCGCGCCGTAGGTGGTCAGCTCGCCGTAGGGGACGCGGGCGAGTTGGTCGAGCACCTCGCGGCCGAACTCGCGGGTCAGCCCCAGGTCGAGCGGGAGCTCGAACTCGTGCCGCTTGCCCTCGAAGTACTCGTCCAGCTGCCGCCGCGTCTCGTCGGTCGGCCGCGGCGAGCGGAGCACCCGGGCGCCGAAGGCCTTCGCGAGCTTTTCCTCCTCGCGCTCGGGCTCGGAGTCGTACGAGATCTCGCAGAGGCCACGATCGGTCACGGCCACGAACAGCCGCCCGACGGGCGTGTCGATCAGGTCGTAGGCGACGTCGAGCAGCCCTTCGGCGGCCGCGGCGTCGCGGAAGCGTGCGTCAAGCTCGGGAGAGACCGTCATGAGAGCTCCTTCTTTCGTAGCCGGCGGACACCGGAGGACGCGGCCTGCCTGGCCGCCTCGGAAGACGAGCCGAGCGCTGCGCCGATGTCCTCGTAGCTGAGGTCGTAGCCGTAGCGGAGGAAGACCGCCGCGCGCTCCTTCTGCGGCAGGTCGGCGGTCAGCCGGCGGAGCTCTTCGTAGGGGAGCGGCTCGTCGACCGACTCGAGGTCCGGTACGTCGGCCGAGGTGATCCGTTCCCGCCGGTAGGCGTCGATCGCGACGTTGCGCGCAATCGCGAGCGCCCAGGCGCGGAGGTGCTGCCCGTGCTTCAGCGACGGGTACGCCCGCAGCGCGCGCAGGAACGTTTCCTGGAACGCGTCGTCGGCGGCGTCGCGCCCGAGCATCCGGCGGAGCTGAACGAGCACCGGCTCGCGCTGCTCCTCGTAGAAGCGTTCGAACGGCGGAACGGTCACGGCCTCCATCATCGCTACAAACGCCCTGCCGCGCCCGTGGTCGGGATCGTGGTGCTCGCAATCCTGTTCGGGACCGGCACCGAATGGGCGGTCGCGGTCTCCTGCGCGTGGGGCGCGATGGCCCTCGTGACCGTGCTGGCGGTCTGGATCCGCATCTACAACATGGACGCCGCCGACACCAAGGCGAACGCCCAGGACGAGGACTTCTCGCGCCCGGTCGCCGACCTCGTCACCCTCACCGCGAGCGTCGTCAGCCTGATCGCGATCGGCTACGTGCTCCTCGAGGCCCGCAGCCGCCACGGGACCGACAAGGCGCTGCTGCTCCTGCTCGCGATCGCCGTCGTCGCCCTCTCGTGGGCGACGGTGCACACGCTCTACACGGTTCGCTACGGCGACCTCTACTACGGCCACCCGGTCGGTGGGATCGACTTCAACGAGGACGACCCACCCGACTACCGCGACTTCGGCTACCTGGCGCTGACGATCGGGATGACCTACCAGGTCTCCGACACCGACCTGCAGAACAAGCCCATCCGTCACACCGCCATGCGCCACGCGCTGCTCTCGTTCGTCTTCGGCGCGGTGATCCTCGCGCTGATGATCAACTCCGTCGCCTCTCTCCTGCAATAGCGGCCGGCGCCGAGTGGCGCAAAAGGGTTGCGAAGTGGGGGAGTGTGGTTTAAAGTGGGGCCCAGTGGAAAGGTACGCGGATCATGCTGCTCGGTGAGTTCGAGCACACTGTTGATGACAAGAACCGCCTCACGCTACCGGCCAAGTTTCGCCAAGCGCTTTCCGGCGGGCTCGTCATCACGCGCGGTATGGACGGGTGTCTCTACTGCTATCCCCAGGCGGACTGGGAACGGCTGGTCGAGAGCCGTCTTGCCGGGCTCGACCCGCTCAGCCGGGAGGGACGCCTGATGCACCGCTTCTTCTTCGCCGGCGCCTCCGAGGCGGAGCCGGACAAGCAGGGCCGCGTGGCGCTCCCGCCGACGCTGGCCAAGGACCTCGGACGCGAGGTGGTCGTCGCGGGAGTCAACGACCACCTCGAGATCTGGAACCGCGAAGCGTGGCGCGACCACGTCAAGGTGATGGAAGGGAGTGCGGAGGATGTTGCCGAACGTCTTGCGACCCAGCGCGACTGACCACGTTCCCGTTCTCGCAGAGGAGGTCCGCGAGGCCCTCGCGGTGCGGCCGGGCGAGACCGTCGTCGACGCGACCTTCGGAGCGGGCGGCCATGCGGCCCTGCTCGCGGCCGACCTGCGCGGCAAGGGCAAGCTGATCGCGATCGACCGCGACCCGTTCGCGCGCGTCTACTTCGACCAGTTCCGGAAGAGCACCGCGGTGCAGGCGCGCTTCCTGCGCGGTGACTTCGCCGTCGTGCTCGAGCAGCTCGCCTCGAACGGGGTTCGCGCCGACGCCGTTCTCTTCGACCTCGGCGTCTCCAGCATGCAAATCGACCAGCCGGAGCGCGGCTTCTCGTACGCAGTGGACGCGCCGCTGGACATGCGCATGGACCCGAAGGCCGACGGCACCGCCGCCGAGCTCGTCAACGAGGCGAGCGAGCGCGAGCTGACCTCGATCCTGCGCGAGTACGGCGAGGAGCGCTACGCCCGCCAGATCGCCCGCGCCATCGGCCGGCGCCGGCGCGAGCGGCCGTTCGAGCGCACCGGCGAGCTCGTCGAGACGATCAGGAGCGCCATCCCGGCGCCCGCACGCTTCGGCGACGGCCATCCCGCCAGGCGGGTGTTCCAGGCCCTGCGGATCGCGGTCAACGACGAGCTCGGGTCGCTCGAAGAGGCGCTGCCGGCGGCGCTCGAGCTCCTGCAGCCCGGCGGCCGCCTCGCGGCGATCAGCTTCCACTCGCTCGAGGACCGGATCGTCAAGCGCTTCCTCCGCTCGCAGGAGCGGGGCTGCACCTGCCCGCCCGACTTTCCGATTTGCGTCTGCGGGCACGAGCCCGCGCTGCGCGCACTGTCACGCCGCGCGATCCGCCCGTCGGCGCAGGAGATCGCGACCAACCCGCGGGCCGCCTCCGCCCGGCTGCGCGCGGCCGTCAAGACCGAGTCCGAGACCGACACGGACTAGCCATGGCCTCCTGGAATGACGCCGCCCACGCGCTTCCCTCCCCGCGACCTTCCGGCCGGCCGCGGCCGGCTGCGCGCCGCCGTCCGCGCGCCCGCCGCGGCGTGGCGGGAGGCGTCGTCTGGATCGCGGCGCTCGCGGTCCTGCTCACCGGAGTCGTCGCGCTGAACGTCGCCGTGCTCCGCCTGAACGTACGGCTCGACAAGCTGAACGCCCAGCGGACGCAGCTGCGTGCCGACAAGCAGGCGCTCGCCTCGCAGCTCTCGCTCGCCGCCGCCTCGCCGCGGATCCAGGCGCTCGCGCACCGCCAGGGCCTGGCCCCCGCCGATCCCACGCAGACCACCTACGTGCGGCTCGGGCGCGGGGCGCGGTGAACGCGAAGGTCGCCAACCGCCGCATCCGGCTGTTGCTCGCTGTCTTCGGGATCGCGTTCGGCATCGCGTTCCTGCGCGCCGCCTGGCTGCAGGGCGTTCGGGCGAGCTCGCTCGGGCAGCTGGCTTCGAGCCAGCACAACGAGGACGTGACCATTCCCGCCACGCGCGGGACGATCTACGACCGCGGCGGCCTGCAGCTCGCGATCGGCGAGCAGGCGACGACCGTCTACGCCGACCCGCGCCAGGTCCGCGACCCGCGCAGCGAGGCGGCGATCGCGGCGCGCTTGCTGCGGCTCGACCCAACTGCGCTCTACTCGGCGCTCGCCGACCGAACGCGCGGCTTCGTCTACGTCGAGCGCAAGGCCGATCCCGCGCGGGCGGCCCTGCTCGAGCGCAGGCACCTCCCCGGCCTCGGCTTCTATCCGGAGGAGCGCCGCTTCTACCCGCAGGGCTCGCTCGCCGCGCAGGTTCTCGGGTATGCGGGAGTCGACAACCACGGCCTCGCCGGGCTCGAGCTCTCGCTCGACCACGACCTAGCCGGTCGCCCGGGGCGCGAGAGGATCGTCAAGGACGCCTCCGGCGAGGTGATCGACACAGTCCCGTCGCAGACCGAGCGCGACGGCACCGACGTCTACCTGACCCTCGACCACGTGATCCAGTCCAACGCGCAGGCGATCCTGCGGCAGACGGTCGCCCGGTGGCATGCGAAGAGCGCGACCGCGATCGTGCTCGATCCGCGGACGGGCGGCGTGCTCGCCATGGTCGTTGCGCCCGGGTTCGACGCGAACAACTACCCCAACACCTGGCGGCCGCTGCAGCGGAACCGCGCGGTCACCGACACCTACGAGCCGGGCTCGACGTTCAAGCTCGTCACCGTCGCCGGCGCGCTCTCCGAGGGCCTGGTCTCGCCGACCACGAGCTTCGTCCTGCCGTACGAGATCCACGTCGCCGACCGGATCATCCACGACGCCGAGCCGCGCGGGACCGAGACGATGACCGTGGCCGAGATCCTGGCGCGTTCCTCCAACGTCGGCGCGATCACGCTGGCCGAGCGGCTGGGCCAGCACCGGCTCGCCGGCTGGATCTCGCGCTTCGGCTTCGGCCGGAACACCGGAATCGACTACCCGGGCGAGAGTCCAGGCATCGTCCTGCCTGAGAAGCACTGGTCGGGCTCGACGATCGGCAACGTGCCGATCGGCCAGGGGATCGCGGTTACGCCGATCCAGATGGCGAGCGCCTACGCGACGATCGCCAACCGCGGCGTCTGGGTGCGGCCGCACCTGGTCGACCACATCGGCGACGGATCGGCCCTGAAGCAGCCGAAGCGGCGGATAGTGCGGCGCCGGGTCGCGGTCCAGCTGATTTCGATGCTGAAGAACGTCGTGCTCGACGGGACGGGGACGCTCGCAGCGGTGCCGGGCTACCAGGTCGCCGGGAAGACGGGGACCGCATCGAAGGTCGACCCGGACGGAACGTACTCGGACTCGCGCTACGTCGCGTCCTTCATCGGCGTCGTTCCCGCCTCGCGGCCGCGCCTCGTCATCCTCGTGTCGGTTGACGAGCCGCGCGGCGCGATCTTCGGCGGCGTCGTCGCTGCGCCCGCGTTCTCCCAGATCGCTCGCTTCGACCTGCAGTACCTGGACGGCGGCATCACGCCGGACGCACCCACGGCTTCGGCGACACGCTGAGCACCACCATTCGCGGACGACTGGATCATCGGCGACAATCGGCCGCAAGCTGCGGTTTTTACTCTGGATGGCGACGATTGACCTGCACGGTCGACCTGCTCTGGTCGCCGCTGCCGTGCTCTCGACGCTCCTGGCGCTCGCACTGTTCGTATCGGTGCTGCGCTCGGGCAGGACGCGCGCTCCGCGGCGGCCTCCTCACGGCGCAGATCGACGGCGAGTGCGTCCGGCGAAGCGGGACCCGCGTGAGGCGCTCCAGCTCGTCGGCAATGCGCTCGCCGCGACACATGACGCACGCGCGCTGACGCCGCTCATTCTGGAGGTGGTAACCGAGGCGACCGGCGCTCGTGGTGGTGAGCTGATCCAGGGAGGCGAGGTGATCGGCTGGTTCGGCGACGTCGAGCGGGGAGCGCCCTTGGAGCTCGTGCTCACGAATGGGGAGGACGCCGTCGACCGGACGACGCTCCTCCTGTATCAGCCTCGGGGGGGCTTCCAGAAGGAGACGCGGACGCTGGCCGAGTGGCTCTCGAGCCAGGCCGGGATCGCGCTCGAAAACGCGCGTCTGCACGAGCGGGTGCAGCGGCAGGCGACGACCGACGAGCTGACGGGCCTCGTCAACCGGCGCCGGTTCCTGGAGGCGCTCGAGACCGAGCTCGAGCGGGCAAAGCTCTTCGAGACGCCTCTCTCGCTCGCGCTCGCCGACCTCGACGACTTCAAGCGCGTCAACGACGCGTACGGACACCTCGCCGGAGACGACGCGCTGCGCACATTCGCCGACCTGCTCGAGGCGCACTTGCGCAAGGACGACGTCGCCGGGCGGCTCGGCGGCGAGGAGTTCGCGGTCGTGCTGCCCGAGACCGACCTCGAAGAAGCAACCATGGTCGCCGACCGGATGCGCGGGGCCTTCAGCGCGGCGCCTCTCGCGCTGTCGGGCGGTGTGCGCATTTCGCTGACGGCGAGCTTCGGGATCGCCGAGCTCGCGCCGGGCCAATCGGCCCAGCAGCTCGTGAGCCGTGCGGACGCCGCGCTCTACGCGGCGAAGGCGGCGGGCAAGAATCGGGTCAGCATCACCGATCCGATCGCGGAGCTCT
>VAWL01000038.1 GCA_005883965.1 Actinomycetota bacterium
GTCCCACTCCGTCGCCTGCAGCTCGGCCAGCGCCTGCAGCGTCGCCTGGGTCAGCTCGTGCTGGAACGGAAGCGTCTCGTAGGCGGCGATGATGCTGTCGCGGCCGAAGACGGTCATGAACCACGGCAGGCCGCCGGCGGGCATCGCCCAGCGCAGGTGCTCCTCACGCGGCCGGATTCGTAGCGCCGCCAGGTCGAGCAGGCTCTGGCGGTAGATGTGCCTCGCCGGGTCCCAGTCGGCCACGAGCTCGGGCGCGGTCGCGAGCCACGTGTCCAGGTCGATCGGCATCTTCGGCGCGTGCTTGCCGAACGAGCCGCATGCAAGCAGGGGCTGCCGCCGGCTTCCGTCCACCATCGGAATCACGTCGATGCAGGTCTGCCAGCTTTCGCCGGGACCGAGATGAAGGTCGAAGACGACCCGATCCCGGCGCAGCCGTCCCGCCCGGCGGAAGCGGATGACGGTGCCGCGGCGGTAGCCCTCGCGGTTCTGCGTGAGCGTGACGGCACGTGTGCCCGCCTCGGCCGAGTAGCGCCCGCGCCGGAAGGTCCCGTGCTTCTGCGCCTCCATCACGTCGGCGAAATCGGCGGCGAAGGCGAGCTCGACCCGCACGCGTTGCTCCTCGTCGGCGTGGTTGGTCACGACCAGGTCCTCGTGGACGCCCTCCGTCACGAACCGGTCGCGGGTGACGGACAGCGTCGGCTCGTGCTCGTCCTGGCGCGCGCCGACGATTCGTGCCGAGAAGTAGTCGACGACCCGGCTGGTGAGCGGAGCGAGCGGCTTTCCGTCGACGGTCAGGGTCCAGCGCGAGAGGTGGCGCACGTCCTCGTAGAAGAAGCCCTCGGGCTTGTTCTCCGAGATGTCGCCGTTCGGCGCGGAGTAGAAGAACGTCGCGCCGTCGACGAGGATCAGCTGCTCGGGCATGACCCGTTCGGTACCCGCGCCGGACGCTCGCTACGCTCGGCGCATGGACGTCCTCGACCAGATCGGCCAGGGGCTCTGGAACGCCTTCCAGATGGCGTGGGCGGTCTGGTGGGCGCTCGTGCTCGGCTTCCTGCTCTCGGGGATCGTGCAGGCCTGGGCGCCGCGGCACGGGATGGAGCGGCTGCTCGGCGGACGCGGGCTGCGCTCGCTGGGCCTCGCGACCGGCTTCGGCGCGGCCTCGTCGTCGTGCAGCTACGCGGCGGTGGCGATCGCCAAGTCGACGTTCCAGAAGGGCGCGAGCCTGCCGGCGGCGATGGCCTTCCAGTTCGCCTCGACCAACCTCGTCTTCGAGATCGGCATCGTGATCTGGATCTTCATCGGCTGGCAGTTCACGCTGGCCGAGTTCGCCGGCGGACTGATCCTGATCTGCCTGATGTGGCTCGCATTGCGGCTGCTCGTCTCACGGCGCACGGAGGAGCGCGCCCGGGAGCACGCGCTCGCCGCTGACGCCGGTCATGTGCACCACACCGCCGGCGGCTCGCCATGGCGCTCGCTCGAAGCCTGGCGCGACGTCGCGAAGAACTTCCGCCACGACTGGAAGATGCTCTGGAAGGAGATCGTCGCCGGCTTCCTGATCGCCGGCTTCGTCTCGCTTCTGCCTCTGCATGTCTTCAACTCGCTCTTCCTGACGCACACCGGCGGGACGGGGCAGCTGCTCGAGAACGTTCTGATCGGGCCGGTCGTCGCGGTGCTCTCGTTCGTCTGCTCGGTTGGGAACATCCCGCTGGCGGCGGTGCTCTGGTCCGGCGGGATCTCGTTCGCCGGTGTGATCGCGTTCATCTACGCCGACCTGATCATCCTGCCGCTGGTCGTGATCTACGCGCGCTACTACGGGCGCCGGTTGGCGGCGCTGCTGGTCGCGGTGATGTTCGCGACGATGGTGGCCGCGGCGCTCGCGATCGACGGGATCTTCAGCTGGGCCGGGCTGATCCCCGAGCACCGGCCCTCGCTCGGCTCGGTCTCCGACCGCGGGATCTCGTGGAACTACACGACGGCGCTGAACGTCGTCTTCACGGCGGTCGCGCTGGCGCTGTTCTGGCTGACTAGGGCAGGACGGGCGGCGGCGGGAGCGGCGGCACAGGCGGAACACTGACCGGCGGAGGCGGCGGCAGCGGCGGAATCGGCGGAATGCTGACCGGCGGAGGCTTCGGCAGCGGCGGAACCGGCGGGGCGGGCGGGAACTGAACCTTCGGGGGCGACGGAGGCGGCGGCGCCGTGGCCGGCGGCACGGTCGGCGGGCCGCCTATCCCCGCGGGCGGCGACCCCGGCGAGCCGGCCGGGGTGGGCGGCTCGACCACGTGCGCGTGACCCTGCGAGCCGGACTTCTTTAGTAACAGACTGTTACTAAGTCGTTTGGAGCCTTGGCCCTTCGCGGCGGCGGGGGCGAGGGGGGTCGTGCTCGTTGCGGAGGCGGGGGTTGCACGCGCGGCCGGGTGCTGCTTCGCGCCGGTGAACGCCCGGGTCAGGTCGTGCCGGACCACCGGCGTGGCGACAGCGACTCCTGCGACCACGAGGGCGGTAGCGGCCACCTTGGCCGCGGCGCCGCCGAGGAGCGACTTCGCCCAGGCAAGGCCCGGGCCCAGGTTCAGGCCCCACGTCTTCCCGCGCGAGCGGTCGAGCTTGCGGGCGAGCGAGCGGCGTGCGCGGAAGAGCAGCGTCTCGACGGCCGCCTCGGTGGCTTCGAGCTCTGCGGCGATCTCGCGGTACGAGAGCCCCTGCCACTCGCGGAGCAGAATCGCGCGCTGCTGGTTCGGCGGCAGCTCGGCGAGCGCGTCGGCGAGCCCGGCCAGCTCGTCGTGGGAGCGCTCCGGCGCGGCGGCGATGGTCGCGAGCCCATCAGGGTCGGCGGCGCTCTCGATCCGGTTCCGCCGCCAGGCCGAGCGCCGGCGCTCACGGCAGACGTTTTCGGCGATCTTGAACAGCCATGCCGTCTCGGAGCGCGGCACGACGCCCTGCCGCAGTCCGCGGTAGGCGTTCAGGAAGGTGTGCTGGACGGCGTCCTCGGCCTCCTCGCGGTTGGGCAGGCGGCGAAGGCCAGATTGCAATAGCCGAGCTCGAGCACGGCTTCGAGCAGGTCGCCGGCCGAGCAGCCCTTGGTCAGGTAGGCGGCGGCCCCGGCGGCGCGGGCGCGAAGCGCGTCCTCCGGCAGGAGCGATGCGGTGAGCACGGCGACGCGGCAGCCGGGGATGAAGCGCCGGACGGTGCGCGTCGCCTCGATCCCGTCGAGCACGGGCATGTCGAGGTCCATCAGGATCACGTCAGGGCGGAGCGAGCCCGCCTGCTCGACGGCGCTCTTGCCGTTGGGGGCGTGGCCGACGACCTCGACGCGCTTGTCGGCGGCGAGGGCCAGTTGGAGCGCTTGGGCGAACAGGAGGTGATCGTCCGCGATCAGGACACGGACAGGTGGTTGCGGCGTCATGCCCCTGAGATACCCGGCCGCGGCGCAACCTTGCGGATTTGCGGCGAAAATCCCCCATACGGGGTACGGTTCGGGCGAGAGGAGGCGGTGGGGTGCGTGTTTGCACCGAATGCGGGGGAGAGCTGGCGACGGTCTTCCGCTTCTGCCCCTGGTGCGCCGCGCCGCAGCGGAGCAAGCTCGTCGAGTTCTTCCGCGGCCATCCGCGCGACCGGGGCCGCGCACTCCGCGTCTCGCGCTACCTGACCGAAGACCCTCATGTCCGCTTCAGCGTCTGGAGCCCCGGCGGAGTCGCCGAGGCAGCCGTCTCGCTCGAGGAGGACGAGGCCGAGCGGCTCGCGAGGTTCTTGGCCGACCCGCGGGTCGGGCGTCCGACCGCGCTCAGGAGGCTGCGAGCGCTGATCCCGCGCTAGCGGCGGGAGCGCCGCTGGGCCTTCGCGGCCCGTTCCAGTGTCTCGAGCTCGTCGAGGCTGCGGCCGGCGCCTTCGGCGACGCAGGTGAGCGGCGACTCGACCAGCTGCACCGGCAGCCCGACCTCGTGCCGCAGCCGCTCGCCGATCCCGCGCAGGAGCGAGCCGCCGCCGGCGAGCACGATCCCGCGCTCGCCGAGGTCGGCAGCGAGCTCGGGCGGCGTCCGCTCGAGCGTGTCCTTGACGGAGCTGACGATCCGCGCGACCGGCTGCTCCATGGCGCGGCGCACGTCATCGGCGCCGAGCGTCACGCGGCGCAGCAGGCCGGAGACGAGGTCGCGCCCCGCGACCTGCGTGTCAGCCAGCTCCTCCTCGACCGGCCAGGCCGACCCGACGGCGATCTTGGCCGCCTCGGCGGTCTCCTGCCCGATCAACAGCTTGTGGACGCTCTTGACGTGGTCGGCGATCGCGTCGTCCATCTCGTAGCCGCCGACGCGGATCGACTCCCAGACGACCATTCCGCCCAGCGCGATGACAGCGACCTCGGTCGTGCCGCCGCCGATGTCGATCACCATGCTCGCGACCGCGTCGCCGACCGGCAGGTTCGCGCCGATCGCCGCGGCCATCGGCTCCTCGATGAGGTAGACAGAGCGCGCTCCGGCCGAGCGCGTCGCCTCGTCGACAGCCCGCCGCTCGACGTCGGTGATCCCGCTCGGCACGCAGAGGACCACCCGCGCGAACGAGAAGCGGCCGCCGCCGGCCCGGCGGATGAAGTGGCGGAGCATCTGCTCGGTGATCTCGAAGTCGGCGATCACGCCGTGCCGGAGCGGGCGGATCGCCCGGATCGTGGCCGGGGTCCGGCCGATCATCCGCCGCGCCTCGGCGCCGACGGCGTGCACCTCGCCCGTCTCCTCCGAGAAGGCGACAACCGACGGCTCGAACAGGACAATCCCCTGGCCGCGGATGAACACCAGGGTGTTCGCCGTGCCGAGGTCGACCGCCAGATCGCGGCCGCCGCCGAAGGACCCCCGAAGTAGCCGCATCCCGGGACCCTAGCTAGGGGGAGAACGAGAGAGGCCGCCCCAAGGCGGCCTCTCTCGCGGCGGGGGGAGGGATGCCGGGTGTTACATGCCGGGCTCGTGATCCCCGACGTGGTTCGCCGGGGTCGACTCGACCTGGCCGAGCGAGGCGGAGCCGCGTGCGCGGATCCGCACCGAGATCCGGTCGCCGACGACAAGCTGGCTGGGCGAGATCAGCGTGGGGACGCCGCCCTGCCAGAGCACGAAGATCGTGTGCGCGTCGTAGCTGAAGGTCTGGTCGAGCGGCTGGCCGAGCATCCGCTGCAGCGAGCGTTGGTTCCCGTTCGTGATGTGCAGCGTCAGGTGGCCGCCGGACGCGGGCCCGTCGAGCTTGCCGATGAACAGCCAGAGCGGCTTGTGCGCAAACTGCGGGTTCGCCCCGCTGTCGGCCACCCGGCCTGCCGACGTCGATTCGATCTGCGCCAGCGACGACTGCCGCGCGGCGCGGATCCGAACGCTGACGCGGTCGCCGGCCACGAGGTTCGACTCGGGCACGACCGTCGGCACGCCATTCGTCCAGCGAATGTACTGCGTGTTCTGGCCGACCGAGAACTGCTGGGTCTTGCCTTGGCCGACGAGCTTCTTGAGCGCGATCCGGTTGCCGCCCGAGACGGCGACGAAGAGCGTCGGCGAGCTGCCGGCGTCGGCCATCAGGTGGCCGTTGAAGATGAAGAGCGCGCCACCGCCGTTGCCGGCGGCGAAGGTGCTCGATGCGCCCGCTGCAAGGACGGTGAGAGCAACGAGCGCGAGGGGGAGAAGCTGCCGTCTCATCGTGATCCTCCTGGTCTGGATGGAGATGCCAGGCGCATCGTCGCTCTGACGTGTCAGGCCCCCATGTGCGCGTTGTAAGGCCTCGGTAAGGCGGTGTAAGAAGTTGTGGGAAGATCCCGGCGTGGCCGTCGCCGACCGCGTCCAGGAAGGCTTCGTCCCGTTCCGCGGCGGCCGCACCTGGTACCGGTCGGTCGCGGCCGGCGACGAGGACTCGAGCCGCCCGCCGCTGCTCTGCCTGCACGGCGGACCGGGCGCGAACTGGCTGCACCTGAAGCCGTACGAGGCGCTGGCTGACGAGCGGCGCGTGGTCTTCTACGACCAGCTCGGGTCCGGGAACTCAGGACTGGAGGAGCCGCACGAGTCGTCGATCTGGACTCCGGAGCTGTTCGTCGAGGAGGTCGGCGTCGTGCGCGAGGCGCTCGGGCTCGAGCGCGTGCACGTCCTCGGCCACTCGTGGGGCGGGATGCTCGGGATGCAGTACGCGGCCGGGCAGCCCGAGGGGCTCGTCTCGCTGATCGTCGAGAGCTCGCCGCCGAGCGTGCCGGAATGGATGCCGGAGGTCGCTCGCCTGCGCTCGGAGCTGCCGCCCGACGTAGACGACACGCTGCGCAGGCACGAGGAGGCGGGCACGACCGACTCGCCCGAGTACGAGGAGGCGACGATGGAGTTCTACAAGCGCCATCTCTGCCGCGCCGACCCGTGGCCCGACTGGCTGGTCGAGTGCTTCCAGCTTCTCGAGGCGAATCCCGAGGTCTACCACGCGATGAACGGGCCGAGCGAGTTCCATGTGATCGGCACGATCAAGGACTGGGACATCACGCCGCGGCTCGGGCGGATCGAGGCGCCGACGCTCGTCTTCTCCGGCCGCTACGACGAGGTGACGCCGGCCTGCACGGAGGCGGCGCACCGCGCGATTGTGGGCTCGGAGTACGTCGTTATGGAGGAGAGCTCGCACATGGCGCAGGCTGAGCAGCCAGAGGAGACGCTCGCGCTCGTCCGCGACTTCATCGCTCGGGTCGACGCCGTCGCCTGACGAGGGACCTAGGGCGGGGTCGCGGCCGTAGTACCCGCGGATGCGCCACTTCGTCCTGACCGGTCTGCTCCTCGCGCTCCTCCTCGTCCCCGCCGGCGCCGCCCGGCCCGCAACGCGCGTCGAGGCAGGCTCGGGGATCAGCGTCGTTCTCCCGACGGGCTGGCGCTTCATCCACCGGCAGCTCTCCGACTGCAGCGATCCCGTGCAGCGGTTCGCGGTAGCCTCGCGCGGGGCGACGGTGCTCGTCCTCGAGACGAACTCCGGCCGCTTTCCAGCGAGGCAGGCTCGATTTCGCCTTCCGGAGCACCTGTCGACCTTCGAGGGTTGTTGCGACATGCCCACCGGGCCCGGCGCTGAGCTGCTCTTCCGCGACCACGGCCGCAGGTTCTACGCGTTCGTCTACCTCGGCGGTCGTTCGAAAGACCGCTCCGCCGCGCTCCAGTTGCTGAACAGCCTGCGAGTCTCGCCGAACAGCTGACCGCTACTCCGGGTCCTGCCGCTTCGCTTGGAGCTCGGCGTCCTCGCGCTTCTTCGCCTTCCAGAAGATCCAGCAGATCACGCCGAGCGCCACGAACGAGCCGAGCATCATGGCGACGACGAACGCATCGAGCGCTGCCGCTCCCTGGTCGAGCAGGAGCATCAGTCCAGCTCCCGGCGCCGGCGCTTGACCTGGCTGCGGCGGCGCTTCTGCTCGAGCCGCCGCTCGACCGCCGCGCGGCTCGGCTTCGTCGGGCGCCGTCGCCGCGGGACCTTCAGGGCCTCTCGCAGCGCCTCGACCAGCCGCTCGGTTGCGAGCTCGCGGTTGCGCCACTGGCTGCGCTCGTCCTGGGCGACCGCCCGGATGATCGGTCCCGCACGCGCGAGCACCCGCCGCTTCTGCGCCTCCGAGAGCGCCGACGAGGCCTCGACGTCGAAGCTCGCCTCGACGCGGGTGTCGCTCTTCTGCGCGTGCTGCCCGCCCGGCCCGCTGGAGCGCGAGAAGCGCAGCTCGATCTCGGCGCGGGGGATGGTGACCGAGCGGGTCACCTGAATAGACTCGCGCTCCATGGCCGCCATTCTCCTGGACGTGGACGGGGTGCTGCATGTCTCCGGCCACCCGATCCTCGGCGGGGCGAAGGCGGTCTCGCGGCTACGCGAGGCTGGCCACCGGCTCCGCTTCGTCACCAACAACACCACGCACTCGCGGCAGGCGCTCGCCGCCGAGATCCGCTCGTTCGGGGTCGAGCTGGAGGACGAGGAGCTGCAGACGACCCCGATCGCCGCCGCGCACGCGCTGGCCGGCAAGCGCGTCCTCGCCCTGACGATGCCGGCGATCGTCGAGGACCTCGAGGGCATCGAGCTCGTCGGCGAGGGCGCGGACGCCGTGCTGCTCGGCGGCGCCGACGAGGGCTTCGAGACGAATCAGGTGTTCAGCTACTACAACCTCGCGCGCGCATTCGCCGAGCTCCAGGAGGGCGCCGAGCTCTACTGCCTGCACAAGAACCGCTGGTGGCAGACCTCGCGTGGTGCGCTCCTCGACGCGGGCGCCTTCGTCGCGGGGCTCGAGTACGCGGCCGAGACCGAGGCGACCGTTCTCGGCAAGCCGAGCGCCGCCTACTTCGCCGCCGCGCTGGAGGTGCTCGACTACGAGCCGGGCCAGACCTGGATGGTCGGCGACGACGTCGAGGCCGACATCGGCGGCGCCACCGCGTTCGGCCTGCGCAGCATTCTCGTCCGCACCGGCAAGTTCCGCGAGGAGGAGCTCGAAGAGGCGACCGTCAAGCCGGACGGCGTGATCGACTCGATCGCCGGGCTGCCCGCCTGGCTGGAGGAGCATTGAGAGTCGGAGTCGATCTGATCGAGATCCCGCGGATCGCGCGGGCGCTCGAGCGATACCCGGGCTTCCGCGAGCGCTGCTTCACCGAGGCCGAGCGCGCCTACTGCGACTCGAAGCCGAACCCCCCGCAGCATTACGCGGCGCGCTTCGCCGGCAAGGAGGCGGTCGGCAAGGCGCTCGGCTCCGGCGTCCGCTTCACCTGGCGCGAGATCGAGATCGCCGGCCGCCCGAAGCCGGGCGTGACGCTGAGTGGGAAGACGAAGGCTTGGGCCGAGCGCGTGGGCGCCGGGGAGATCGAGCTCTCGATGACCCACTCGCGCGAGCTCGCCCAGGCGGTGGCCCTCGTCGCCGATGCTTGAACCGCTCTACACGGCGGACGAGATGCGTTCTGCCGAGGCGGGCCACGACGTCGACGGGCTGATGGCCCGCGCAGGCCGCGTGGTCGCCGAGGAGGCGATGCGGCGGTTCCCGGAGGCGCGGCGGTTCGTGGCGGTCTGCGGCAAGGGCGCGAACGGCGGCGACGGGCGAATCGCGGTCGACGTGATCGCCGCGGCCGGCCGCGAGGCGGTCGTGAGCGACGGCGTCGAGGGCGCCGACGTGATCCTCGACGCACTTTTCGGCACCGGCTTCCACGGCGAGCCGCGCGATGACGCGGCGCACAAGGTCGAGGCGATCAACGGGGCCGGCGTGCCTGTCGTCTCGGTCGACCTGCCCTCCGGGGTGGACGCCTCGACCGGCGAGGTCGCCGGAGCGTGCGTCGATGCGACCGTGACGGTGACGATGCACGGGCGCAAGGTCGGGCTGGAGGTCGCGCCGGGCCGCTTCCACGCGGGCGCGGTGGTCGTCGCCGACATCGGCCTCGATCAGGCCGAGACCGAGCACGGGCTCGTCACCGCAGAGATCCTCCGAGAGGTGCCGCGCAAGCGAGCCGACCAGAACAAGTACACGGCCGGGACGGTGCTCGTCGTCGGCGGCTCGCGCGGGCTGACCGGAGCACCCAGTCTCGCCGCAGAGGCCGCCTTCCGCGCCGACGCCGGCTACGTCGCGGTGGCGGTGCCCGCTTCGACGCTCCCGGTGTTCGAGCAGCGCCTGCTGGAGGCGGTCAAGCTCGCGTGCCCCGAGGACGACGGCCGCATCTCGCCGCGCGCGGTCGAGCCGATCGCCGAGTTCGCCCAGAAGGCCGGGGCGGTCGCGCTCGGGCCAGGGCTCGGGCGCGGCGACGGCCCACACGAGGTGGTCGCGCGCCTCCTGGCGGAGCTCGACGTCCCGATCGTCGTGGACGCGGACGGCCTGTTCGGGCTCGAGCCGTTCGAGCGAAAGGGACCAACCGTGCTCACCCCGCACGAGGGCGAGCTGGCGCGCCTGCTCGGCGAGGAGTCGAGCTGGGTCGCGGCGCACCGGCTGGAGGCGGTTCGTCGCGCCACCGAGCGCTTCGGCTGCGTGTGCCTGCTGAAGGGGGTCGACACGCTGGTCGCCTCGCCGGGAGAGGGCGTCTGGGTCAGCTCGCTCGGCACGCCGGCGCTCGCGACCGCGGGGAGCGGCGACGTCCTGACCGGGATCGTGGCCGCGTTCCTGGCGAAGGGCCTAGAGCCCCGGCTCGCGGCCGCCGCCGCGGCGACCGCCCACCAGCTCGCCTCGCGCGAGATCCCGCAGCGCGGCGCAGTCGCGAGCGACCTGATCGGCGCCCTCCCTGCCGTCCTCGAGGGCTAGTCGGTTCAGTCCAGTCGAACCGATTGGTTCAGTTCCATCGAACCAGCTTGCTAGCGTGACGGCGTGCCCGACGTCAACCCCTTCGTCTACTCGCGCCCGGTTGCGCCGGAGAACGTGCTAGACCGCGAGCCGGAGATCAGCCAGCTCCTCTCGCTGGCCCGCGGCGGGCACTACGTCCGCCTCTACGCGCCGCGGCGCTTCGGCAAGACGAGCCTCCTGCGGAAGGCGCTCGCCGAGGCCGAGCGAGACGGCGAGCTCGTGCCCGTGCTCGTCGACCTCTACGGCGTCCTCAGCTACGCAGACGTCACGATCCGAATCGAGCGGGCCTACTCGCACCTGCACGGCCCGATCCGCAAGACGATCGAGAGCATCCTGCGCACGACCGGGCTCGGGCTCTCGCTCGGCGCGCCGGGAATCTCGGTCAAGCTCCAGCTCGAGCCGCGGACCGACCCGCTGCCCGCGCTGCACGCGCTGCTCGACCTGCCGGAGCGCGTCGCCGAGCGCAGCGGCTCGCGCGTGCTCGTCGCACTCGACGAGTTTCAGGACATCGCCAAGGTCGGCGACTTCGACAAGCTCCTCCGCAGCCACATCCAGCACCAGGGCGAGGTCGCGTCGTACATCTTCTGCGGCTCCGAGCCGGGCATGATGCGTGAGCTCTTCGACGTGAAAGGGCGACCGCTCTACGGCCAGGCCGAGCCGCTACGGCTCGGGCGTCTCCCCGACGACGAGATCGCCGCCTACATCGTCGAGCGCTTCGCGCGCACCAGACGCGGGGCCGATCGCGTCCTCGACGCGTTGCTCGCGACCGCGCGGGGGCATCCGCAGCGGGCGATGCTGCTGGCGCACCGGCTCTGGGACGAGGTCGCTCCCGGCAAGGCCGCCGACGAGGACGACTGGCAGACGGCGCTCGCGCGGACGCGGAACCAGGTCGCAGCCGAGTTCGACGCCCTCTGGCGCGGGCTCGAGGCCAATGAGCAGCGGGCCCTGCGGGCGGTGGCGCTCTTCCCCGACGCGCCCTATGGCGCCCGCGCGCTCGGCGCTGTCGACCTCAAGAAGTCCGGCGCGCACTACGCAGTGCGCTCGCTGCTGGCCAAGGGCGAGCTCGAGGAGGAAGATGGGCGGACGGTCTTCGTCGATCCGCTCTTCGAGCTCTGGCTGCGCGACGTCCAGCGGGGGAGCCCGGGGGACGAGGATGCATCGGTCTGAGCTGACCGTCGACCTCGGGGCCGTCCGGCGCAACGCGCGGACGCTGCTGCGCACGCTCGACGGGTCGCAGCTCTGGGCGGTCGTCAAGGCGAACGCCTACGGCCACGGCGCGATCGACGTCGCGGGAGCGCTGGTCGACGAGGGCGCTGGCGCGCTCTGTGTCGCCACCGTCGCCGAGGGCCTGGAGCTGCGCCGGGAGTTCTCGCTCGTCCGGATCCTCGTGATGGGCCCGACCGCCTCCAGCCGTCAGGTCGCCGAGGCGCGCGAGGCGAAGCTCGAGCTGGCCGTGTGGGACGAGGAGCTGCCGGAGGGTGTGCGCGTCCACCTCAAGCTCGACACGGGCATGGGCCGCTGGGGGCTCTCCGAGTTGCCCGCGCTCTCGGCGGAGGTCGTCGGCCTGATGACGCACCTGGCGACCGCCGATAGCGACCCGGCCTTCGCCGAGCAGCAGGTCGAGCTCTTCCGCGAGGCGACCGAGCCCTACTCCGACCTGATGCGCCACGCGGCCAACAGCGCCGCCGCGCTGCGGCTGCCCTCCGCGCGCTTCGACGCCGCCCGCTGCGGGGTCGCGCTCTACGGGCTCTCGCCGTTCGGCGAGGATCCGGCCGTGGACGGGCTCGAGCCGGCACTCTCCTGGCACAGCTACCTCGCGCAGGTGAAGCAGCTTCAGCCGGGGGAAAGCACGGGCTACGGGCGCCGCTTCGTCGCCGAGAAGCCGACCTGGATCGGGATCGTGCCGGTCGGCTACGGCGACGGCTTCCGGCGCGACCTGACGGGGACCGAGGTGCGGGTCGGCGGGGAGCTGCGCCCGGTCGTCGGCACGGTCTCGATGGACGCATTCGCGGTCGAGCTCGAGCGTGAGGAGCCGGTCGGCGCCCCGGTGACGATCATCGGGCAGGGAGTGCTCGCCGAGGCCCACGCCGCCGTCGCCGGGACGATCAACTACGAGGTACTGACGGGTGTCGTCTCCGACCCGCGGCGGGCGCGGCGGGTAGTCGTCGATGCTTGAGACCGCGCGAGAGGTGCTGGCCGGCGAGGAGGCGTGGGTCGTCGGCGGTGCCGTCCGCGACGAGCTGCTCGGGCGCGAGCTTCTCGACCTCGACATCGCGGTGCGCGACCCGGCCGGCGCGGCGCGTGCCTACGCGAAGCGATCGGGCGGCGCGCCCTTCCCGCTCTCGGAGCGCTTCGGCGCCTGGCGGGTCGCGCTCGAGGACGGCCGCACCGTCGACTTCACGCCGCTGCGGGACTCGCTCGAGGACGACCTGGGGACGCGCGACTTCACCCTCAACGCGATCGCCCGCCCGCTGGCCGGTGGCGAGCCGGTCGACCCGTTCGGCGGGGCGGAGGACCTCCGCGTGGGCCGGCTGCGCGCCGTCAAGGAGTCGGTCTTCGAGGACGATCCCCTTCGCCTGCTCCGCGCCGTCCGGCTCGAGGACGAGCTTGGCCTCCGGCTGGACGAGGGCACCGAGCGCCTGGTGCGCGAGCACGCGGGCCTCGTCACCGGGCCGGCCGGCGAGCGGATCCTCTCCGAGTTGCGCCGCCTCTCCGCGGGCGGCTACCGCCGCCTCGACGAGCTCGGCCTGCTCGAGCCGCTCGGCGGGGCGATCACCGACCGGCTCGATCGCGTCGACTCTCCCGACTACCGCCTCGTCGCCGTGCTCGGCGAGAACCTGCGCCGGCTGCCGGTCTCGAACGAGCTGCGCCGCTACGCCGGGGCGCTGCTCCGTGCCGAGCGGCCGAGAGACGACCGGCGCTCAATCCACCGCTTCCGCCGCGCGACCGAGCCGTGGGCGCTCGACGCGCTCGCGTTCGTCGGCGCGGGCGAGCAGGCCGGGGCCGTTGAGGAGGCGCGCCGCACCGAGCCGGCCGAGCCGCTGCTCCGCGGCGACGAGCTGGGCCTGCCGCCCGGCCCGGAGATCGGCCGGCTGCTCGCCGAGATCGAGGAGGAGCGCGCGGCGGGTACGATCGCCACCAGGGAGGAGGCGCTCGACTATGCCCGACGCAACGCAGGAGCGGTTCGGCAAGACGGCTGAGCGGATCGCAGAGCTCCAGGACCAGAGGGCTGCCGAGCTCGAGCAGCAGATCGTCCGTTTCGTGGCGCCGTCGGGCGACGAGCGCGCACTGGACTCCGGCACCGGAACCGGCGCGCTCGCCTTCGCGCTGGCGCCGCACGTGCGCGAGGTCGTCGGCGTCGACGTCGTCTCGGAGCTGCTGGAGCAGGCGCGCAAGCGGGCAACGGACCTTCCCAACGTCACCTTCACGGAGGCCGACGCCACGAAGCTGCCCTTCGGCTACGGCGAGTTCGACCTGACCGGCTCGCTGCGCACGCTGCACCACCTCGCGCGGCCGGAGCTGGCCCTCGCCGAGCTGACGCGCGTCACCCGCTCGCGCGGGCGAGTGCTCGTGGTCGACCAGATCGCGCCGGTCGACCCGCTCGTCGCGGTCGAGCTGAACCGCTTCGAGCGGGCGCGCGACCCGACGCACACGCGCACGCTCGCCGACGTCGACCTGCGCGGCCTGTTCGAGTCGAACGGCCTCGTCCTCCTGCGCGCCGAGTACACGCGCGAGCGGCGCGACGTCGACTCGTACCTCGACCTCGCCGGCTGCGAAGGGGAAGCGCGCGAGCGAGCGAAGACGCTGGCCCCGCCCGGCTACACCGCCGACCTGGGCTGGTACCTGCTCGAGAAGCGTTAGCTACTAGACGCGAGCGCGGCGCGGACTTCCCCGTCCTCGGGGAAGCGGCCTGTCTCCGCCTTCGAGAAGACGAGCTTGCCGTCGGCGATCACGTCGTACTGCCCTTTGGTTCCCGGAATCGCCTCGGCGTCGAACCCCTCGTTCCCCAGCTCGGCCGCGAGACTCGTGGCCCTTGTGTCGTAGCCGCTTCAGGTGGGGCAGTAGTGGATCTCGACGCGCATCAGCCGACCTCGAGCGGCGTGCCCTTGAGGTACGAGAACGCGTCGAGCAGCGCCTGGCGCTCCGCTTCGTTGGTCGTGAACGCCCGCTCCAGCCGCCGCTCGCCCTCGGGGGTCAGGCGCAGGAAGGCGATCCGCCCGTCGTCGGGGGAGCGCTCGCGCTCGAGCAGGCCGACCTCCTCTGCTCGGCGGACGAGCTCCGTAACCGTCGATTGCGCGAGCTGCAGCCGCTCGGCGAGCTCCGTAACCGTCGACCTGCCGCTCCCGTCCTCGGCTCCCTTGACCATCAAGAGGAGAAGGTAGCGCTGCGGCGTCAGGCCGGCGGCGCGGGAGTTGCGCTCGGTCGTGCGCAGGAAGCGCCGCAACGCTGACCGGAATTCGGCCACCCTCGCGACTTCCTCTGTGGTGAGCCTCCTGGTCATGCGGCAATTCTAGTCCCCGGCGGGACGGATTCCGCGTGCGCTCGCCCAGGCGACCAGCCCCGGCGCGAGGGCCTGCGCCAGCGACGCCACCCGGTAGTAGCGCGGAACGACCACCTCGCCGCGGTCCCGGTCGACCGCGGCGACGATCCGCTCGGCGATCAGCTCGGGCTCGGCGACCAGTGCGCGGACGAGCCGGTTCGGGAAGCGCGACCGTTGCGGGAAGCCGGGCGTCTCGACGAAGCCGGGCAGGACGGTGTGGACGCGAATCGCGAGCGGGCGCAGCTCGGCGCGGGTCGCGCGCGAGAAGGCGAGCTGCGCGTGCTTCGAGGCGGTGTACGGCCCGCTCGAGCCCGAGGCCACCGTTCCGGCAACCGAGACGACGTTGACGACGTCCGAGGGCGCGGCCGCCCGGAGCTGCGGAAGGAAAGCGCGGAGGCACCAGACCGAGCCGAGGTAGTTCACCCGCGCGACCTGCTCGATCGTCTCCGGCGAGGCGCGCAGGAACCCGCCGCGGCCTGGGATGCCCGCGTTGTTGACGAGCAGGCCGAGCTTCGGGTGGCGCTCGCCGATCGCGGCGGCCGCCCGCTCGACCTCTTCCCGGTCAGCCACGTCGCAGCGCTGCCACTCGGCGCCGAGTGGTTCGGCAGCTGCGCGCAGGCGCTCCTCGTCGCGGCCGACCAGCACGCAGCTCCAGCCGCGCTCCGCCAGCTTGCGGGCGGTGGCGGCGCCGATCCCGCTCGAGCCGCCGGTGACGACAGCTACTTGCGGCACACGCGGACGAGCTGTCGCGCCTGCGCGTGCGCGCCCCGGCGGTCGGTCACGACTGCGCGCAACACGTGCCGCCCGTGCGCCGTCTTACCGGCGCGCCAGACCGCGGCGTAGAGCCCGAAGAACCCCTTCCGCGCGCTCGAGATCCGGTGGCGGCCGTCGTAGAAGGCGACCATCTTGACGCGATCCGGCGAGCCGGCGCTCACGATCACGGACTCCGTCCTGGCCACGCAGGCGTTGCGGCTCGGCAGCAACCAGGTCACAGCCGGCCGGTTGACTCCGCGCAGCCGCAGCCGCTTGAAGGCCGTGTTCGGAAGGATGTTCGCGCCCGCCTGGTCGACGTTCTTCGACTCCTGGTAGTCCGAGCCGACCGCGATCGACGGCGTCTTGCCAACCGGGATCTTCGGCGCGCCGTCGAGGA
>VAWL01000030.1 GCA_005883965.1 Actinomycetota bacterium
ACGCTCGCGGACGAGATCAAGGAGTACGCCCTCGAGACGATGCGCACGGGGATCGCCGAGGCCGAGGCCGAGCCGACCGCGGATCCGGCACTGCTCTTCGAGCACGCGTACGTCGATCCGCCGCCGAACCTGCGGGAGGGCTGGGTTGGCTGAGCTGCTGATGGTCGAGGCGATCAACGACGGGTTCCACGTCGAGCTGGCGCGGGACGAGAACGTCATGGTCCTGGGCGAGGACGTGGGCCGCGCGGGCGGCGTCTTCCGGGCGACGGCGGGCCTGCGCGAGCGCTTCGGCGCCGACCGCTGCGTCGACACGCCGCTCGCCGAGGCCGGGATCCTCGGCTCCGCGGTCGGCCTCTGCATGGCCGGCTGGCGGCCGGTCTGCGAGATGCAGTACGACGCCTTCTCGTACCCGTGCCTCGACCAGCTGATCACGCACGTCGGGTGCTACCGCTGGCGGACCGGCGGCGCGATGGGCTTCCCGCTCGTCGTGCGGATGCCGTATGGCGGCGGCGTGCGTGCGCCGGAGCTGCACGACGACTCGCCGGAGGCCTACTACGTGCACACGCCGGGCGTGAAGGTGGCGATCCCTTCGACGCCGGCCGATGCGAAGGGGC
>VAWL01000031.1 GCA_005883965.1 Actinomycetota bacterium
TCGTCCAGGAGGCGCCGCGGACGGCCGGCTACGGCGCCGAGCTCGCGGCGATCCTCGCCGAGAAGGCGATGCTCGACCTGCGCGCGCCCGTCGTGCGCGTGACCGGCTACGACGTGCCGTACCCGTACTGGCAGATCGAGGACGCGTACATGCCGTCGGCCGAGCGCGTCGCCGACGCCGCGCGAAGGCTGCTCGAGTTCTGAACGACCCGCCGTACCGGGTCGTGACCGAGCGCCTGGTCGCGCGGTGCTGGGAGCCGGCCGACGCGCCGCAGCTGAAGGCGGCGGTCGATGCGAGCCTCGACCACCTGCGGCCCTGGATGCCGTGGGCGCACGACGAGCCGCAGACGCTCGAGCAGAAGGTGCAGCTGCTGCGGGTCTTCCGGGGCCAGTTCGACCGTGGCGAGAACTTCGTGTACGGCCTGTTCTCTGAGGACGAATCGGAGGTCGTCGGCGGCAGCGGGCTCCATCCGCGCGCCGCAGACGACATCTCGTTCGAGATCGGCTACTGGGTCCGGGCCTCGGCGATCGGCCAGGGGTATGCGACCGAGGTGACGGCTGCGCTGGCGCGGGTCGGGCTCGAGCTCTGCGGCGCGGACCGGATCGAGATCCGCGTCGATCCCACGAACGAGCGGAGCGCAGCCGTGCCTCGGAAGCTCGGCTTCGTCGAGGAGGGTCTCTTACGGCGCCGCCTGATCTCGCGGCCGGGCGAGGACCCGCGGGACGCGCTGATGTTTGCGTTGTTCCGCGACGGGCTTGCCGGGAGCCCGGTGGCCTCGGCCCAGGTCGAGGCGTACGACGCCGCGGGCTCCCGCGTCCTCTAGATTCCTCGCCGTGGCGTACGAGTTCAAGCTGCCGGATCTCGGTGAGGGGCTGACGGAGGGGGAAGTTGCCCGCTGGCTCGTGAGCGAGGGGCAGGAGGTCGCGGAGGACGATCCGCTCGTCGAGATCCAGACCGACAAGACGACCGTCGAGATCCCCTCGCCCGCAGCCGGCGTGGTCGCGCGGATCCTGGTTGCCGAGGGCGATGTCGTCCCGGTCGGGACGGTGCTGGTCGTGATCGGCGAGGACAGAGGCGTTCCCGCCGCGTCCGAGGGACAGTCTCAGGGACAGTCACAGGGACAGTCTCAGGGACAGTCACTGCCGGTCCGGCCGGAAGGTCGCATCCGGGCCACGCCGCTCGTCAGACGGCTTGCCCAGGAGCTCGGCGTCGACCTGGAGGGGATCGAGGGGACGGGCCCGCAGGGGCGCGTGACCGAAGAGGACGTGCGCCGCGGGGGCACGGTCGGGGGTCAGACCCCGGACGTGGCCGCCGAGGGGAGACGCGAGCGGCTCCGCGGCGTGCGGCGGCTCGTGGCCGAGCACATGGCCCGCGCGCACCAGGAGGTGCCGCCGGTGACCTGGGTCGAGGAGTGCGACTTCGGCTCGATCGACCTCAAGCGACTCGTGCCGACGGTCCTGAAGGCGGTGGCCGAGAGCCTGCGCGAGTTTCCGGAGCTGAACGCGCGCCTCGAGGGCGACGAGATCGTCTTCCTCGACCGCTACGACGTCGGCGTTGCCGTGCAGACCGACGAAGGCCTCGTCGTCCCGGTCGTCCGCGGCTGCGACACGGCGGGCGTCGACGAGCTGGAGGCGGAGATCTCGCGCCTCGCCGAGGCCGCCCGCGCAGGCGAGCTCAAGCCCGAGGAGCTGCGCGGCTCGACCTTCACCGTCACGAGCGCCGGCAAGCTCGGCGGGCTGCTGACCACGCCGATCGTCAACCACCCCGAGGTCGCGATCCTCAGCGTCGGGCGCGTGGCCGACCGCCCCGTCGTGCGCGACGGAGAGGTGGCGATCCGGCCGGTCGGGACGATCGCGGTGACCTTCGACCACCGCGTGGTCGACGGCGCCCGCGCGGCCGAGTTCGGCCTGGCTGTGATCCGCCGTCTGGAGAGCTAAGCGGCCTCGAGCTCGCCGAGGTGCGGCTCGAGCATCTCCTCGATCCGCGGCGCGCTCACCCGGCCCTCGAGCCGCCCGACGACGCGCTTGTCCTTGACGAGCGCAAGAGTCGGCACGGTCGTGATCCGGAAGCGGTCGGCCAGCTCGGGCTGCTGATCGGTGTCCACGTGCGTGACGCGCAGCCGGGCTCGCTCCTTGCGGGCCACGTGCGCGACGAGGCTCTCCATGCGCCGGGCAGGCCCGGAGCGGGGGTTGGAGAAGAAGACCAGCAGAGGTCGGTGGTCGTTGCTCAGAGGGAACTCCTTTAAGTTCGAAGAAGGCGGCGAGTCTGAGTGTCTTTTCCCTGCAGACGGGGCGGATAAACACCTGGCGTAGGGACGCGTCTACACTCTCGCGGCGATGTGGGAGTGGTACCGAATCGGGCTGTTCCTCGGTCTCGGAACGGCGATCGGCGCGGCGTTCGCGGGGCTGTTCGCACCCCGGCGTACGCTCGTGGCGGCCGTCGCCATCCTGGCCGCCGTGGTCGCAGCGGCGGCTGGCTACGCCTTCTTCGGCACCGCGGCTCTGGGCGTCCTCGCCGGCCTCCTGCTGGCGCTGCTCGCTCTCGTGCCGGTCGTCGGGCTCCTCGAGGCCGTCGGCGTGCCGGTGGTCGCCGCCCGCGCCCGCAAGCGCCGGCCCGCCCGCCACGCGGGGCTGCGCAGCCTCGCGCGAGACTGAGGCGCGCCCGCATGAAGCTGATCCTCGTCGTGATCGACGGCCTGACCCCGGCGGTTTTCGAGGACGCGGTCGAGAGCGGCGCGACCCCGGCGCTCGCGTTCCTCGCCGAGCACGGGAGCTACGGGCGCGGCGTCTCGACGTTTCCCTCGCTGACGCCGGTTTGCCTCTCCTCGATCGCCACCGGCGCACACCCCGACGTGCACCGGATCCCGCACCTGGTCTGGTATCACCGCGGCCAGCGGCGCGTCGTGGAATACGGCTCCTCATTCGCGGCGATCCGTGCGGCGGGCACGCGCCGGTCGTTTCTTGACGCCGTCTTCAACATGAACGAACAGCACCTCGGTCCGGAGGCCGTCACCGTTTACGAGGCGCTCGAGGACGAGGGCCTGACCGCGGCCGCCGTGAACGTGACGTGCTATCGCGGCCGGACACCGCACCGCGCCGTGGTTCCGGGCTTCACCCGGCAGGCGTTCGCGCCGAAGCGCTTCTTCTACTACAGCCTGTTCGAATCGGACGTGACCGGGGCGCCGGTCGGGGTCTTCGGGCGGTCGGCCGGCTCGATCGACGCCTATGCGGCCGCCGTCGGGCGCTGGCTGGTGACCCGTGACGGCTTCGACTTCCTCCTCTACTACCTGCCCGACTACGACTACGCCTCGCACGCGCTCGGGCCGGAGGCCACGCAAGTCGCGTTGGCGCGGAGCGACGCGGCGGTCGGCGCCCTGATCGAGGCGGCCAGCGGGCCGGACGAGTTCCTGGAGCGATACGCCGTCGTCGTCTGCTCGGACCACGGTCAGACCCAGGTGGAGCGGGCGGAGTCGCTCGAGACGGCCTTCGCCTCGGTCGACGGCGTGCTTGTCACCGCCTCGAACCGCGCCGGGATGGTCTACCGGCTGGACGGTTGCCGCGAGGAGCCCGCGGAGCTCGCGCGGCGGCTCGATGGCTCGGCGGCGGCCGAGGTCGTCCTCTACCGGGAGGGCCTGGAGGCCGTCGCGCGGCGGGACGGCGAGGAGCTCCGCTTCGCTCCGGCCGAGCGCGACTGGCGGACGAGCGGCGACCCGGCTCTGCTCGACCAGCCCGACGCGCTCGAGCGAGCGTGGCATGCGCTCGCGAACCCGAACGCGGGCGAGCTGGTCGTCTCGCCGCCCGCGGGGGTCGAGCTGACCGATCTCGCGGGGCGAAGCCACCTGGGCGGCGGCAGCCACGGCTCGCTCGACGCAGGCGACTCGGAGGTGCCGATGCTGACCGTTGGGATCCATGCGCCGCTGCCGCGCCGGATCGTCGACCTGAAGCCCCTCGCCCTGGCCCACTTCGGCGTTCACAAGCGCGACGCCGCCGATGCCGCCTGACGATCGCTCCCGCGCGCGCGGCCGCATGGTCGCCCGTCAACTCCGCGCGCGGGGCATCGAGGACGAGCAGGTTCTCCGCGCGTTGGGTCAGGTGCCGCGAGAGCTGTTCGTCCCAAAGGCCGAGCGGCGGGCGTACGCGGACGCGGCGCTGCCGATCGGGCACGGCCAGACCATCTCGCAGCCGTACATGGTTGCGGTGATCGCCGAGGCGCTCGCCGTGCGCCCGGGGCAGCGCATCCTCGACGTCGGCACCGGCTCCGGCTACCAGGCCGCAGTCCTGGCCGAGCTCGGAGCCGAGGTCGTGACGATCGAGCGAATCCCAGAGCTTGCCGAGCAGGCGCGGGCGAACCTCGCCGCCACCGGCTACGACGGGGTGGAGGTGGTCGTAGGCGACGGGACGCTCGGCTGGCCCGAGCGCGCGCCGTACGACGGGATCGCGGTCGCGGCCGCCGCGCCGGCGGTCCCCGAGACGCTCTACGAGCAGCTGCGCCAGGGCGGGCGGATGGTCGTCCCGGTTGGCGGGCCCCAGGCCCAGCGGTTGGAGGTGATCGTCCGCAGCCCGGAGGGGCAGGCCGTGATCCACTCCGTCCCGTGCCGGTTCGTCCCGCTCGTCGGCGAGGAGGGCTACGCCGAATGACGCGTGTGCACGTCTTGGTGCGAGGCCGCGTGCAAGGGGTCTTCTACCGCGCCGAGGCGCGGGATCGTGCCGAGTCGCTCCGGGTCGCCGGCTGGATCCGGAACCTGCCGGACGGGAGCGTCGAGGCCGTCTTCGAGGGCGAGGACGACCGCGTCGAGTCGATGGTCGCCTGGTGCCGGCGGGGCCCGGCGGGCGCCGGCGTCGAGGCGGTCGACGTCGAGCGCGAAGAGCCGGTGGGTGAGATCGGCTTCAGCGTCCGCTAGGCTCGGGCGCCGAATGGCCTTCTCGCCCGCAGCCGTTCTCTCCCGCTCCCGCGCGGGCCGCGCGCTGAGCAAGCCGCACAACTGGATGCAGCTCGCCAAGTTCTCGGCGGTCGGCGCGACGGGCTATCTGATCAACCTCGCGGTCTACACCGTCCTCCTCAAGGAAGCGGGCTTCCACTACGCGCTCGCGGCCACGTGCTCGTTCGTGGTTGCGGTCACCAACAACTACATCTGGAACCGCCTCTGGACCTTCCACGACCAGCGCGGCCACGTGGGATGGCAGGGCCTCCGCTTCCTGATCGTCGCGCTCGTCGCCTACGCCACCAACCTCGCCCTCCTCGTCGGCTTCGTCGCGCTCGGCGTCGACAAGGTGCTGGCCCAGGCGATCGCCGTCGTGCTCGTCACGCCGCTGAATTTCGTCGGCAACAAGCTTTGGTCCTTTAGCGTTCGGCACCGCCGTTAGGCTGAGCGCCATGGGCCGCCTTGCCCTGGTCGCAGCCGTCGCGCTGGTTCTGGCGGCCCCCGCGCTCGCGGCTGACCCGACAACCAAGCCGCTGCCCGCCTCGTCCCTGCAGGCGCCGAGCCCGCGGCTGACCAAGGCCGACGTGACGCGGATCTTCCTCCAGGACCGCAAGGTCGCCTCGTGGCTCAACCACTACCCGGAGAAGGGCCGCACGACCGACGCGAACTACGCGAAGGGCAGCTGGAAGGTCAGCGTCTGGTGGGGCGCCGCAGGGGAGATCGCGACCGGCCGGGTCGACGACATGAGCGGCGCCGTCACCGAGGCGTGGACCGGGCCCCAGGTCGCCTGGAAGATGGCGCGCGGCTACTCCGGTGCGTTCGGCGGCAACGAGATCAACAACGCCGGCATCTGGCTCGCCTTCTGCGCGGTCTTCCTGCTCGGCCTGGCCGACCTCCGCCGCCCTCTCAACCTCCGCAACCTCGACCTGCTGGCGCTGCTCTCGTTCTCAGTCTCCCTTCTCTACTTCAACCGCGGCCACGTCTTCACCAGCGTGCCGCTCGTCTACCCGCCGCTCGTCTACCTCCTCGTGCGGATGGTCTGGAGCGCACGGCGCGGGCGGCTCGCGACCGGGGCGGCGCCGGTCTGGCCGGTCTGGCTGCTCGTCGCGGCGACGATCTTCCTGGCCGGCTTCCGGGTCGGGCTCAACGTCAGCTCGTCGAACGTGATCGACGTCGGCTACTCGGGCGTGGTCGGCGCGGAGCGGATCGCCCAAGGCCAGTCGCCGTACGGGCACTTCCCGGTCGAGGACAGCCTCAAGGCCTGCGGATCGAAGGACGCCGACGGCGAGATCCGCGACCGGATCCAGACGAACGGGCGCTGCGAGTCGGCCAACCCGCAGGGCGACACGTACGGCCCGGTCGCCTACGAGGCGTACCTGCCCGGCTATCTCGCGTTCGGCTGGAGCGGCAAGTGGGACACGCTGCCGGCGGCGCACGCCAGCTCGATCGCGTTCGATCTCCTCTGCCTGCTCGGCCTCGCGCTCGTCGGCCTCCGCTTCGGGGGGACGAGGCTCGCCGCGACGCTGGCCTTCGCCTGGGTCGCCTACCCGTTCACGCAGTACGTCTCGAGCTCGAACACGAACGACGCGCTGCCGCCGCTGTTCCTGATCTGGGGCTTCTGGCTGGTGACCTGGCCCGCGGCGCGCGGCGCGGCGGTGGCGATCTCCAGCTGGACGAAGTTCGCGCCGCTCCTGCTCGCGCCGCTCTGGGCGTCGTACCCGGACGCGCGTGCCCAGCCGCGCCAGAAGCTCGTCTTCCTGGGCGCCTTCCTCGTCGCCACGCTCGCCGTCTTCTCGATCCTCCTGCTCGAACCGCACCCGCTGGCGGCGGCGCACGAGTTCTGGAGGCGAACGATGAGCTGGCAGATCCGGCGCGACTCGCCGTTCTCGATCTGGGACTGGCGGCAGTACCACGCCGGCCTG
>VAWL01000032.1 GCA_005883965.1 Actinomycetota bacterium
GACCCGCACCTCGCCGTTCACGGACGCCGCAGCGTTGACGATGCAGGTGCCGTCGACGCCGACCGGCACCGTGGCGAACCCGTCCTTGCGGCCCGGCGGGATCGCGATCTTCGTCAGCAGCTCGCCCTGTCCGGCGGCGGTCATGTAGACGCCGAGGAAGAACTCCTCCGCCGGCACGGTGCGCTCGCCGTCGCGTGAGGCGATCGTAAAGCTCGCGCCGACGGCGACCAGCAGCGGCGGCAGGTGGTTGGTCGGGTCGCTCGAACAGACGTTGCCGCCGATCGTGCCGCGGTTGCGCACCTGGACGTCGGCGATTTGCGCGCAGACCTCGCCGAGGATCGGGCGCGCGCGGGCCTCGGCCGAGCCGATCAGCTCGGTGTACGTCGTCATCGCACCGAGCTCGAGCGTGCCGTCGGAGCCGAGCTCGATTCCCCTCAGCTCCGCGAGCCCGCCCAGGTCGACGAGCACGTCCGGCGACGCGGCGCGGGACTTCATCACGTTGATCAGCGTCTGGCCGCCGGCGAGCGCGCGGGCTCCGGAGTTCTCGGCGAGCACCTCCAGCGCCTGCTCGAGCGTCTCCGGTCGCGCGTAGCCCACCTCGCTCAGCAGCATCTGCGAATCGTATGCCGACGGCTGCGAGGATGGGCGCGTGAACCGGCGCGAGTTCCTCGTCGCCTCCGCGGCGCTCTGCCTTGCCGGGTGCAGCGGCCGCCGGGCCAGGCCGAAGCCGCGGCCGAAGCCTCGCCCGCCGACGCTCGCCGAGCTCGAACCGCAGCTCCGCGGCCCGCTGCTGCGACCCGGCGGCCGCGGCTACGGCGCCGCCCGCGTGATCGAGAACGAGCGCTACGCCATCCGTCCGCGGGCGATCGCGCTCGCGCGCGACGAGCGGGATGTCGCCGCCTGCGTGCGCTTCGCGGCGCGCTCCACGCTGCCCTTCGCCATCCGCTCCGGAGGGCACAGCTACGCCGGCTACTGCCTCAGCCCTGGGCTTGTCTGCGACGTGCGGCGCTTGAACGCGATCCGGATCGCGCCCGACGGGCGGACGGTCACGGTCGGCGCCGGCGTGCTCGCGATCGATCTGATCACGGCGCTCGCGGCCCGCGGCCTGGCCGTGCCGACCGGCTCGTGCCCGACCGTCGGGATCGCGGGGCTTGCGCTCGGCGGCGGCCTCGGCTTCGCATCGCGAGCCTTCGGGACGACCTGCGACAACGTCGAGTCGCTGCGAATCGTGACGGCGGACGGCCGCGTCCTGACCGCGAACGGGCGGACGAGCCCCGACCTCTACTGGGCCTGCCGCGGCGGTGGCGGCGGCAACTTCGGCGCGGTCAGCGAGCTCACCTTCCGCACGCACCCGGTCGGAGCCGCGGCCTACGGATTCTGCGACTTCCCCTGGTCGGAGGCGCCGGAGGTCGTGGCCGTCTGGCAGCGTCTCGCCCCTCACGGCGCGGACGAGCTGTACCTGATCTGCCGTTTGGAGACCGGGACCTCGGACCCGACGGTCCGCGTCTTCGGCCAGCTGCTCGGCGGGAGCGAGCCGGCCTTCCGCGAAGCGCTCGCCCCGCTGACAGCGCTTCCCGGAGCGTCGCTCTCGACCGGCTCGCGCAGCTACCTCGACGTCCAGCGGATCTGGGCCGGCTGCGCGACCGAGAGCGCCGCCGCCTGCCGCGAGCTTCGGCCCTCGGCGTTCGCGGCCAAGTCGGCGTACTTCCACCGGCCGCTCTCCCCCGCCGGGGTCCGCGCGATCATGACGGCGGTCGAGACTCGGCGGGGAGGCACCGGCGCCGTGCTGCTCGACCCCTACGGCGGGGCGATCAACCGCGTGGCCCCCGACGCGACGGCCTTCGTCCACCGCGACCAGCTCTTCTCCGCCCAGCTCCTCGCCTACTGGACCTCGCCGGCCGGCGGCGGGGAGGCCGACCGCTGGCTCGCCGCCCTCGGCCGCAACCTGAGCCCGCACAGCTCGGGGCAGGCGTACCAGAACTACATCGACCCGAGCCTCGCGGGATGGGAGCGGGCCTTCTACGGCTCGAACCTGCCGCGGCTCCGCGAGGTCAAGCGCCGCTATGACCCCGCCCAGGTCTTCCGCTTTGCGCAGAGCATCCCGGCGTAGCATCGCGTCGTGATCGACACGCTCCTAGAGCGCGAGCTCGACCGCTTCCGGCGGGAGCACCCGCGCTCGCTGGAGCTGACCGAGCGGGCGAAGCGCTCGCTGCTCGGCGGCGTGCCGATGCACTGGATGGTGCGCTGGGCCGGCGGCTTCCCGGTCTTCGCGACCGAAGCCGGCGGAGCCTGGTTCCGCGACGTCGACGGGCAGGAGTACGTCGACTTCTGCCTCGGCGACACCGGTGCGATGACCGGCCACTCTCCCGAATCAACCGTGCGCGCCGTCGCCGAGCAGGCCGCCAAGGGGATCACGCTGATGCTCCCGAGCGAGGACGCGCTCTGGGTCGGCGAGGAGCTGGCCCGCCGCTTCGGCCTGCCGTCCTGGCAGTTCGCGCTGACGGCGACCGACGCGAACCGCTTCGCGATCCGCCTCGCGCGCGCGGTCACCGGCCGCCGCAAGATTCTCGTCTTCAACTGGTGCTACCACGGCACCGTCGACGAGACGTTCGCGACACTGGACGGCGGCGCGGTCGTCGAGCGCGAAGGGACCGTCGGCTCGCCGGTCGAGCCGTCCGAGACGACCCGCGTGGTCGAGTTCAACGACGTCGAGGCGCTCGAGCGCGAGCTCGCCCACGGCGACGTCGCCTGCGTCCTCGCCGAGCCGGCGCTGACCAACGTCGGCATCGTCCTGCCGGAGCCGGGCTTCCACGAAGCACTGCGGCGCGCCACGCACGAGACCGGGACGCTGCTGATCATCGACGAGACACACACGATCTGCTCCGGCCCCGGCGGCTACACCGCGGCGCACGGGCTCGGGCCCGACCTGCTCACGATCGGCAAGCCGATCGCCGGCGGCATCCCGGCCGCGGCCTACGGCTTCTCGGACGAGGTCGCCGCCCGCGTGGTCGACGCGATCCCCGAGCGCCAGGCCGACGTCGGCGGCATCGGCGGCACTCTCGCGGCGAACGTCCTCTCGCTGGCCGCAATGAAGGCGACGCTCGGCAAGGTGCTGACCGCCGAGGCCTTCGACCGCATGATCGCCCTCGGCGAGCGCTTCGAGGCCGGCGTCCAGCAGGGGATCGGCGATCACGCCCTTCCCTGGCACGTCGTCCGGCTCGGCTGCCGGGTCGAGTACCTCTTCCGCCGCGAGCCGGCCCGCACGGGCGCCGAGGCCGCGGCCGGCGCGAACCCGCAGCTCGACCGCTTCATCCACCTCTACGCGCTCAACCGCGGCATCCTCCTGACGCCGTTCCACAACATGGCGCTGATGTCGCCGGCGACGACCGAAGCCGACGTCGACCGCCACACCGAGATCTTCGCGGAAGCGGCCGCCGAGCTCTCGGGCTAGATCTCCAGCACGGCGGCGCCGGTGATCCGCCCGTCG
>VAWL01000033.1 GCA_005883965.1 Actinomycetota bacterium
CTCGTACGGGAAAGACGGAATGTCGCTCATGTGGATCCCGGCGCAGATCACGACACCGCCGCGGTCGAGCGCGCGAAGCGCCGCGGGAACCAGAGCGCCGACGGGCGCGAAGACGATCGCAGCGTCCAGCGGCTCCGGCGGCAGCTCGTCGGATGCGCCCACCCACTCCGCACCGAGCGAGCGCGCCAGCACCTGGCTCTCGTCGTCCCCTGCGCGCGTGAACGCGAAGACGCGCCGCCCCTGGTGCCGGGCAACCTGGGCGACGATGTGCGCCGAGGCTCCGAAGCCGTAGAGCCCGAGCCGCTCGCCGTCGCCCGCCAGCCGCAGCGAGCGGTAGCCGATCAGCCCGGCGCAGAGCAGCGGCGCGAGCTGCAGCGCCGGCTGGTCGTCCGGCAGCC
>VAWL01000069.1 GCA_005883965.1 Actinomycetota bacterium
CGGCGCGCAGCTTCGTGATCCTCTACGTCGTGGACGGGCTGCACGAGTCGAAAACCGTCTCCGGCGAGATCCTGGCCGCGGTCGCTGCCGGGTACGTGGTGGCGGCGGTCTTCGCCGGACGGCTCGGCGACCGGTTCGGGCTCGCCCGCGTGATCTTCTTCGCGTCCTTCGTCTACGGGACCGGCTTCATCGTCGCCGGGCTGGCACAGCACTGGCGGAGCTGGTACCTCGGTCTGATCGCGTTGGTCTCGATCGCCGGCGGCACCGTGATGACGCTCGCGTGGGGCCTCCTCTACAAGATCGTGCCGGTACAGCATCGTGGAGCCGTCTCGGGCCTGGCGACGACGACCAAGGGAATCGGACTGCTGCTCGGGGCGCCTCTGGCCGGGCTCGCCATCGACCTCTCGCGTCCGTATCTCGACGCAACGGACGGCTACCAGATTCTCTGGCCGTTCTGCGGGCTGCTGATACTGGCCGCGATCCCGCTGCTCGTGCGCCTGATGAAGGTCGAGGACGAGCGAAGCGGTGTGGGCGCTGCGGCGGTTCCCTCGCCGCTCCCCTAGTAACGAGATTCGGCAACGGGAGCGGCGCGCCGCGGCCGAGCCCGAGCCCCGGGGACAGTCACAGGGACAGTCACAGGGACAGTCTCAGGGACAGTCTCAGGGACAGTCACAGGGACAGTCACAGGGACAGTCTCAGGGACAGTCACTGTTCGGTGGCGGAGGTGTGACGGAAGCGTCCCGGAGGGCCGGCTCCGCAGGCGTGGTCGCGGTACCTTCGTTGCGTGCCACGAGTTCCGCGGAATGCTCTGCCCGACGGCTACTACCACGTCACGGCTCGTGGGAACCGCGGTGCCAGGATCTTCGTCGACGACCTCGACAGGCTCGATTTTCTCGAGCTGCTCCGCACCACAATCGACCTCTGCGAGTGGCGAGCCCACGCCCACTGCCTGATGGGCACCCACTACCACCTGATCGTCGAAGCCGCCCGCGGGCGCCTTTCGGAAGGCATGCGCCGGCTCAACGGCATCTATGCCCTTCGGTTCAACCGGCGCCACGGCCTCAAGGGCCATCTTTTCGACGCGCGCTTCTCATCGTTCGTCCTTCGCGACGACCGGCACCTGACGGCCGCAGTCCACTACGTTCTGCAGAACCCGGTTCGAGCCGGCCTGTGCGACGAGGCGGCGGACTGGCAGTGGAGCGCCGCTTACCGAACCTGAGCGAGCGTCGGAGCCCAGGACGCGATGGGCGAGATGTCGCCGTCGCGGCCGTTCAGCGCCCGGTAGCCGAGCGCGTGCTCGGCCTGCATCAGCTTGTGGATCTGCGTCGTCCCCTCGTAGATGATCGGCGCTCGCGCGTTGCGGAAATACCGCTCGATCCCGTACTCCGCCGAGTAGCCGTACGCGCCGTGCACCTGGATGGCGAGGTGCGCCGCGCGGAAGGCCGACTCCGTCGCGTGCCACTTCGCCAGAGACGTCTCGCGCGTGTTCCGCCGGCCCTCGTTCTTCAGCCACGCCGCCTGCATCACCAGGAGCTTCGACGTCTCGTAGCCGAGCACCATCTCCGCGATCATGTCCTGCACGAACTGGTACTTGCCGATCGGCTGGCCGAAGGTCTCCCGCTCGCGCGCGTACTCGACCGACCGTTCGAGGCAGGCGCGCACGACTCCGCAGGCGCCGGCGGCGACGGTGAAGCGGCCCTGGTCGAGCCCGTACATCGCGATCTCGAAGCCCTGGCCTTCCTCGCCGACGAGGTTCTCGGCAGGCACCTCGACGTTCTCGAAGAAGAGCTCGCCCGTCGAGCCGGCCCAGACGCCGAGCTTGTGCTCGGTCTCCCGCGTGGTCACGCCGGGCCACTCGCGCTCGACGATGAACGCGGAGATCCCCTTGTGCCGCGCCTCCGGCTCGGTCTTGGCGAAGACGAGCTGGTGGTCGGCCACCGTTGCGTACGAGATCCAGTTCTTCTGGCCGTTGAGGACGTAGGTGTCGCCCTGGCGCCGCGCGGTCGAGAGCATCGAGGCGACGTCCGACCCCGCGGCAGGCTCGGTCAACCCGAAGCACGCGAGCTTCTCGCCGCGCGCCTGCGGCACCAGGTAGCGCTGCTTCTGCTCCTCGGAGCCGTAGCGCAGGAGCGAGAGCGAGTTGAGCCCGACGTGCACCGAGATCAGCGTCCGGAAGGCGGCCTCGCCGCGCTCGATCTCCTCGCAGGAGAGCGCCTCCGCGACGAAGTCGAGGCCGGCGCCGCCGTACTCCTCGGGGATCACGATCCCGAGCAGGCCCAGCTCGGCCATCCCCTCGATCACGCCCATGTCGAGGCGGTGCTCGATGTCGTTCTCGATCGCGTTCGGGAGCACCCGCTCGTCCACGAACGAGCGCACGGTCTCCTGAATCAGCCGCTGTTCCTCGGTAAGGTCGAACTCCATGGCGGAGAGTCTATGGAAGCGCTTCGCGGAGCTTCCGGTCGAGATCGAGGGCTACGAGCTCGAGCGACTCGAGAAGCCGGTCACGCGCGGCTTCACGCGCGTGACGACCGTCGTCCACCTCGGCGGCGGCGGGGAGGAGGGGCTCGGCGAGGATGTCACCTGGTACGCCGAGCACCACGACCGCGAGCAGGCGGCCGGTGCAGTGCTGCCGCTGGCGGGCTCGTGGACGCTGGAATCGTTCTCGGATGCGCTGGAGATGGAGGACCCGTGGCGGCGCTGGGCCTACGAGAGCGCCGCGCTCGACCTGGCGCTGCGCCAGGCACGGACGACCCTCGCCGAGGCGGTCGGACGCGACCCCGAGCCCGTCGCGTTCGTCGTCTCGCCTGGCCTCGGCGCGCCGCCGACGAGCACGGTCGTACGCCGCTGGCTCGAGCTCGACCCGAACCACCGGTTCAAGGTCGATCCCGCGAGCGACTGGACGGACGAGCTGATCGCCGAGCTCGCCGAGACGGGCGCGATCGTCACGGCCGACTACAAGGCCTACTACCGCGCCGAGGGCGACCCGCCCCCCGACGCCGACCTCTACCGCCGCGTGGCGGAGGGTTTCCCGGAGGCGTTCCTCGAGGATCCCGCGCTGACTGACGAAACCGAGCTCGTGCTCGCCCAGCACCGCGAGCGGGTCACCTGGGACGCGCCGATCCACTCGGCCGCGGACGTCGAGGGCCTCGCCTCCCCGCCGCGCGTGCTCAACTCGAAGCCGTGTCGCTTCGGGCGCCTGAGCGAGCTGCTCGCGTTCTACGCCTACTGCGAGGCGAACGGGATCGGCCTCTACGGCGGCGGCATGTTCGAGCTCGGGCCGGGCCGGGGGCAGATCCAGTACCTCGCATCGCTCTTTCACGCCGGCGGTCCGAACGACGTCGCGCCGCGCGCCTACAACGACCCCGAGCCGCGGCCGGGCCTGCCGTCCAGCCCAATCGAGCCGGCGCCGGAGCCCGCGGGGTTTCGCTGGACCGACCCCGCCGCTACCCTTTGACTGACTAGTCAGTCAACATCAAGTCATGGCTACGGCAGAGGCAACAGGCACCGGCGTCTCCTTCGCGCTGACCGAGGAGCAGCGCGCGCTGCGCGACCTCGCGCACGAGTTCGCGGAGAAGGAGATCCGTCCCGTCGCCGCCGAGTACGACGAGCACCAGACCCATCCGGCCGACGTGATCGCCAAGGCGCACGAGGTCGGCCTGATGAACCCGCACCTCCCCGACGAGCTTGGCGGTGCGGGGCTCGGTGGAATCGCTGGCGCGCTGATCGGCGAGGAGCTCTGCTGGGGCTGCTCGGGGATCGCGACCTCGATCGTGGCCAACATCCTCGGCGCGCTGCCTTTGGTTCTGGCCGGCACCGAGGAGCAGCGGCGCGAGTGGCTGCCGCCGCTGCTCGAGGAGCCGATCCTCTGCTCGTTCGCACTGACCGAGCCGGACGCCGGCTCCGACGTCTCCGGGATCCAGACGACTGCGGTCCGCCGCGGCGACGAGTACGTGATCAACGGCTCCAAGATGTTCATCACGAACGCGGGCCGCGCCTCGTGGTTCACCGTCTTCGCGTCGACCGACAAGGCCGCCGGGCACCGCGGCCTCACGGCGTTCGTCGTCCCGAGCGACGCCGAAGGCGTCACCGTCGAGAAGCACCTCGACAAGATGGGCCAGCGGGCGACCGACACCTCGGCGCTCGCCTTCCAGGACGTGGTCGTCCCGGCGGCGCGCCGGCTCGGCGAGGAGGGCCAGGGCTTCAAGATCGCGATGCAGACGCTCGACCACACGCGGCCGGGAACGGCGGCCGGGGCGGTCGGCGTCGCGCGCGCGGCCTTCGAGCACGCCGTCGAGTACTCGCGCGAGCGGGTGCAGTTCGGCCAGCCGATCGCGATCAACCAGGGCGTCAACTTCCTCGTGGCCGACATGGCGGCCGAGATCGAGGCGGCACGGCTGCTCGTCTGGCAGGCGGCATGGCTGCTCGACCAGGGCGAGCGGGCGACCCTGCAGTCGTCCTACGCGAAGCGCTTCGCGGCCGACACGGCGATGAAGGTGACCACCGACGCCGTGCAGATCTTCGGCGGCTACGGGTACATGAAGGAGTTCCCGGTCGAGAAGCTCATGCGCGACGCGAAGCTGTTCCAGATCTACGAGGGCACGTCTCAGATCCAGCGGCTGGTCATCGCCCGCGAGATCTTCCTGCCGCGGGACTAGCGGAACCAGTCGGCGAGCGGGGGGCTGCCGCGCAGGCCGGAGAGGTCGCCGGCCAGGAGCCCGCGGGCCGCAGCTTCCGCCGCTTCGACGCCGGCCCAGGCGAGGCGTGAGCCGACGCTGACGCGCTGGGCGCCGGCGGTGGTGATCTCCGCGAACGAGAGGTCGGGAGTCGCGAGCACGTTCACAGGCTGCGAGGCCGCGTCGCAAACTGCCGAGATCTCGTCGGTGGTCTGGAGCCAGGGCGCATAGAGCACGTCGGCGCCGACGGCCTCGAAGGCCTGCAAACGCGCAATGGTGTCGTCGAGGTCCGGATTGCCGCGGAGGTGGTTCTCGGCTCGCGCCGTCAGCGTGAACGGGAATGGCTGCCGTCGGGCCGCCTCGACCGCGGCCGCGACTCGCTCGGTCGCGTGGACGGGATCGTAGAGCCGGCTCTCGCCGGGATCCCAGTCCTCGATCGAGCCGCCCACCGCCCCCGCCTCGGCCACGCGCTCGATCGCCCGCGCCGCCGCCTCCGGCTCTGCTCCGAAGCCGTTCTCGAGGTCAACCGAGATGGGCAGGTCCGTCGCCTCGGCGAGAGCCGAGACATGCGCGGCCACCTCGTCCAAGGTGACCTCGCCGTCGAGCCGGCCGAGCGTGAAGGCGAATCCGCCGCTCGTGGTCGCCAAAGCTTTGAACCCGAGCGCTTCGAGCATGCGCGCCGAGCCGGCATCCCATGGGTTCGGGATCACGAACGGTTCGCCCTGGTGCAGCGCCTGGAACGCCCGGGCCTTCTCCGCTTGCGTCGACACAGCAAGACTTTGCCACGATGGAGCTCCTCGTCAACTTCTGGTACGCGCATCCGGTCGGCCACGCGGTCGAGGCGCTGCGCTACTGCCTCGGCTACCACGAGGGCGACCATGAGCTCGAGATCAGCCTGCTGCTGAACGGCGCGACTGCGACGGACCTCGCGGCCTGCTGCCCTTTCGTGCGCAAGACCTACGCCGTGGACTACGTCGACTTCCTTGGACGGACCGGCGATCCCGACGCCGCGCTGGCGGCCGTGCCGCGCGAATGGGACTACGTGCTCGACGACCAGCGCTCGCGCCAACCCTCCCAGCTCGGGTTCGGCGGCGTGCGTGCCTTCTACCAGGCCTCGCACCGTCATTTCCGGGCTCGGATCCGGCACGGCACGGCCGGATCGGAGCCGCCCGCCTACGTGCCGAACCGGCGGCTGCGCCTGGAGCTGCCGGCGGAGCTGAGGCAGCGCGTCGAGCGCGAGCTGGGCTCGACGCCGGTGAGGATCGCGCTGATGCCAGCCGGCTCGAGCGAGCCCGCCCGCTACCCGTCGGTGGCGTCGTGGGAGCTCATCGCCGGTGCGCTGGCGGCGGAGTTCCCGGAGGCCGTGTTCTGCCTGGTCGCAAAGCTGGAACGCGACGGGCGCACGTCGAGCTCGGCGACGACGGAAGGGCTCGACCGGATCGCGGCCGCCGCGGGGAACGTCGTCCGGGCGGTCGACCTGCCGCTTCTGGAGCAGCTCGCGTACGTCGAGGCGTGCTCGGTCTTCGTGTCACCGCACACCGGATTCGGCTGCGCCGTGCTGGCTGTCGGCACGCCGTGGCTCGCGCTGTCGGGTGGGCCGTGGCACGAGTGGCTCTTCAACGGCGTGCCCTTCTGGTCCGTCATTCCCGACACCGAGCGGTATCCGTCCTTCACGCAGCTGGGGGGACAGCCCGAGCCGGTCGAGGACGACGGGCCGCGGACGCCGAGCATGACGCGGGCGCGGATCGAGCGGGATCTCCCTGAGTTGCTCGAGGGCGCACGGGTGCTCGTCGAGGGACGGCTCGAGTACGAGGACGCCTTGAGGCGGTACTTCCCACGGCTGCTCGAGGCGTACGGCGGCGACCGCTCGCGCGTCTTCTCGTTCGACGGAATCCATCGCGCGTACATCTGAGCCGCCTCCCGGCCTCGCGAATCGCGCAATTTGGGCCTCGCCGCTGGGGCACCCCTAACCCACCACCCAGTGGCGATCGTATCGGGGAAAATGTGACGAGGCTGTGACGGGTCAGCGCCGAATGTGTGGCCGTTCGTCCACAGCCCCGAGCGCGTCTGCGACCTGCTTCCGCCCACCCGTCAACCGCGGACTTCGCCGCTAGACTTCGCGCCTTGCGGGCGGAAGTGGGGACGAGTGCGCTCCGGGTGCGGAGGCGTCGGCGTGCGAGGGCACGCCGGCTGCTCGCCCAACGCCTGGGCGCGCTCGCGGCGGTCTGCGTGTTCGGCGGAGTGGTCCTCGGACTCGCGTTCGCGGGCTCGCCGGACAAGATCGCGGGTGGGGTCCGCATCTCCGGCGTCAACGTCGGCGGGCTGACACCGGACGAGGCGACGGCCAAGCTCGAGGCTCGGGCGCGCGCCGTGGCAAGCGTTCCGGTCGTTTTCACCGCAGAAGGGCACAGCTGGAAACTGCGCGCGACCAACCTCGGCGTCGAGGCCGACTGGCGAGCGGCGGTCAAGCTGGCGCAGCGCGACGGCCGTGGCTTCGCGCCCTTTCGGGGCCTGCGCAGGATCGGCGTCCGGGTTTTCGGCGCCGACGTCACCCCGCCGGCCCGCGTCTGGAAGCAGGCCCTGCGCGTCGAGCTCGCACGGATGAGCCGCGCCGTGGGTACGCCGCACCGCGACGCTGCGATCGTGCTCCGCGGCCCCACGCCGACGATCGTCGGAGCACGGACAGGCCGCGCGCTGCAGAGCTCGACGGCGGGCGCCGCGATCGTGCAGGCCCTCGCCGGCCTCGACCGCGGCCAGCCGGTCTCGCTGCCGGTCGTGCTCGACCGGCCCACGGTCACCGCTGCGGACCTCGCGCCGGCCGTGAACCAGGTTCACACGTCGCTTTCGCGGCCGATCCGGATGAGCCTCGGCCGCTCGTCCTGGCTGCTGCGGCCCGGCCAGGTCTCCGCGCTGCTCTTGCTGCCGCACGGCGGCTCGACTTCGCTCGCGATCGGGGGCCGCGCCGCGGACGGCTACTTCAAGCGACTCGCGCACGGGATCGGCCGGCCCCCGCGCAACGCCGGCTTCAGCGTCTTGGCGAACGGCCACGTCGCCGTCGTCCCGGCGCGCCCCGGACGCGTGATCGACGTCGCCGCGACGCGCCGCGACATCCTCGCCGCCGCGCTCTCTCCGACGCAGCGAAGCGCTCGCGTGGTTGTCGCAACCCAGGCGGCCAGGCGCTCGACCGCGGAGGCCCGGGCGCTGGGGATCACGACGAAGATCGGCAGCTACGAAACGATCTACGGCGGCGATCCGAACCGGATCCACAACGTCCAGCTCGTCGCCAAGTTGATCGACGGCAAGCTGATCGCGCCGGGCGCCACCTTCTCGTTCAACCATGCGACCGGCGCGCGCACGGCGGCCAAGGGCTTCCTCGAGGCGCCGGTGATCATCAACGGCGAGGTCACGACCGGTCTCGGCGGCGGCGTCTGCCAGGTCTCGACGACGGTGTTCAACGCCGCCTACGAGGCCGGCCTGAGGATCACCGCGCGCACGAACCACGCCCTCTACATCAGCCACTACCCGCAGGGCCGCGACGCGACCGTGGACTACCCCGACGTCGACCTGCGCTTCGTCAACGACACCCAGCACTGGATCCTGGTGCGTACCTTCGTCGGCTCGTACTCGCTCGATGTCGGCCTCTACGGATCGCCCACCCACCGCCGCGTCGTCAGCGAGGCCCGGCCGCTCGTCGACACCGCTCCGCCGCCGACGAAGCGGACCCCGGACCCCACGCTGTACCAGGGCGTGACCGTCGTCGACGACACCGGCGAGCCTTCCCGCTCGACCAGCGTGCGCCGCCTCGTCTACCTGCCGGGCGGGAAGCTGCTCTACGACAACACCTGGTACTCGTCCTACCGCGCCGAGCCGCGCCTGGTGCGGTACGGGACGAAGCCGAAGGCCAAGCCGAAGAAGGGCCCGAGCGGCCCCAGCGGGCCGAGCGGCCCGAGCGGCGCGACCGGCCCTAGCTCTCGGCGCTAGCGATCTCCTCGAGCAGCCAGGCGGGAACGCGCGTCGGCCGGTGGGTCACGGCGTCGACGCAGGCGTGGTGGCTCCAGCCCTCGGCCAGGCGCTCTCCGTTCCGCTCGACCAGGTAGTCGAAGCGAAAGCGCGCGCCGCGGAGCTCGCCGCAGGCGCAGAGGACGGTCAGCCGGTCGTCGAAGCGCGCCGGCGCCAGATAGCTCACGTGCGCTTCGGTCGTCAGCGCCTCGATGCCCTCCGCCCGCAGCTCGGGGTAGCCGCCGCGGAAGCGCGCGAGGTAGTCGATCCGCGCGACCTCGAACCAGACGAGGTAGACGGCGTGGTGCGCGACGCCCTGCGCGTCGGTCTCGGCGAAGCGCACCCGGACCTCGGTCGCGAAGCGAAAGTCCACGGCGGAACTCTAGGACGGTTCGGCGGAACCTTGCTCATCGTCGGGGGTGCGAGGCAAGGACGCAGGGAATCCCTGTAGTGGTTGCTACAGGGACGACTGAGGACGCAGGCTCGGGGCGGACAGCGCGGCCCGACGGCACAGACCAGGTTTCGTCGAAGCCCTCCTATGATCGGCCGATGGGCGCGCGGGAGCTTGCGGAGCTGATCCTCGAGCGGCAGCCGTGCGTGGCACTCACCGGCGCGGGTGTGAGCACCGAGAGCGGAATCCCGGACTTCCGCTCGCCGACGGGGATCTGGGCGCGCTTCGACCCGCTCGAGTACGGCTCGATCGAGGCCTTCCGCGCCGATCCCCGCAAGGTCTGGAGCTTCTACAAGCCGCGCGTCGCGATGCTGGCCGAGGCCGAGCCGAACCAGGCGCATCTCACGCTCGCCGAGCTCGAGCAGCTCGGCGTCCTGGAGGCGGTCGTGACCCAGAACATCGATCTCCTGCACGAGCGCGCCGGGAGCCGCGAGGTGGTCGAGGTACACGGCTCGATCCGCAGCTCGACCTGTCCTGGCTGCGGGGAGCGCGTGGCCCTCGCGGACGTGCTCGAGCTCCTGCGCGAGGCGGATGCTCCGGCCTGCCCGGATTGCGGCGAGATCCTCAAGCCTGACGTGGTCTTCTTCGGCGAGCTGCTGCCGCCCTCCGCGATCGACCGCGCGTTCGAGCTCGCGCGCCGGGCCCGGCTGCTGCTGGTCGTCGGCTCGGCGCTCGAGGTGCACCCGGTCGCCGGGCTGCCGCTCGAGACTATCGCCGCCGGCGGCGACCTCGCGATCGTCAACCGCGGACCGACCGCGCTCAACGACCGGGCGGCGCTGCGGATCGACGGCAGTGCCGGCGAAGTGCTGGCGGGCGTTGCCGAGGCGCTACGCGGAGAGCAGCCGCAACAGCCTGAGCACGCTCGGTGAGCGCAGGAGGAGCCCGCGGATGGTCAGCTCGCCGCCGAGCTGGCGCTTGAGTGCCTGCCGCCCGCCTGACGACCACGCCTTCGGTACCGGGCCGCGGAACGGCACGCGGGTCAGCGCCAGGATCGCGTCCTCGTCGCCGGCGATCCGGATCCTCGGCGCGGGCTGCTCGCCGTCGCCGACGCGGATCCGGTCGCGCTCGAAGTCGATGGTGACGGCGCGGTCGGTGTCCTCCGCGCGGATCAGCACCCGCCCGCCGAGACCTTCCCGGGCGCGCCGGCCCTCCTCGCGCTCGAGGTTCCGGGCAATCGCGTCGCGCAGCGCGAGCGCGAGCTCGGAGGTCGTTCCCTTGTCCAGGTCGATGCGGTCGCCCGCCACGCAGCCATTGTCGCGGCTGCGGGCGGGGCTGCGTGCGGAGTTACGCGGCCGCGCGCTTGAGCGGGCGCTCCTCGAGCACCCGCTGGCAGTCGGAGCACACTGTCCGCTCGACCTCGAAGGGGACGCCGAACCGCTGTAGGAGCACGTAAGTCCGGGTCGCCTGGTGCGTGTGCGCTCGTCTGCGAAGGGGGGTAAAGAGCTGTGTCATGTCTTCGAAATCAGCGTAGCGCTGGATTCGGAAGATACGACGCCCAAATGGGTGACGAAGTTGTGACGATTTCGTGTCAACGCGGGATTCCGACTAGCCTGCAAGGCATGCAGGCGCGTCTCCGGGCGCTGTGCGTGTTGCCGCTGGCCGGCCTCCTCGCGGCCTGCGGCGCAAGCGCGCGGACGATTCAGGAGCCGCCGTCGCAGGCCGGGGCCGCTCACTGTCGCAGCGGCTCGATCAGGGCCGTCGGCTCGCACCGCGTTGCGGTCGCCGCTGTCGTCCGCACCCACGCCGCCGCCTACCGGCGGCCGGGCCGCCGGCCGTTCGCCGACTTCGGGCGGCTGAACGTCAACAGCTTCCCGACGTTCTTCCGCGTCCTGGCCGCGGTCCGCCGGCACGACTGCCGTGCCTCCTGGTACCGCGTCCAGCTCCCGCTCAGGCCGAACGGCGTTACCGGCTACGTGCGAGCGGGCAGCGTGCGCGTCGGGCCGGTGCGCACGCGGCTCGTCGTCGACGTCTCGGCGCGGCGGCTGACCCTCTACCGCAGCGGCCGGCCCGTCCTCTCGACGGCGGTCGCCGTCGGCTCGCAGGCGACCCCGACGCCGGTCGGCAGCTACTACGTCAACCAGCTGCTGATCCCGGCCGACACCTCGGGCCCCTACGGGCCTGGGGCGCTCGGGATCTCGGCCTTCTCGAACGTGCTCACCGGCTGGACGCAGGGCGGCCCGGTCGCGATCCACGGGACGAACGAGCCCTGGTCGATCGGCCACTCGGTCTCGAACGGCTGCATCCGCGTACGCAACCCGGTTTTGCGGCGCCTGTTCGCCGCGACGCAGGCCGGGACGCCGGTCCTGGTCCGGCGCTGAGTGGGTGTGCGTCATGGCCGAAGTGGGCACGCGTTAGGCTCATCCCGACGAAAGGCGGTTCAGACGATGGCCCAACCACAGCGAAAACCGGACCTGATCGGCAAGCTCGCCGACCGCGGCGAGGACGTCGTCGGCAAGATCAGCGACTTCCCGTCGGCGCAGCGTGTGGTCGACGCCGCGGCCGGGCTCAAAGCGCGCGCGGACGAGATCCAGCGGCGCCTGCGCGGCCTCGACGAGCTCGAGAAGCGCGTGGCGGCTCTCGAGAAGAAGGTCGACCGGCTGGCGAAGCCGGCCCCGAAGCGCTCGGCAGCCAAGCGGACGACGACCCCGCGCGCGAAGAAGACCTAGGCGGGGACCCGTAGGCGCAGGCTGCGCGGGACGACGTCGAACCTGACCGGCGTCGTGCCCGGCTGCTCGCCGTCGAGCTCGACCGGCAGCGGCTCGGCCGCGTCAACCTCGACCGCCTTCCCCCGCAGCAGCTCGGCCTTCGGGTGGGGGAGATGCCTGCCGCGGTACGTCTTGGGCAGGGTCAGGAGCAGGTCACGCTTGCTCAGGTCGCCGATCAGGAGGACGTCGAGCAGCCCGTCGTCCGGATCGGCCTCGGGGCAGATCATCATCCCGCCGCCGAAGTAGCGCCCGTTGGCGACGACCACGTCGTGCATCCGGCCGCTTCGCCGCTCTCCGTCCACGGTCACACTGACCTGGTCGTTGCGCCAGCGCGCGAACACGGTCACCGTCGCCCAGAGGTACGAGACCTTGCCGCCGAGCGCCTTCGAGCTCTCGTTCGCCCGCTTGGCGATCGCGCCGCTCATCCCGGCGCTGGCGACGTTCGCGAACCAGGACTCGCGCTCGGCGCCGTCCCAGCCGCGGTACTGCGCCCGCCCCAGGTCGATCTCGCGAGAGCGGCCACCAAGTGCGATCGCGACTGCGTCGTCGAAGCGCCGCGGGATCCCGTAGGTGCGGACGAAGTCCCAGCCGGTGCCGCGTGGGATCACGGCCAGCTCGACGTCGAGGCCCGCGATCCCGTTGGCGATCTCGTTTACCGTTCCATCACCGCCGACGGCGACGAGCAGGTCCGCACGGCCCGCAGCCTCGCGTGCGAGCTCGGTCAGCTGGCCAGGCCGCTCGGAGATCAGGGCGTCGCCCGCGAGACCCAGCGTCGCCGCGCGGTGGGCGAGCTCGGGCCAGCGCCGGCCCGTGGAGCCGTTCTCCGAGGCGGGGTTGACGAGGAAGACGGTGCTAATGGGTGACCGTCGTCAGTGCGACGCGCGTCATCCGGTCGACCGCGGCGCGCAGCTCGTCGTCGGAGATCCGCGTGAACTCCTCGCCGATCACGATGTCGCTCACGGTCAGCAGGCAGCCCGCCTTGACGCCGCGCAGCGCGCCGATCGTGAACAGCACCGCCGCCTCCATCTCGACGCCGAGGACGCCGCGCTCGGACCAGCGCTTGTGCCGGCCCGGGTCGGGGTCGTAAAACGTGTCGCTCGAGGCGATCGCGCCGACGCGCACCGGCTGGTCGAGCTCCTTCGCCGCGTGGACCGCGCCGTGAACGAGCTCCCAGTCGGCGGTAGGCGTGTGCGGCTCGCCGCCGACGTAGTGACGCGCGGTGCCGTCGGCCGGGACCGCGGAGACGGCGACGATCAGGTCGCCGAGCTGCAGGTCCTGCTGGAGGCCGCCGCAGGTCCCGACCCGCAGGAAGCGCTTGACCCCGAGCTGGACGAGCTCCTCCATCACGATCGCCGCCGAGGGGCAGCCCATCCCCGTTGCCTGCACCGAGACCGGCGCGCCCTGGTACTCGCCCGTGTAGCCGAGCATCCCCCGCTCGCCGTTCCGCTGGACGGAATTGTCGAAGTACGTCTCGGCGATGTACTTGGCGCGCAGCGGGTCGCCCGGGAGCAGGCAGGCGTCGGCGTACTCGCCCGGCTCGGCTCGGATGTGGATCGGCATCGGAGAGAGCCTAAAGTTTCGGGGGCCTATGCCCGCGTTGAAGGAACCGACCCTGGACGAGATCCTCGCCTTCTGCGCCGAGGATCCGGTCGAGCGCGTCTTTCTCGAGGACGTCGCCCGCCGCGGCCTCGGCCGCTTCACCGCGCTCGACGGCGAGTTTGGCCTCGCGGCGCTCTGCCACGTCGGCTCGAACATCGTCCCATCGGGCACGGGCTGCGCGGCGTTCGGGGAGGTAGCGGCGGCCGGTAACGCGCGGATGCTGATCGGCGAGGAGCGGGCGGTGGCCGAGCTCTGGGAGGCGGCGCGGCCGCAGCTGCCGGAGCCGCGCGAGGACCGGCCCGGCCAGCCGGTCTACGTGCTCGACGAGCCGCCGCGCTCGGGCGAGACAGGGCTGCGGCCGGCGGCGCGGGACGACCTCGAGCTACTGGTGCCCGCGTGCGCCGCGGCGCACCTGGAGGAGATCGGGATCGACCCACTCGACCGCGACCCCGAGAGCTTCCGCTGGCGCACGCGCATGCAGATCGAGGACGGGCGCTCGTGGCTCTGGACCGACAACGGGACGATCCTCTTCAAGGCGGAGGCCTCCGCCTGGACGCCGTACGCAGTCCAGCTCCAGCAGGTCTGGGTCGACCCCGCTGTGCGCAACCGCGGTTACGCCCAGCGCGGCATGCGCGATCTCTGCCGGCTGCTGCTCGAGCGCCTGCCGGTCGTCTGCCTGTTCGTGCGCGCCGAGAACGCGGCGGCGATCCGCGTCTACGAGGCGATCGGCATGCGGCGGACAATCTCGTACCGCTCGCTGATCTTCTGACCGAACCCCCCCGAAAAGGGGAGGATTCGCCCCCTCCGACCGACGACAATCGGTGCGTGCGGCGTCTCGGCCTTACTGCGGCGGGCCTGGCGGCTCTGTGCGCCCTTGCGCTCGCGCTCGCGACGAACGGGCGGGCGAAGCCTGCGACTGGCCACACGTGCTCGGCGACCGACCGCCAGTTCATCCAGGCGGCGGCCGTGAACATGACCGCGCTCGGCCTCTGGGGCGAGCAATACGAGAGCGGCGACGCCAAGGCGGGCGAGGTGATCTCTGAGGCCAAGCGCGAGGAGAAGACGATGCGCGCGATGGGGCCGACCGATCCGTCGCTCGCGCAGGCGCGGCGCCTGCTCGTCGGGATGCTCGCCGAGTACGCCAAGGCCCTCGAGATCCAGCAGCACCACGGGAACGCGGGCCCGCACATGTACCGGGCGTACGGGCTTGCCAACTACGTGCACGGCGTGCTCCAGAAGGCCCAGCCGGCTCTCGTCACCCGCGGCTGCGACCTGACCGACCTCCTCTGACCTGACAACCGGCGCGCGGGTGCAAGACTGTTCCCGTGGCCCAATCAGAGCGTCTGAGCGCCCCCGGCGACCTGCGTGCGAGGGTCGAGGAGCAGATCCGCCGTCACGACCTGATTCCGTCCGGCGGCGAGGTGCTCGCGCTCGTCTCCGGCGGGCCCGACTCGACCTGCCTCTGGCACGCGCTCCGCGAGCTCGGCTACCGCGTCTCGGCGCTCCATGTGAACCACGGGCTCCGCGGCGCCGAGTCGGACGAGGACGCCCGTTTCTGCCGCGAGGCCTTCGGCGCCGAAGTCGTCGAGGCTCCGCCGCCCGCGCGCCCGACCGAAGACGCGCTCCGCGAGCTCCGCTACTCCTTCGCCCGCGACCGACTGCGCGCCACGGGCCACACCGCCTCGGACCAGGTCGAGACCGTCCTCTACCGGCTCGTCTCCAGCGGCACGGCGAAGGGGATCAAGCCCCGGCGCGAGGACGGCGTCGTCCGCCCGCTGCTCACCCTCTGGCGCGAGGAGACCGAGGCGTACTGCGCCGCTGTCGGCCTCGATCCGCGCCATGACAGCACGAACCCCGAGACCGCCCGCGGCCTGATCCGCGACGAGATCCTCCCGCTCCTCCACCGGCTCCACCCGGGCGCCGAGCGGAACCTGCTGCGGCTGGCCGAAGAGCGCCCCTCGAAGCTCGATGCGCTGCTCGCAGCGCGCGAGGGCTCGAAGCGCGTCGACCTCGGCCAAGGGCTCACCGCCGTCCGTGAGTACGACCGCGTCTGGCTCGAGCAGACGCCCGTCGCCCTCGACCGCAGCGTTCGCTGGGGCGAGTGGCGCATCGAATCCGAGCTCCCAGGGCTTAAGGTACGAAGCTGGCGGCCCGGCGACCGGCTCGCAGGCCGCAGGAAGAAGGTGCAGGACGTGTTCGTCGACGCCAAGATCCCGCGATCGGAACGAGAAGCCTGGCCCCTGGTCGTTCGCGGCAGCGAGGTCGTCGCCGTGCCCGGCCTGGTCGACGCCCCGGGGATCAAGGCGACGCGGCAATGAGCGTAGGCTCGACGGAGCTCATCGGCGGCGTAGGCTCGACGGAGCCGCCCAAGAGCGGAGGCCGCGGCTTCGCCGTGGCCGGGAGCGGGATCAGGGAGCGGAGGTGCCGGCTTTGCCGGCGCCGGGAGCGGGACGCGTGAGTCAAACGGAGCTCGAGCGCGCGGTGGGCGAGGTCCTGATCGACGAGGACACCCTGAGGACGCGCGTAGCCGAGCTCGGCGCCGAGGTCTCCGGCGACTACGAGGGGCGCGACCTGCTCCTGATCGGCGTGCTCAAGGGCGCCGTCTTCTTCATGGCCGATCTGATGCGGCACATCACCGTGCCCTGCGAGGTCGACTTCATGGCCATCTCGAGCTACGGCGACTCGACCGACACCTCCGGGATCGTCCGCATCCTCAAGGACCTTGACATCAACATCGAAGGCCGCGACGTGCTCGTGGTCGAGGACATCATCGACTCCGGCCTGACGCTCTCGTACCTGATGCGCAACCTCGAGTCGCGCGAGCCCGCGTCGCTCGAGATCTGCGCGCTGATGACCAAGCCGTCGCGGCGCCAGATCGACGTTCCGGTGCGCTACATCGGCTTCGAGATCCCCGATCGCTTCGTGGTCGGCTACGGCCTCGACCTCGCCGAGCGCTACCGCAACCTGCCGTACGTCGCGGTTCTCGCCTCCGACCTGCAACCCGCCGAGATTTAGACCCAGGCTGCGCGGGAACTGTGGGATTCATGCCCGCTGGTACCCTTTGCCGATAGAGGGCCCGTGAATCGCTTCTTCCGTTCAGCGCTATTTCCACTTGTCGTGATCGTGCTGCTCGTCTGGCTGGCGAGCCAGACGCTGATCCCGCATTCGAAGAGCGCGCAAAAGGTGACCTACTCCGGGTTCCTCACGCTCGTCCAGAGCCACCAGGTCCAGTCGGCCGAGTTCAACCCGAGCAAGCACTCGCTCAGCTTCGTCCTCCTCAAGACCGGCAAAAAGGGCTCCGTCCACTATCCGGCCGACCAGTCGGTGCCGGAGCTGACTCAGCAGATGGAGAGCCACAACGTCAATTTCGACTCGAAGGGCACCGGCGGCTTCTCGTGGCTCGGGATTCTCATCTCGATGCTGCCGTTCGTGATCCTGATCGCCTTCTGGATCTTCCTGATGAACCAGGTGCAGGGCGGCGGTTCGAAGGTGATGAGCTTCGGCAAGTCCCGCGCGAAGCGGATGGCGCCCGACTCGCCCAAGATCGGCTTCAAGGACGTGGCCGGCGTGGACGAGGCCGTCGAGGAGCTCCAGGAGATCAAGGAGTTCCTGGAGAACCCGAAGAAGTTCCAGGCGCTCGGCGCGCGGATCCCCAAGGGCGTACTGCTCTACGGCCCGCCCGGCACGGGCAAGACGCTCCTCGCGCGCGCGGTTGCCGGCGAGGCCGGCGTTCCCTTCTTCTCGATCTCCGGCTCCGACTTCGTCGAGATGTTCGTCGGCGTCGGCGCCTCGCGCGTGCGCGACCTGTTCGAGCAGGCCAAGCAGGCGTCGCCGTGCATCGTCTTCATGGACGAGATCGACGCCGTCGGCCGTCACCGTGGCGCGGGCCTCGGCGGTGGCCATGACGAGCGCGAGCAGACTCTGAACCAGCTCCTCGTCGAGATGGACGGGTTCGAGCTGAAGGACAACATCATTCTGATCGCGGCCACCAACCGGCCAGACATCCTCGACCCGGCACTGCTCCGCCCGGGCCGCTTCGACCGGCAGATCGTCGTCGACCGGCCCGACCGCATCGGCCGCCGCAAGATCCTCGAGGTACACGCCAAGGGCAAGCCGATCGCGCCCGAGATCGATCTCGACACGCTGGCCGCCGGCACTCCTGGGTTCACCGGCGCCGACCTGGCGAACCTCGTCAACGAGGCAGCGCTGCTCGCAGCGCGCCGCGGCAAGAAGACGATCCAGCAGGAGGAGCTCGAGGAAGGGATCATGCGCGTGATCGCCGGCCCCGAGAAGAAGACGCGCCTGCTCTCGGAGGAGGAGCGCAAGATCACTGCCTACCACGAGCTCGGCCACGCGATCGTCGGCCACTTCCTCGAGCACACGGACGACGTCCACAAGATCTCGGTGATCTCGCGCGGCCAGGCGCTCGGGTACACGATCTCGCTCCCGCGCGAGGACCGGTACCTGACGACCAAGACCGCGCTGATGGAGCAGCTGGCGATGACCCTCGGCGGCCGCGCCGCGGAGGAGCTGGTCTTCCAAGAGGTCACCACCGGTGCCGCCAACGATCTCGAGAAGGTCACCTCGACCGCGAAGCAGATGATCATGCGCTTCGGCATGAGCGAGAAGCTCGGCCCGCGCGTGCTCGGCCGGAACCACGACATGCCGTTCCTCGGCCGCGAGATGGGCGCCGAGCCCGACTACTCCGAGGAGATCGCGCGGGAGATCGACGACGAGATCCGGCGCGTGATCGAGGAAGGGCACGATCTCGCCGTCAAGGTGCTCAAGGAGCACATGGACCAGCTGCACCGGCTCTCGGGGATCCTGATCGAGCGCGAGACGATCGACAAGGACCAGTTCGAGCGGCTGCTCGCCGGCGAGGACGAGGCGACGATCTTCCCGGACGAGACTCCCGAGCCGCCGGCCGAAGCGCCGGGCGAGGACCGCAGGCGCCGCCCGCAGCCGAAGCCGATCCCAAGGCCGTTCCCGGGCGCGACCATGCAGCCGCCGCCCGAAGGCGCCAAGGGCTGACGGAAAAAGCGCGCGACATCTGGGCGGAGTGGCTCGCCGTCCATCGCTACGGCGGCGATCCGGCGGTTCGCGAGCGGATGCGAGACGGCCTGGCACACGTGCGCGAGAAGGTGCTCGACCGGGCGTGGCTCGCGGAGGGCGAGACGCTGCCCGACGTCGGCTGCGGCGAGGGGATGATCGGCTTCGGCGCGCTGGAGCGGGGCGCGGGGCACGTCGTGTTCTCGGACATCTCGGACGATTTGCTCGACTTTTGCCGCGAGGCGGCCGATGGCCTCGGCGTCTCCGAGCGCTGCAGCTTCGTCAACGCCGGCGCCGACGCCCTCGTGGGAGTCGACGACGCGAGCGCTACGCGGAGATCCAGCCGCCGAGCGACCCGATGCTCGACTTCGACGAGCGCGACCTGATGCGGTTCGCCGAGAAGGGCGGCTTCTTCCCGATCGAGCTCGAACTCGAGGCTGAGATCCGGGCGATGGAGCCAACGCCGTTGGACGCGTTTCTGAACAGGTCGGGCAACCCGAGAATCCCCACGATTGCCGAGGCGATGGACCAAGCGCTCACGCCGGAGGAGCGGGAGCGGTTTGCGGCCCACCTCCGGAGGGTTGTCGAAGAGGGCAAGGGCGTCTCCCGCATGGCCAGCGCGTACCTCACGGCGACGAAGCCCTAGGCCCCGGCGGTGACGCCGGCTTGCCAGCTGGCCCACAAGCGGGCGTAGCGCTCGCCTTGGCGGACCAGCTCGTCGTGGCTCGCGACCTCGACGACCTCGCCGGCGTCCATCACGACGACGCGGTCGGCTCGCTCGGCGGTCGAGAGGCGGTGGGCGATCGTGATCACGGTGCGGCCGGCGGCCACCGCGGCGAGCGCGAGCTCGACCTCCGCCTCGGTTGCCGGGTCGAGGCTCGATGTGGCCTCATCGAGGACGATCACCGTCGGGTCGGCAAGCGCGACGCGCGCAATCCCGACCAGCTGCCGCTCGCCTGCTGAGAGGCGCACCCCGCGCGTCTGCACGTCGGTTCTGATCCCACTTGGCAGCGACTCGAACCGTTCGCGGGCGCCGATCTCGTCGAGCGCGCGCAGTACCTCGTCGTCGGTGGCTTCGGGCCGTGCAAGGCGTACGTTGTCGGCGATCGTCCCGCTGAAGAGGTGCCCTTCCTGCGGCAGGAGGACGATCCGCCGCCGGAGCGACTCGAGCGTCCCCTCGCGCAGATCGACGCCGCCGAGCGCGATCGAGCCGCTGCTGGGGTCGTACTGCCGCGTCAGCAGCTTCGCCAACGTCGACTTGCCCGCGCCGGTGACACCGACCAGCGCCGCGTGCTCGCCGGAAGCGAACTCGAGCGAGACTCCGCGCACGACGGGCGGCCCGTCGTCGTAGCCGAACGTCACGTCGCGCAGCTCGACCCGCCCGTCGTCCGGAAGCTCGACCGCTCCGGGCCGCTCGACGATCCTGGCCTTGACGCGGAGCAGCCCGACCACCTTCCCGAGTGCCGCCAGTCCTTGCCGGAACTCGCCGAGCCACTCGCTGAACCGCGCGATCGGATCGAACAGCTGGACAAGGTAGAGAACGTAGGCAGCGATCGTCCCCTCGCTGATCGACCCGTTCCGGTACATCGACGCCGCCGTCAGCAGCACAGCGACGAGCGCCGTCGTCTGCGCGAGCGGGATCATCGTGAACAGGCGGATATTCACGAAGGAGGCGCGGCGCCAGGCGCCGATCTGGGCGCGGCTCCTCGGCCGGTAGTCCTCGAGCGTGCGGCTCTCGCGCCGGAACGCCTGTACCACGCGCACCCCGGAGAGGCCCTCCTGCAGTACGGTCAGCGTCTCGGCCACCCGGTCGCGGATCGCGTGGTACGCGCGACCCGCTCCGTGGTGGAAGGCCCAGCTCGAGGCGATCAGGACCGGCAGCGCCACGAGCGAGACGAGCGCGAGCTTCGGCGAGAGGACGACGAGCACCGCCACCGTCAGCGCGATCTGCAGCCCGCTGCCGACGACCTCGACCAACGCCTCCCGGAGGAACTCGTCGAGGGCCTGCACGTCCGAGGTCAGCCGCGAGACGAGCACGCCGGTGCGCTCCTGCTCGAAGAAGCCGAGCGGCAGCGCCTGCAGCTTGTCGAAGGCCGCTCCGCGCAGCCGGTCGAGGAAGGTCTCGCTCGCGGTCGCGGCCAGCAGGGTCTGCGCGCGCACGACGAGCGGCTTCAGGACCGCGAGGCCCAGCAGCGTCAGGGCGGCCACGTTCAGCGGGTGCAGGTCGTGCTTCTTGATGCCGTGGTCGATCGCGTACTTGACGAGCGCCGGCCCGGCGAGCGTGATCAGTGTCGAGACGATCACCGCGACGCCGGCGCCGAGGTAGAGCCGCTGCACCGGCCGCAGGAACGGCTGCGACTCCCACCAGACCTCGCGCGTGGAGGCTCGCTCCATCATGCTGCGACCTCATCCAGGGCGAGCAGGGCCCGGTAGCGGGCCGACTGCCGCAGCAGCGCCTCGTGCGTGTCCAGCTCGACGATCCGCCCGCCCTCGAGCACGGCGACGCGGTCGGCGAGCGCGATCGTCGCCGGCCGGTGCGCGATCACCAGGGTCGTGCGGCCCCGCATCACCTCGGCCAGCGCGGCACGGATCTCGTGCTCCTTGGTCGCGTCGACAGCCGAGGTCGCGTCGTCCAGGACGAGCACGGCGGGGTCGGCCAGGATCGCTCGCGCGATCGCGATCCGCTGCCGCTGCCCGCCGGAGAGCGAGAAGCCGCGCTCGCCGAGCACCGTCTCGTAGCCGTCGGGCAGGCCGCCGATGAACGCCGCCGCGCCTGCGAGCTCCGCCGCCCGCTGTACGTCCTCGTCGCTCGCATCCGGCCGGCCGACGCGGATGTTCTCCCGCACGCTCTCGCTGAACAGGAAGGTCTCCTCGAAGACGAGGGCCACCGCGCGCCGGACGTCGTCCAGCCGCAGTTCTCGCAGGTCGTGCCCGTCGAGCAGGACGCGGCCGTCCTCCGGGTCGTACAGGCGCGCCAGCAGCCCGGCGACGGTGCTCTTGCCAGAGCCGGTCGCGCCAACCAGAGCCAGCGACTCGCCCGGCGCGACGTGCAGGTCGAGCCCGTCGAGCACGAAGCGGTCGCCTTCGTGCCCGAAGCGAACGCCCTCGAGCCGGATGTCGCCCTGCGCGCCCAGCTCCACCGGGTGACGCGGTTCCCGCAGCTGGGGCTCGGCTTCGAGCACCTCGGTGATCCGGCTGCTCGCGGCCAGCGCCTTCTGCAGCGTGGTCACGCGCTGGCCGAGCACGCGCAGCGGCCACACCAGCATCACCACGTAGGCGTTGAAGGCCACGAACGAGCCGACGCTCAGGCCGCCGTCGATCACACTGCGGCCGCCGAACCAGAGCACCGTCGCGATCCCGAGCAGCGGCAGCGTCTCGAGCGCCGGGATGAAGATTGCGTCGAGCCGCGCCAGGTGCAGCGCGCGGTCCTTGATCTGGGCGCTGCGCCCACGGAAGGTCGCCGAGAGCGCGCCGCCGGCGCCGAGCCCTTTGACCACGCGCACGCCGCTGACGGTCTCCTCGACGAGCGTCGAGGCTTGGGCCCACGACTCCTGCAGTTCCCGCGTGCCGCGCTCGTAACGGCGCGAGTAGAGCCACGCGCCGACGCTGACGAACGGCACCGGCACGAGCACGATCAGCGCGAGCTGCGGGTCGAGGATCAGCATCACGATCGCGACCGCGACCACGGTCAGCGCGTAGCCGATCGTGTGGCCGATCGCGTCCATCATCCGTGCCAGGTGCAGCGAGTCGGACGAGGCGCGGCTCAGCAGCTCGCCCGGGCCGACCTGGTCGTGATAGGCGGCGTCGAGCCGCAGGGCGTGCGCGAAGATCGCGTCTCGCACGCGCGCGTCGGTGTGCGCGCGGTTGCGGATCGCGTAGAGGTGCCGGAAGGCGCCCGCGCAGACCTCCAGCAGGCCGACCCCGGCCAGCACGAGCAACCAGAGCAGCAGGGCCCCGTGGTCGTGCGGGACGATCCCGTGGTCGATCGCGTACTTGACGACGAGCGGCGCGGCCACGGCGCCCGTCTGCCAGAGCAGCCCGGAGACGACGGCGCCGCTGACGCCGTAGGGCTGCGCACGGACGATCGCGCGCACGAATCGCCACGCAGAGGCGCGACGTGCCTCCAGTTCCCCCATGGCCCTAACCTACCGACGGATGAGATCGGCAATCGAGCAGCGGTTCCCGCGCCCGTCAGTGATGGGTGTGGTCAACGTTACGCCGGATTCGTTCTCGGACGGCGGCGTCAACCTCGACCCGGAGGCCGCGGCGGCTGCGGCGCGCCGGATGGCCGAGGAGGGCGCGGCGATCGTGGACGTCGGCGGCGAGTCGACCCGGCCCGGCTCGGAGGGCGTCGGCATCGAGGAGGAGCTGAGGCGCGTCGTGCCGGTGCTCGAGCGGCTCGGCGGCGAGGTTCCCGTCTCGATCGACACCTCGAAGGCGGAGGTCGCCCACGCGGCGCTCGGCCTGGGCGTGGAGCTCGTCAACGACGTCACCGCCCTTCGGGGCGACCCCGGGCTGGCCGGCGTCGTCGCCGACTCCGGCGCCTACCTGTGCCTGATGCACATGCTCGGCGAGCCGCGGACGATGCAGCGCGACCCGCGCTACGACGACGTGGTCTCGGAGGTCGCCGCCTTCCTCGAGGGACGGCTGCGCTTCGCCGTCGACTCGGGGATCCCGGAGGAGCTGGTCTGCCTCGACCCCGGGATCGGCTTCGGCAAGACGGTCGAGCACAACTTCGAGCTGGTGCGCCGCCTGGACGAGCTCACCGCGCTCGGCCGGCCGGTCGTGGTCGGCTTCTCGCGCAAGAGCTCGCTCGGCAGGCTGCTCGGCGACCCCGAGGCGACCACCGGCTCGGTCGCCGCCAGTGTCGGCGCCGCCGTCGCCGCCTACGAGCGCGGGGCCACGATCCTCCGCGTCCACGACGTCCGCGAGCACGTGGAGGCCCTGACCGCCGCCGCGGCCGCGCTCGGATGACCGTCGTCGTGGAGCTGCGCGGGCTCGAGATCCGCGGCCGCCACGGCGCCGAGCCGGAGGAGCGCGAGCAGGAGCAGCCGTTCCTCTACGACGTCGAGCTCGAGCTGCCCGAGCCGGCCGAGGACAAGCTCCAGGAGACCGTCGACTACCGCGAGGTGGTCGCGCTCATCCGGGAAGTTTCCAGCGAACGGCAGTTCATGCTGCTCGAGACGATCGCTGCCGCGGTCGCCGACGCACTGCTCGAACGCTTCCCGGCGGGGCGAGTACGTGTGCGCGTGCGCAAGCCCGAGGTACGGCTCACGGCGCCGGTAGAGCACGCCGCGGCTAGCGTCGAGCGGTCGCGATCCTGACCGAGTAGCTCGCCGCGGCGACGTTCTTGCCGAGGGAGACGTCGACGTAGACGTACTGGCCAACGCTGCGCGCGGCGACGACGACGCGCTCGGTCTTGCTGCCGCGCCGCGCGGAGACGCCGAGCAGGTCGCGCTGCGCCGCCGCGCCGCGCTCGAACACGGTGCGCGTTTTCCGTCCCCAGACCTCGAGGTTGGCGTTTCCCTTCGTCGGCACGGTCACGATCAGCTTCCCCTTTGCCGGGAGGTACGCGCGGTAGACGTCCTCGGGATCCTCGGAGCGCTCGAGGTGGGCCGGCAGCACACGGTTCGCGCGCCCCGGAGCGGTCAGCGGTGGCTGCCCGGCCGGCAGGAGCCCGTGCGGCTCGACGAGGAAGACGTCCTCGTTCGGCTCCTCGGGGTCGGGCGCCGGGGCCTTCCGGGCCAGCGAGGCAGGGACGTCGAGGATCCCGTAGCCGGTGCTCGCGTTCCACCCACGCTTGCCGACGTGGTGGGCCGACCGGCGCATCACCTCGAAGAGCTGCGAGTTGGTCAGCTTCGGGCGCAGCGTCCAGACAGCGGCGGACGCGCCGGAGACGAGCGGGGCCGAGAAGCTGGTCCCGTCGAGTGTCTCGTACGGGTTGCCCGGCGACGGCTCCCAGATCGACGGCACGGCGACCGGGATGTCCTGGCCCGGCGCTGCGAGGTCCATGTGCGACGAGATGCTCGAGAAGTTCGTTGGCCGGTCGCCTTCGTTCGTGGCGCCGATCGTGAGCACGTGCGCGAACGAGGCCGGGTACGAAGCTGGGCTGCCGAACATGCGGTCGTTTCCGGCCGACGCCACGACCAGCGACCCTTCGGCAAAGGTGCGCAGGATCGCGTGCTCCTCGACCGCGAGGTGGTCGGCGCCGCCGAGGCTGAGGTTGACGACGCCAGGCCCGTGGGCCCTGGCCGCTGCGAGGCCGGCGATCTCGTCGCCGACGGTCAGCACGCCGCCTGGGCTCGCGTCCCAGAGCTGGAGCTTGGCCTGCGGGTAGATGCCGCCGAGGCCGGTGCCGTTGAGCTGGGCGCCGACCACGGACGACGTCGCCGTGCCATGAGCCTCCTCGAAGCTGGACGAGAAGGTCTGGAGGTTCAGCGCCGTCGTGTTCGGCCGGCCGGCGAACTCCGGGTGCGACAGATCGGCGCCCGAGTCGATCATCGTCACCGGCAAGCCGGGGCCCGGAGGTGTCCAGGCATCCGCGTGGACATGATGGAGCCACCATTCGGCGTCGCAGAGCGGGTCGGTGCAGTAGCCGACCGCCTGTGTGGCCTCGCTGCGAAGAGGTAGGTCAGGCGTCACCGAGGTGACGAGGCCCTGCGCGCGCAGGGCCGGCAGGAGGCGCGCCGCCGCCGCGCTCGGCATGCGCCAGAGGCCGAGCTGCGCGTCGATCTCGCGCGCGCCGGAAGCCTGCAGCGAGAACTCGGCGCTGCCGACTCGCATGCGATCGAGGCCGACGATCGTCCGCGGGTAGGCCAGAAGGGTCTGCAGCGGCGCCGGGCCGGAGCCGGCCGTGATCGCGTGCCCAGCATGGAACGGCAGGACAAGCGAGGCGATGAGAGCGACCCCGCGCACGTGCGCCGACACGGTAGCTGCAACCTGGACAATCCGAGAGATGGCCACCGCCTACGTCGGAATCGGCTCGAACCTCGGCGAGCCCGAGCGGCAGATCGAGCAGGCGCTCGAGCTCCTGGCCGCGGAGGACGGGATCGAGCTGCGCGCGGTCTCGACGCTGCGCTGGACCGATCCGGTTGGCTATCGCGACCAGCCGCGCTTCCTCAACGGGGCTGCCGAGGTCGAGACCTCACTGGGCGCCCGTGACCTGCTCGGGCGCCTGTTCGAGATCGAGCGCCACCTGGGCCGCGAGCGGAGCGAGGGCCCGCGCTTCGGCCCGCGCACGATCGACCTCGACCTGCTCGTCTACGGCGATTCCGTGGTCGACGAGCCCGGGCTGACCGTCCCGCATCCGCGCCTCGCGGAGCGCCGTTTCGCGCTCGAGCCGCTGGCCGAGCTGGCTCCGGAGCTGGTGATTCCTGGCGCCGGCCCGGTGCCGGCCTTGTTGGCAGGGCTACAATGATCCCCTCATGTCGCACCTCGACGAGCTTGACGAGTTCGAGGCCGAGCTCGAGCTGACTCTCAAGAAGGAGTACTCCGCCGTCTTCGGCCTCTTCCGCTACTGCGTGCTCACGCAGGACGCGACCTACCTCTGCAACAAGCTCGACCTGCAGTACGTCCCGCAGCAGAGCTACCCGTTCTTCCAGTTGAAGATGGAGGACGTCTGGGTCTGGGACAAGAACCGCCCGACCCGGATCATCCCGCGGGCCGAGGTCTATACCTCCAGCGACGTGACCGTCGAGGAGCTGCGCGGCGACGGCGACGAGCCGACGTTGACCGCCGAGGCGCTCGCCGAGCGCATCGGCGAGTCGCTGGGCTCCGACGACGAGCCGCTCTAACCAGCTCCGCGTCGTCGGCGTCTCAGCTTGTGCGATGAGGCGCAAAGGCTGGCTCGCCTTGGCCATGCTCGTAACCGGAGCCGGGCTCCTGGCCGCCGCGCACCTTGCGGGCGCCGCCGGCGCGAAGAGCGACGAGATCATTCGGGTCGGCAACGCGGGCGCCTCGGTCCAGATCGACCCGCAGGTCGCCTACCTCACGACCGCCTGGTGGCTCGAAGACGCCACTGCCGCGAAGCTCTACGACCTCTCTGTGCCAGGCGCGCTCGTTCCCCAGGCGGCCTCCGGCTTCACCGTCGCGAACGGCGGACGCACGTACACATTTACTATCCGGAAGGGCTTCCGGTTCAGCGACGGGGCTTCCGTGACGGCGAAGAGCTTCGCCTACGCGATCGACCGCGTGGCCAACAAGGAGCTCGCGTCGCCTGGCGCGCAGTTCATCACCGATCCGAACGGCGTCGACATCGTCGGCGCGGCGCGGGTTAACGACGGCGAGGCGCAGCACGTCAGCGGCGTGGTGGCGAAGGGCCGCAAGCTCGTCATCCGCCTGGTCAAGCCCGACCCGAACTTCGTCGCGACGCTGTCGATGCCGTTCTTCCAGGCGACCTCGACCACGCTGCCGCTCACGCAGGAGGTGCTCGGCCCGTACCCCTCGGCCGGCCGCTACGCCTTCACGCACAACGACATAAATGTCCTCACCTCGATCCGACGCAATCCGTTCTGGACGAAGGGGCCGGGCCGGGCCGCGCCGCGCCGCCAGGAGGGCCTCGACCTTGTCTGGAACCAGAACCAGGACACCCTTGTCGCCCAGGTGCAGGCCGGGGAGTTCGACGAAGACGCAGATATTCCGGCGGCCCAGCGCCAGGCGCTTGCCGACCAGTACGGCGTCAACAAGAGCCGCTTCTGGGTCAAGGCGCAGCCGTGCATCGGCTTGCTCGTCTTCAACAACCGGAACCGTCTCTTCAAGCGCAACGTCCGGCTCCGGCAGGCGGTCAACTTCGCCGTCGACCGGACGGACTACGCCGCCGCGGGAGGCCCCTTCGCCGGCCGGTCCTGGAGCCACCTGCTACCCCCGGTCGTCCCGGGCTCGAGCAGCAAGCAGCCCTACCCGAGTCACTCGAACATCGTGAAGGCGAAGCGGCTCGCGCGCGGACATCTCCGCGGCGGCAAGATCACGGTCTACTACCGCTCGTCGGGGACGATCTCGCCCGCCGAGGCGGAGGTCGTTCGCGACGACCTGATCCGGCTTGGCTTCAAGCCTGAGCACATCACGATGAAAGGCTTCACCGGCGGCAGCATCTACACGGCGATGGGCGCGCACGGTAGCGACGCGGACATGGGTGTGTCGTGGGGGTTCTGCGGCGACTCCTTCGGCGCGAACGTGCTCGACTCCGCCGGGTTCGTCGGTGAGTTTCTCGATCCGACGAGCCCGCTGGCCGTGAACAACGCGCGCTACCGGAGCCGCTTTCTGGCCGCCAAGCGGCTGCGAGGCCGCGCACGCTCCCGGGCGGTCGGGAAGCTCGACGTCGACCTCATGCGGGATCTCGCCCCGGCGGCCGCGATGCGCACCTACGACAGTCAGTTCCTGTTCTCAGCCCGGGTCGACCCGGGCAGCCTGCGCTACCAGCCCGCCTTCGGGAACTGGAGCATCGGCGCCCTCGTCCTCAAGTAGGCTCGGTTCATGGCGGGGCTCCTGGCGATCGACGTCGGGAACACGCAAACCGTGCTCGGGCTGTTCGACGGAGACGAGCTGCGCGAGCACTGGCGTGTGGCGACGGAGGCGGAGCGGACCGGCGACGAGCTGGGGCTGCTCCTGCGCGGGCTGGTCGACCTCTCGGCTGTCAAGGGGATCGCGATGTCGTGCACGGTGCCGCCGCTCGTTCGCGCTTACGAGGAGCTGGCGGGGCGGGCAGGGGTAGCGCTCCTCGTGCTCGGCCCGGGGACGCGGACGGGGATCCCGGTGCGCTACGAGGATCCGCGCGAGGTCGGGCCCGACCGGATCGCGAACGCGGTCGCGGCGCTTGAGCACCACGGCGCGCCCTCGATCGTGGTCGACTTCGGCACCTCGACCAACTTCGACGTGGTCTCGGCGGAGGGCGAGTACGTGGGCGGCGTGCTCGCGCCTGGGATCGAGGTCTCGATGGAGGCGCTCTCGGCCCGGGCGGCGCGACTGTTCTCGATCGACTTCGCCGAGCCGCCGACGGTGATCGCCAAGAACACGACCGCCGCGCTGCAATCGGGGCTTGTCTACGGCTTCGCGGGCCAGGTCGACGGGATCGTCGAGGCGATCCGCGGCGAGCTCGGCGCCGAGGCCCCGACAGTGGCGACGGGCGGCCTGGCGGGCCTGATCGTCCCGCACGCGCGCACACTGGAACGGGTCGACCCGTTCCTGACCCTCCAAGGCGTCCGCCTGGTCTGGGAACGCAACCGGGCGGCCTAGCCGCCGCCGTAGATCGAGATCGGAAGGTCGAGGACGACGTCGTCCTCGCCGTCCGGCTGGTCGGCCTCGAGGCCCGCCAAGATCTCGGCGGCGCCCGGCGCCGCGGCCAGCAGCCTCGCCTCGACCTCGTCCAGCGTCTCGAGCTGCACCAGCTCCTGCTTGAACGGCCGCGGGAAGCGGCCGCGGCCGAGGTACCAGCCGTAGAACTTCTTCAGGAACCCGGTCGAGCGGTGCTCGCCCAGCTCACGCACGGTCTCGCGCATGAACAGGATCAGCTCGGCGACGACCTCCTCGCGCGTCGGCGGCCCGGCGTCGCCTTCCACGATCTCCCGGAGTGCCCAGGGGTTGCCCTGCGCCGCGCGCCCGACCATCACCGCGGCCGCGCCCGTCGTCGCCAGGATCGCCTGCGCCCGCGCGCGCGATGTCACGTCGCCGGACGCGATCACCGGCACGTCGACCTGTTCCACCAGTTCCGCCGTCAACGAGTGGTCGGCCTCCCCCGTGTACATCTGCTTCGCCGAGCGCGGGTGCAACGTCAGCGACTCCGCGCCGGCATCGACCAGCCGCGGCCCGAGGTCCAGGCAGGACAGTGAGCCGTTCGCCAGCCCGCGCCGCATCTTCACCGTCACCGGAACGGAGACGGCGTCGGTGACGGCCGCTACCACTGCGCACGCCCGCTCGGGGTCTTCCAGCAGCGTCGCGCCCGCACCCGTCTTCGTCACCTTGCGCACCGGACAGCCGAAGTTGATGTCGACGAGATCGGCGCCGGCGTCCTCGACCATGCTGGCCGCCTCCGCCATCACGCCGGGCTCGGAGCCGAAGATCTGCACCGCCAGAGGGCGCTCGTCCGAGGCGATCCGCAAATAGCCCAACGTGCGCTCATTTCCGTGCTGCAACCCCGCGCAGCTGACCATCTCCGAGCAGACGAGCCCAGCGCCGAAGCGCCGTCCCTGGCGCCTGAAGGCCTGCACGCTGACGCCGGCCATCGGCGCGAGCACGAGCCGGGTCGGGATCTCGACGTCCCGAATCCACCAGGGGCTGAGCAGATCTACCTGCATTTAGCGGGAAATGGTAGCTGGGCAGGGGGTTGACGTCCGTCTACCCCCGCAGGTAACATCCCCGCCCGCGACGGCGCCCTGCGCCGCGCGTTTTTTCTTTCAGGAGGCCCGTTGAAGGACGTCATCCTCACAGCTGAAGGCTACGAGAAGCTCAAGCAGGAGATCGAGTACCTCTCGAACGACAAGCGCCGCGAGGTCGCGGACCGCATCCGGGTCGCGCGCGAGTTCGGTGACATCGCCGAGAACGCCGAGTACGACGACGCCAAGAACGAGCAGGCGTTGCTCGAGCACCGCATCGCGACCCTCGAGGAGCGGCTGCGCAGCGCGCGCGTGCTCAGCAAGAAGGACGTCGCCAAGGACGTCGTTTCAGTCGGGTCGAAGGTCCGCCTGCGCGACATCGACGCCAAGCAGACGGTCGAGTACCGCATCGTCGGCTCCGCCGAGGCGAACCCGGCCGAGAACAAGCTCTCGAACGAGTCGCCCGTCGGCAAGGCGATCATCGGCAAGAAGAAGGGCGAGACCGTCGAGGTCGCGGCCCCGCGCGGCTCGATGAAGTTCAAGATCCTCGAGATCAAGGCCGCCTAGCCCTCGGGCTCGGCCAGCTTCGCCCGAACCCAGACCGCGCTCGCGACCGTGTACGCCATCGGGTGGCGGTCGAGCCACGCGTCCGCGAGCTTGACCGGCCAGAGCAGCCAGCCGGTGAGCGGGCGCAGCAGCCTGTAGGCGCGCTCGCTGCGGCCGGAGAAGAGCAGGGCGAGGAACTCTGCGCCGATCCAGGTCGCAGCCGACGCGGGCCCGACGGCGACGCCGCTCGCCTCCGCCTCGAAGCCGAGCCGCTCCAGCGCCTCGCGCAGGCCGGGTTCCGTGTACCGCCGGTAGTCGTGCGGCGAGGCGTGGAAGCCCTGGATGAACGGCACGTCGACGAAGAGCTTGCCACTGCGCTTGAGGATGCGGCGCGCCTCCGTCAGCGTCAGGTCGGCGTCGCGCACGTGCTCGAGGACGGCCATCAGGATCGCCCCGTCGCAAGAGCCGTCCGCCACCGGCAGCCTCTCGGCCACCCCGACGAAATCGACGTTCGCGAACGGCCCGATGTCCATGTTCACGACATTCGGCCCGTAGTCGCTCTCGCCCGAACCGATATTCAGGACGACGCCGTCGATCGGCAGCGAGGCGACGAACCGCTCGACCTCCGTCCTGGCCTGCTGCGACTTGTAGACGAGCGTCGGGCGCAGGCGCGGGGCGACTCGGGCAGCGAGCGGCCGCAGCCGGCGGGGCAGCGCGTCGAGGAAGCCCGGGTACCACTCTCCGAGCTTCGGAGCCTCGGCGCCACCGGCGAGGAGGATCGGCGTGTCGCCCTCGCGGCTGTAGGACGCGCCGCAGCCGCGGCAGGTGATCGTCTCGGCGAAGTCGAGCTCTCCGAAGCAGGCAGGGCAGCGGGCGATGCGAGGGGCAAGCTCCTTCAAGGCCACGCGATTGTAGGTGGGCCGCTGAGGGCCACTAGACTCGCGCGGATGCTGCCGAAGCGGTTTCCCGACCGGGAGGCGATCGCGGCCGTGCGCGGCGCGGCGGAGCGGGCCGAGCCTGGACAGACGCTTGACGAGGAGCACCGGGTCGCCGGCCGCGTAATGGCGCGGCGCGAGATGGGCAAGCTCACCTTCCTCGACCTCGTAGACCGCTCCGGCCGGATCCAGCTGATCGCCCGCGAGAAGATCGACGTTGATCTCGGCGACATCGTCGGCGTGGCCGGGAAGCCGGGGCGGTCGAAGAGAGGCGAGCCGTCAATCGAGGCGACCGAGCTGCAGCTGCTCGCCAAGATCCGCCGGCCGCTGCCCGACACCTTCCACGGGCTGACCGACGTCGAGACCCGCTATCGGCAGCGCTACCTCGACCTGCTGATGAACGTGGAGTCGCGCGAGCTCGCGGCGACGCGGACGAAGCTCGTCGCGGCTATCCGGGCCTACCTCGACGACGAAGGCTTCCTCGAGGTCGAGACGCCGATCCTCCAGCCGCGTTACGGCGGCGGCTTCGCGGAGCCGTTCGTGACGCATTCGAACGAGCTCGACGCCGATCTCTACCTGCGCATCGCGGACGAGCTCTACCTCAAGCGGCTGATTGTCGGCGGCCTCGAGAAGGTCTACGAGCTGAGCAAGGATTTCCGCAACGAGAGCATCTCGTACAAGCACTCGCCGGAGTTCACGCAGGTCGAGTGGTACGAGGCCTACGCCGACTACCGGGACACGATGGACCGGACCGAGGCGCTCGTCGCAGCTGCGGCCGAGGCGGCCGGCTCGACGCGCGTCACGTTCCGCGGGCACGAGGTCGACCTGGCGCCGCCGTGGCAGCGGGTGAAGTTCGTCGAGGCGCTGGAGGCGAAAGGCGTCTGGTCGCGCGACGAGGCCGAACTGCGGGCGAGGCTCGAAGAGGCGGGAGTGGACACCGCGCGCGACGGCTCCTGGTCGCAGCTCGCCGACCACGCCTACTCGCACTTCGTCGAGCCGCAGCTCGTCCAGCCGACGATCGTCCACGACTGGCCGATCGAGCTCTCGCCCTTCGCACGCACGACCGACGAGGACGAGACGCTCGTCGAGCGCTTCGAGTGCGTCGTCGGCGGCATGGAGTTCGCCAACGCCTTCAGCGAGCTGAACGACGCCGAGGAGCAGGCGCAGCGCTTCGCGATGCAGGAGGCCGAGCGGGCGGCCGGCGCGGAGGAGTCCGAGCCCGGCGACCCGGATTTCGTGGAGGCGCTCTCGTACGGCATGCCGCCGACCGGGGGCTGCGGCGTCGGGATCGACCGGCTGACGATGGTCCTGACCGGGAGCGACGCGATCCGCGACGTGATCCTTTTCCCGGCGCTCCGGTCTAAGTGACACCGGAGCGGCGGTACGCGCTCGACGCGCTGCTCGACGCGCTCGGGCTGCCGTTCGACGCGGAGGTGCGGGTGCGGGAGGCCGAGCTGGACGAGGTCTTCTCGCTGCTGACGCTCGCCGCCGAACGCGAGGCGGAGTTGGACGAGCACGGCCGACCGCTGCCGCCCGCCGATCTGGCCGGCCCGCGGGTCGCCGAGATCGCAGCCGGGCTCGGGCACGAGCGGCGCCCGTATCCGGGCGGCGAGCGGTTCCTGGTTGCGCTGACGCACGACGTCGACCTGCTCGGCGCCGGTGGCCTCATGACCGCGGCCCGCCGGTTCGCGCGCGGTCGGCTCCGGGAGGGGACTGCGTTCGTCCTCGACGCGCTCGCGCGCCACGATCCCGCGTTCCCGCTCTCGCGGCTGGGCCCGCCCTCGACGTGCTTCTTTCTCGCACGCCAGGACGACCCGCGCGACGGCTACCCGGAGCGCTACCGGCCGGCGTTGCCCGCGGCGCTCGAGCGGGCGCGAGCCGACGGCCGCGAGCTCGGCCTCCATGCCTCCTACCGCGCGCGAGACGAGCCGCGCTCGATCTCCGCGCAGGCCTCCGAGCTTCGGGCCGCTCTTCCAAGTAACAGCCTGCTACTAAGTGGCCTGAGGCACCACTACCTGCGGAGCGCGCCCGAGCGGCTGGCCGCCGAGCTCCGTGCAGCGGGACTGCGGTACGACTCGAGCATCGGCTGGCCCTCGCTGCCGGGCCTGCGCGCGGGGACGCCGTACCCGTACCGCCTCTGGGACCCGGAGCGGCGCGAGCCGGGGGCCTGGGAGGTGCCGCTCGTGCTGATGGACGCGACGCTCGCAGAGAAGCGCTACCTCGGGCTCGGCGCGGACGAGGCGTTCGCGGTCGCGACCGAGGCGCTCGCGCCGGTCGCCGCGCATGGCGGCGCGGTCGCGATCCTCTGGCATCCGCCGTCGCACCACCGGCTGCTCTCGCGCGGCTACGACCGGCTCTACCGCCGCTTGCTGGCGTGGATCGAGGAGCAGGGCGGACGGACGGGCACGGCGACGGAGACACTCGACCGCTGGGAGGCGCGCCGCCCTAGTCGAATAGAAGCTGGACGAGCTCGCTGACGAGCGCTTCGAGCTCGTGGGCGGTCTTGCGCTGCGCCGGCATGGTCATCCCGAGCGGGTCGTCCACCTCGGGGAACGGCCGCGCGCGGTAGTCGGGCGCGCGCGCCTCGTGGGCTCGGCGGATGCGGAGCAGCGCCCGCTCGATCGGATCGGCCGGCTCGGGCCCGGTCGGCAGGCCCTCCAGGAGCTCGACCAGCTCGGGCAGCGTGAACGTGTGCTCGATCAGCGCCTCCGCGTCGACCACCGACGACATCACGTGCTTGCGCTCGAAGCCGAGCACGAGGTGGAAGCGCTCGAGGTCGATCTTGGTCACGCTGCGCGCGCGGTGGCCGGAGATGTCGAGGTCAAGCTCGCCGGCGATCGCGACCGCTTCAGGCAGCGCGCGCTCACGGCCCAGGTCGAGTGTCCCGAGCGAGGCGATCCGAAGCGGGAGATCCCGCGTCTCGCGCGCGAGCAAAGCAGCGGCAATCGGGCTCCGGAAGCGGTTTCCCGTGCAGACGAAAGCGACGCGAAACTCCGTCACGCTCACCGTGCGTGTCCTTCCCCGAACCCCACCGCGCGCTCGATCCTGAGCTGGCGCGCGCGGACGAGCGGGCCAGTGAGCCACGGCGCAGGGCGGAGCACGAGGGCCTTCCGGCGCAGAGCCGGCTCGGTTGGGCAGAGGTCGGCGGCGGCCCGATAGCTCGCAGCGGCTTCGCGGTAGCGGCCGGCCCGCAGGGCCGCGTCGCCTTGGCGTCCGAGCTCGGCGGGGCCGGGCCCGGCGAGCCGCCGCTTCAGGTACTGGCGCTCCTCCGGGACCAGGTCGTTCCGCGCGAGCGCCTTCCCCAGGAGCGTTCGGACGTGCTCGTCCATCCGCGCCGGGTCGGCGGCGAGGCTGTCGCCGCGCCAGCTGTAGAGCGCGAGCGGCCGCGGCTGTAGCGCCACGCGCCGGCCCGCGAGGATCGCCCGCAGCCAGAAGTCCCAATCCTCGGCGAGGGCAAGCTCCTCATCGAAGCCGCCGAGCTCCTCCCAGAGCGTCTTGGGGAAGAGGGACATCGTCGAGACGAAGTTCTGCTCGAGGATCGCGAGGCGCTGGCGCTCCGGCCGCGGGAAGCCGCTCTTGTAGCGCACCCGCGAGGGGTGGATGCCGGCGTCGAAGAGCCAGTAGCAGTTCGAGGTCGCGATGCCACCGGCCCGGTCGTAGACCTCGACCAGCGCCTCGAGATGCAGGGGCAGAAGCACGTCGTCTGCGTCGCAGAAGGCGATCAGCTCGCCGCGCGCCTCGGCGATGCCCTGGTTCCGCGCGGCTGCGACGCCGCCGTTCTCGCGGCGCACCACGCGCACCGGCTCCGGGAAACCCGCAGCGAGCATTGCGGTCGAATCTCGCGAGCCGTCGTCGACCACGACCACTTCGAGGTCGCGGTAGGTCTGCCAGAGCGCGGAGGAGATTGCTGCGCCCACCGTGCGCTCGGCGTCGAAGGCCGGGATGACGACGGAAACCCTCACGAAGCAAGCTTCTCGTACAGCGCAAGGAAACCGGCGACGAGCGCGTCGTCCGAGCCTGCACCCTCGACCCGCTTGCCCGCCTCGGCCAGGCGCGCGGCGAGCTCGCTGTCGTCCAACACGCGCCCCAGCGCGGCCGCGAGAGCTTCCGGCTCCTCGGGGACGAGCAGCGCGTCCTGGCCATCGGTCACCAGCTCGCGGAGGCCGCGCACGTCCGTCGCGACGAGCGGCGTGCCGGACGCCAGCGCCTCGAGGGCGCTGAGCGGCAGGCCTTCCCAGCGAGAGGAGAGCACGATCGCGTCCGCGTCACCCATCAGCGCGCGCACGTCGGGCCTGACCCCGAGGAAGCGAACGCGCCCGTTGACGCCTTCCTCCGCCGCCACGCGCTCGAGGCTTGGGCGCAGCGGCCCGTCGCCGGCGATCGCGAGCACCGCATCGGGCACCCTGGCGAGCGCGCGGATCGCCAGCCCATGGTTCTTCTGCTCGACGAGGCGGCCGACCGTGAGCACGAGCCGTTCGCCGGGTTCGAGGCCGAGATGCTCGCGCCCGGCGGGCGGCGGCGCGGGCCCGACCGCGTTCGGCACCGTCGCGAGCGGGGTGCAGCCGTGCTCGGCGAGCGCTGCGGCCACGCCGGGACCGCAGGCGACCGGAGCGAGCCCTGAGAGGCGGACGAGGCGCACCGCCGAGGGCCAGTCCTTCTCGGGCACGCCGTGGATATTCACGAGGCTCGGCGGCCGGCTGCCCCGTCGCGTCGCCAGGCCGGCTGCGAGCGCCATCGTCGGGTTGTGCGCGTGGACGACGTCGGGCCGGGTCGCGCCCACGGCCCGGCGCACGGCCAGCGCCGCAGCCGGAACGCGCCAGGGCTTCCGATGCACGAGCGGCAGAGGATAGGGCTCCCCGTCGAGCTCCTTCGCCAGCGGGCCCGGCGCGGCGGCGACGAACACCTCGTGGCCGGCCTCGCGCGCACCGCGGTAGGCGGAGACCAGGATCCGCTCCGCCCCGCCGGTTCCGAGCTCCTGGATCACGTGGAGGATCCGCAAAGCTCCTCGTAGAGCTCGATCGTCCGGCGGATGAAGGCGTCGACGGAGAAGCTCTCGGCGACGCGCTCCCGCGCTCGCCGGCCGAGCGCTTCGCGCCGCTCCCGGCTCTCGGCCAGCGAGTCGAGCGCGGCCGCGAGGGCCGCCGCATCCTCCGGCTCGACCAGGAGGCCCGTCTCGCCATCGAGTACGAGCTCAGGGATGCCGCCGACACGCGCGCCGACGATCGGGAGGCCGGCGGCCATCGCCTCGAGCACGGCAAGCGGGAAGTTGTCCGCCCGAGAGGGCTGGACGAGGACGTCGAGGCCGGCCAGCGGCTTCCGCAGGTCGGCGACGAAGCCGTGGAAGCGCGTGTCGACGCCGAGCTCCCGTGCCTGCCGCTCGAGCGAGTCGCGCTGCGAGCCGGTCCCGTAGATCTCCAACCGAACCGGGCTCCGCGCGAGGGCCGCCGCCTCGAGCAGGAGGTCGATGCCCTTCCACACCTCGAGGTTGGTCACGGCGCCGGCGACCAGCGCCCGCCCGTCGTCGTGCGCCGAGGCGCGCGAGTGAGGCCTCGAGTGGCAGATAGCCGTGCAGCAGCCATTCCAGGCGCGCCCGCGAGACTCCGGGCGGAACGGGCGCCTCGGGGCGGCCGACGCGAACCGCGATCTCTTCCGGCATCCCGTGCAGGGTATGGAGGACGCGCGCCCCGCGCAGGCGGCCGCCGATTCGGCCGAACAGACCGGCGCGGCGGTCGTGCGTGTGGACGAGGTCTGCGCCCGCCAGGCGGTTCGCAAGTGCATGCCCACCGCGCAGATCGAGCTTGTGCCCGACCGACACCGCCTCGGCGTCGACGCCCAGGCGCCGGAAGCTCGCGGCCACGTCCTCGCTCGCACAGAGCACGCGCACGTCGACCCCCTGCTCGGCCACGCGCGGCGCGAGCTGCCTCAGGTGCGAGACCGGGCCGCCGCGCTCGATGGTCGAGACGTATGTGACCTTCATCCGGCGGGCGTTGCCGTGCCGACGGCCTCGGCCTCGTGGCCGCGGACCCAGATGGCAGCGGCGAGCCCGCCGATCAGCCAGAACGGCAGGAAGTACTGCTCCGAGAGGAACAGCGAGCTGACGGCAGCGATCACGAGCGAGATGCGCAGCGCGCTGACGAAGCCGTAGTCGCCGTAACCGCGGTGCAGGGAGTCCGTCAGACGGGTTAAGGCCAGCAGCAGGAAAAGGGCGAGCAGACACATCGCGATCACGCCTAGCTCGGCCCCGACGTCGAGGAGCGCGTTGTGCGCAACCGTGAGCGTCAGGCCCCCGACGGGCTGGCCGGTCAGCTTGTTGAAGTAGAACTGGAAGTTCCCGGGCCCGACGCCGAGCAGCGGGTGGTCGGCCATCAGCCGACCGGCGGCGCCCCAGGCCTGGAAGCGTGTGGTGACGTTCTCGTGCGCAATGTGCTGCTTCAGCGTCAGCGCCCGCTGGAAGCGCTGCGGGTTGCTCTGGATGACCAGGACCACGCCCACCGTCGCGACCGCCCCGGCGGCCAGCGTCAGCTGCCAGCGCCGCCGATGGGTGAGCAGGAAGAGGACGAAGCCGGCGGCAAGGCCGACAAGGGCGCCGCGCGAGAGGCTGAGCAGGATCGCCGCCGAGACGAGACCGATCGCACCCAGCACAAAGGGCCGCAGCAGCTTCGGGCCGTCCAGCACGACGAACATCAGCGGCAGCGCGGTGGCGAGCACGAAGGCGAAGTCGTTCTGACTCACGTAGGGCAGCGTCGCGAGGTCCTCCTTCTTCGCCAGGTACTCGTGGAGGCCGAGGTAGGCGGCGACCGAGCAGGAGACGACCAGCGCCCAGGCGATCCGGCGCTGCAGGACGCGGTCGTGGCCGTACTGCGTGACGATCAGGTAGACGAGCGCGAAGCTGGCATAGCGCGTGGTGGTCATCATCGCGGTCGAGGTGTCGTGCGCCTGCAGCGTCGACACGAGGGCCAGCGCGAGGATCCCGAGTACGATCGCCTGCCCGCGCTCGAACACGAGCGTGCGCCGCTGGCGGACCAGCGAGAGTGCGAAGCTGGCGATGCAGAGGCCGCCGGTCAGCTTTGTGACGCTGATCCCGCTCCCTGCCGTCGAGGAGAAGGCGCCTTCGATCGGCGCGACGGCGACGACCAGCACGATCGCGAGGTCGGTGCGGGCGAGGAAGACCAGCACTGCCGCCGCGCCGAAGACGGCCAGTGCGGCGGTGACCGGCAGCATGACCGCGCCCAGCGCGAGCACGCCGGCCGCCGCGGCGAGCCAGAGCAGACCGAGCAGCTCGAGCGCGTCCGGACGGCGGCGCCCGAGCGCCGCCTCCATGCGGGCCACCAGCATTGCCGTCAGCGGCGGGCCCGGCGCTTCTCGGACAGCCGCTGCGTGCGGGTCTGGCCGTCCTCCTCGCCGGTGGGGCGCACGTAGTAGCTCGAGCCGCGGACGGCGAGCGAATAGTTGAGGACGGCCGCGGTCGGTTTGACCGAGATCAGCTCTAGCCGCTCGATCGCGGTGCGCACGTGGCGGCGAACGGCGACCCCGGCCTTGGCGACGAGCTCCAGCCGGGCGAGCAGAGACGGGAACTCGTTGGTCAGCAGCTCGACCGGGTCGGCCGAGCGGCGGCCGCCGACGAGCACGTCGAGCCCGTCGTTGGTGTGGCGGACGGCCTCCTCGAGCGGCACCTCGCCGAGGAGGACGTCCATCAACCCCGGCGTGCGCTGCAGGACGAGCAGCTCGGCCACGCGCCCCCGGCGGAGATCGGCGTCGACGAGCAGCGTTCTGGTGCCGGCCCGCGCGAGCGTGGCGGCGAGGCCGAAGGCGACGGTTGTCTTGCCGTGGCTGCCGTCGGGGCTGGTGACGACGATCGAGCGGGTGCTCTCGTCCGTGAAGAGCAGGTTCGTGCGCAGGTCGCGCAGGGCTTCGGCCACGACACGCAGCCTCGCGTTGGTCGCGAGGTCCTCGGGCGAGTGGAGCTTGAGGATCGCGGTCTCGGCCGGGATCTCCGCGAAGACCGGCAGGCCGCTCACCGCGGCCAGGTCGTCGGCGCTCTCAACCTTCGTCGTCAGACTCTCCCGCAGGAGCGCTGCGCCGAGGCCGAGCCCGAGCCCGAGCAGGAAAGCGACGAGCAGCGTCAGCTTCGTGCGCGGGAAAACCGGGGCGGTGGGAAGCGCGGCCGGGTCGGCCATGATGAGGTTGACCGAGTGGATCTGAAGCTCGCCGTTCTGGTCGCGGTTGAGCAGCGCCTGGGCGACCCCGGCTGCGGTCAGCTGCGCGAGGCGCGGACTGCTGCAGCGCGCGTGGATCTTCATGATCGGGGTGCCCTTGAAGGTCTCGACCGAGGTGTTGCAGAGGTTGATGCCGACGAGCTGCCGTGCCTGACTCAGCGTGGCGTGCGAGGTGGCGGCGTCGGCGTAGTAGGGCGAGATCGTGTCCAGCAAGCCGAAGAAGACGATGTCGTTCTGCTTCGGGATCAGCGCGATCGTCGCAGTCGATTCGTACTGCTTCTTCACGAGCTTCGTTGCCGCATACGACGGGATCACGACCGCGAGGGTCACGATCACGATCAGCAGCTTTCGCCGCCAGAACACGCGCAAGAGATCGTTGAGAGTCACGTCACCTTTCTCGCAAAGCGAGGGTCCCAGAGCAGGTTCGGGGGCACCGAACAATACCCTTCGTACGGTGAAGCCATGCCGAATTCTGATGGCCGCGCAGCCGATGGACGGCGGTGTCGCGCGGCACGTCGTCTCCCTCGTCGAGGCGCTGCCACGTGAGCGCTTCGCGGTCGACGTCGCCTGCCCGCGCGGCTCGCTGACCTGGGCCAGCCTCGAGGGTGCCGCCGGGGTCGAGCTGCACGCGATCGGGTCGCACCGTCGGCCGGCGCTCAGCGACGCGCGCACTCTGATGGCGCTGCTACCGCTCGTCGGCCGGGCCGACGTCGTGCATGTGCACTCCTCGAAGGCTGGCTTCCTCGGTCGGCTCGCCTCCCTGCCGCGCCGGAAGCGGCGCGCGTGCGTCTTCACTCCGCACGGCTGGTCGTTCTGGGCGGCTGACGGCGCGGAAGGGCGGCTGTACGCCGGGCTCGAGCGGGTCGCCGCCGGCTGGTGCGGCGCGATCGTCGCCCTGTCGGAAGACGAGCGCGCGGCAGGCCTAGCCCAGGGCGTCGGCCGGCCGGAGCTCTACCGCGTGATCCCGAACGGCGTCGACCTGGCGCGCTTCTCCCTACCGCGAGAGCCGGTTCGCGGCCGGATCCTCACGGTCGGCCGCCTGGCCCCGCCGAAGCGGCCCGACCTGGCCCTCCGCGCGCTGGCGCAGGTGCGCGAACGGATCCCGGAGGCCGAGCTTTGGGTGGTCGGCGACGGGCCGCTGAGGGCGGACGCCGAGCGGCTGGCCGGCGAGCTCGGGGTCACCGAGGCGACTCGTTTCGTCGGCCACCGAGACGACGTTCCCGAGCTGCTCGCCACGGCCGAGTGCGTGCTGCTGGCGAGCGACTACGAGGGCTGTCCGCTGTCCGTCGTCGAGGCAATGGCCGCCGGGCTCGGGGTTGCGGCCACCGACGCGGGCGGAATAGGCGAGCTCGTGCGGCCGGGGGAGACGGGCGCACTGAGTGCGAAAGGCGACCCGGAAGGGCTGGCCGAGGCGCTCGAGCTGGTGCTCTCGCAGTCGGGCGAAATGGGCGCCGCCGGTCGGCGAATCGCCGAGGCAGAGCTGTCCCTCGACACGATGGTGGGACGTCTCGTGGGCCTCTACGACCAGCTGATGGCTCGAATGAGGGAGTAGCCCCGGAGCCAGGCGGACGATGCACACGGCGTGAACGCCGCAGGTTCACGCAGGTTCGCCGTCTTCGCCGCCGTCCTCGCCGTTCTCGTCCTTTCCGGCCCCGGAGGCCAGCAGGCTGCAAGCGCTGCCTCCTCTCCACAGGCGAACATCGCCGCGCTCCGGATCTGCACCGGCTGCGCGCAGAGCGGCGGCGACCTCTCCCGGTACGGATTCGTGGTCCTCAACTCGTGGGACGCCCCGCTCTTGCCCGCGTTGAAGGCCGCGAACCCGGGGCTGAAGGCGCTCGTCTACAAGAACCTCTCCTTCACCGTCGCAGGCGCCTGCTCGGGCGGCGTCGACCAGCACAACCTGCCGGCCGGCGTCGGCTACTGCGATGCGAACGCCAACCACCCCGACTGGTTCCTGACCGACCCGTCGGGCAACCGCCTCAACTCTGCCTACTTCCCGGGCTCGTGGATGATGGACGCCGGCAACCCGGCCTATCAATCGAAGTGGCTCTCGAACGTGCTTGCCGACGTGCATGCGGGCGGTTGGGACGGCGTCTTCATGGACGACACGAACGCCGACATGAGCTGGCACCTGAACGGGCGGACGATCGCCAAGTACCCGACCTCAGCGGCTTGGCGGGCCGCGACGCGCTCGATGCTCGCCGCCGTCGGGCCGGGCCTCACGTCCGCCGGCGTCCTCGCCGTCCCGAACCTCTCCACCCCCTGGGCCTCCGACTACGACGCGCAGGCGACCTGGAAGGACTGGATCCAGTTCACCTCGGGCGCCGCCCAGGAGTTCTACTCGAAGTGGGGCTCCACGAGCTCGGGCTGGTTCGCCGGCAGCGACTGGACCTTCCGCCAGCAATTCCAGGCGATCACCGAGCAGGCCGGGAAGATCTTCCTCGGGATCACCTACGCACCCTCGACGGACACGCGCTCGATGGCCTGGGCGCGGGCCAACTTCCTCCTCTTCGACGAGCCGGCCAACCACGGCGCCCTCATGTATGAGCTGAGCGACCCCGAGGCGCAGGACCCCTACTCGTCCGTCTGGGCGGCCGACGTCGGCTCGCCGACCGGAGCGCGCTTCCAGGTCGGCTCCGCCTGGCGCCGGAACTTCTCGGCCGGGACGGTGCTCGTCAACCCGACCTCCTCGACGCTGACCGTGCAGCTCGACCAGCCTTATCTCGGCGCAGGCGGCACGCTCATGAGCTCGGTGACGCTCGGCCCGACGAGCGGCGCGATCCTGCGCTCGACCCTCCAACCGCCCGCGCCCCCACCCGCACCGCCGCCGCCCCCGCCGCCACCGCCGCCGCCGCCGCCGCCACCGCCACCGCCCGCGCCGTCCTCGATCACGCTCAACCTGACGATCTCGGGCACCTCGGTGCGGCTCAACTGGAGCGGGGTCGCCGGTAGTCGCGCCGATGTCTTCCGCAACGCCACCCGCGTCGCAACCACCGCGAACGACGGCTCCTACACGGACAAGCTGCCGAAGCGTGCCAAGGGGACGTTCTCCTACAAGGTCTGCGCGGCCGGGACGCAGACGTGCTCGCAGACCGTCTCGGTCGGCATCGGTGGCTTGGCCCAATACGCCGGTCACGCCGTTTCCCCCTGGACGCCGCTGATGAGGTTCTACGAGCCCCAGGCCGGACGCTTCCTCGCCAGGCACCGGTAGCAGTAGACCGCGACTAGCTCGGGCTCCGCGCGAGGCCGACATACGCCGACGCGGTCGTCAGTCGAGCAGCCCCCGGCTCTCGAGCAAGCGTGCGTAGCGGGCGATTACGCGCGGAGAGACATTGACCAGTTGCCCCGAGGCTCCTCCGCGCGCGGTCAGATCGGCGATCCGGTACAGCTCCGCTCCCCGCTCGAGCACTTCGCCCGAGAGTGCCCACAGCGGGGAGTCGATTGTGCCGACGAGCCATCCTGGCTTGCGGCTGCGGAGGAGCCGCCGCTCCGGGCTCCTGAGGTCGCGTACCGCGCCGACCGTGTAGAAGGGCGACCATCCATCCCAGTTCCCGGCGGTGAGGGTCAGCGCGACGAAGTCTTCGCGCCGATAGACGACGGCGGGTCGCCCAAAGGCCGCCTTCGTCCACATGTACGAGAAGCCGGCACTGCGGACGGCCTCGGCCAGGCCTCGGTCGAGCTCACCCGGCCGCTGGTCCTCGAAGGGCCGCCTGGGTTCGAACAGCCGATCGAGCGAGATGCGCCGAGCAAGCCTCCCGGCCAACGCGCGTGCGTCTGTCCCGGCCGGACCAGGTTCGCCTACGGGCTCGGGCACCGCCCCGCGTGGTGTGAACAGCAGTTTCGGGCGGCCGGAGCGCCGCGCCACGCGCCGTGGCGAGATTGGCTGCAGAGGCGCGTCCAGGAGGGGCCACCAACCCTCGGGCCGCAGCGTCTCCGTCAGTCGTTCCGTCGCGGAGGCCAACGCCTCCCGCAGCCCTTCTGCGAAGGCTTCCTGAGGAAGCGACACCTCGGCCGCGACGGCCCGTCCGGTGCTGCCCAGCATCGGCTCCAGCAGGCCCAACACGCCACCCCTCTCCGGTGGCACGCCGAGCAGGAAGAGGGGCGAGCTTCCAGCCAGCTCCAGAGCCTCCGCCGTGGTCACGAGGCCCGCAGCCAGCCCCGTCTCCGCGATGAGATCAAGCACCGCTCGGGGGAAGTGGACTGAGATCGCGTCCGCTCTCGAAGGGCGGGCCCGGATCGACAACTTGAAGCCCGCGCCCGTGTCGCGCCAGCTCGAAGAAGTCGCGGTCGTCGTACTGCCTGCCGTACACCGGCTCGCGCGCCCTCGAGACCGTCCGGCTCGCTCGGGCAATGACGTCCACCTGGGGCTGCCCGTAGAGGGGGACCAACCGCAGGCGCGCCGCGCGGCCGAGCTGAGCGGCGACGAGATCGGGATCGCCGAGGAAGACGCCGCGGGCCCAGCCGGAATGCCGCTCGGCAAGCTCGGCGGTCAGGTCGGCATAGTCGCGGTCGGCCACGTCGCCGTCACTGGAGTCGAGCCATGCCAGCAATGGCTCGACGAAGAGCCCTTCGAACCGATCCGCATCCAACGCATCCCTGCCCAGGCTCGCCTCGAGCGCGACGGCCGGTTCCGCTCCGAAGAGCGCCGGGAAGAGGTAGGGCGCGATGACGACCCCGTGGCGACCCTGTGGCGAGGCGTCGACCACGAGAGCCCGGCGCGGAAGCGGCTCGCCGAGTCGAGAGAAGGCCGCTGCGTAGAGCTCGCGTGTGAACGTCGAGCGGACGAGCCCCTCCACGCCGAGCTCGTCGAGCACGGGCCAGAGCACGCTCTGAGGGTCTCCGAGCGCCGAGATCTCGTGGTTCGAGGCGAGCCAGCGGACCTCGTCCGCGTGTCGCCCCCCGGCGAACAGGCTTCCATTGGGCCAGCCTGCCGGCGCCTCCGCAGGATCGCCGCCGCCGAAGTGCCTCCCTCGGCGGAGCGCGTCGTAATAGCACTCGAACCTCCAGCCCGAGCGCTCCGCCGCGGCAGCCAGCGCCGGACCGACGGCGAAGCGCGCCGGGTCGGACGCCGAAGCCAGGAAGAGCAAGAGCCTCGGCCGGTTCCTCACAGCCGCCTCGTCCACCAGAGATGCCACTTGGCAGACCAGGGCGGGCCGAAACGGTCGCGGCGGTCGAGCTGCAGGCCCGCCTCCTCGAGCGCGCGGCGGACGTCTGCGGCGCGATGGTGGCGGACGAGCGTGCGCCACTCCGGCAGCACGCCGCTGCCGAGCAGCGTCCGCGCAAGTCGCTTCGGCCGCCAGTTGACGTAGCTCGGGTACGCAAGCACCCAGAGCGGCACCGCGTTGGTCGTGTCGAATACGACTCGTCCCCCGACGCGCGCGACGCGGGTCAGCTCCCGCAACGCCTGAGCCGTGTCCGGCAGGTGGGCAAGCAAGTCGAGTCCGAGGACGAGATCGAACGACGCGTCCGGGAACGGGAGCTCGCGGGCGTCGGCTTGCACCAGCTGGACCTCCGGCGGACACCGCTCTCGTGCCTCCGCCAGCATCTCCTCCGAGATGTCCACGAGGGTGACCTCGTGCCGCTCCGCGAGCGGCGCGGCGACGCGGCCGTAGCCTCCCCCGACGTCGAGCACGCGAAGCCGCGGCTCGCGTTCCAGCCCGGCGAGCACCGAGCGCCGCTTGGCCTCGTAGAGCTCGTGGAAGGGGTCCGCGGAGTCGTCGGCGCGAAAGTAACTGCGGTAGCCGCGCTGGTAGAGGCGCGAGTCGAAACGGTTTTCCGCCGCGCGCTCGTAGAGATCGATGATGAGGTCGATGACGGTGTCAACGTCGTACCGGCGCGCCTCTTCGCGGGCGGCCTCTGCGACAGGGCGGTTTCCTTCGCCGGCCGCGAACCGCGCGAGCAAGGCCTCGCCGAGCGCGTCTGCGTCGCCCGGCGGCACGAGCCAGCCGGTGCGGCTGTCCTCGACGAGCTCGGCGAGACCGCCCGTCCGGCTCGCCACGACCGGCACGCCGAGCGCCATCGCCTCCAACGCCACGTAGCCGAAGCTCTCCCACACAGAGGGAAAGACCGCGATCTCGGCCCGGGCGACAACCGCGAGCGCCTGCTCGCGCGGGAGCTCGCCAACGAAGCGGATGCGGTCGGCGACCGGCTCCACGGAGCGGCGCAGGCGCTCCGTCAACGCTCCTCCCTCGACCCCGGGGTCGGGCCCGATCAGGAGCGCCTCCACACCAGGGTTTGCGCCGAGGACGCGCGGCAACGCCTCGGCGAGCTCCTCGACGCCCTTGCGTGGCTCGATCCGTCCGAGGAAGACGAGGAAGCGCGCGGGCAGCGGAAACGGCGGCTCGCCGCGGCCCGCCTGCTCGATCTCGGCGATCGAGACCGGGTTGGGGATCTGCGTCATCCGGGATGGGTCGAGGCCCCAGTCGCCGCCGACGCGTTCCAGGATTGCCTTCGTGGGCGCGTAGACAGCGGCGCTGCGGCGCGTCTGGTCACGCTCGAGCCCGCGCACGAGACGCGCTCGCACGTCGGAAGGAGGCCGGTTGAGCTCCTCGAGCAGATAGGTCGGCGTGGCGAGCCGCGTGACGAGGGGCACGTGCCCGAAGCGCGCGACCCACCAGCCCTCGGCCTCCCACTCGGGGGCCTGAACGACGTCCGGGCCGAACCTCCGCGCCGCTGCGGAGATTGTCCGGAGGTCAAGGAGATGCGCCGCGGGGCGGTTCGGCACCCAGCGGTGATCGAGGCGCTCGATGCGCACCCCGTCCCGTTCCTCGACTCCGGGCGCGCCGCGGGTGAGCACGCAGACGTCGTGCCCGCGGCGCGCGAGCGCGGGAGCCACCGTTTCCGAGTGCGTGCCGATCCCACCGCTCCGGTCGGATGGCGGGTACTCGGGTGTGATCACGACGATCCGCATCAGCTCGCCATCCGCTCATAGAGCTCGACGAGCGGCTGCGTCGCGACCTGGGGTGTGTAAAGACGCTCGAAGGCGGCACGGGCGGCGGCGCCGCTTCGGCGCCGCAGGTCGGGGTCGTTGAGAAGCTCGGCCGTTGCCGCCGCGAGCTGCTCGTCGCCGGTCTCGACGGTGATCCCCTCTGATATTCCCTCGGCGCCCGCAGGGGTCGTCACCACCGGCACACCGCTGGCCATCGCCTCGAGCACCTTGACCTTCATCCCTGACCCCCGCTCGAGCGGAAAGGTGAGAACCGAGAGCCGACGCAGAAAGTCGCGCCCTGACTCGACCGGCCCGGAGAGGCCGAGCGCCTCGGTTCCATGTCCCGCGACGACGAGCCTTGCCTTTGGGACACGCTCCTGAACGCGCGGCCACACGCGGTGGACCAGGCGCCCGATCGCCTGGGCGGTCGGCGGCCAGGACGCGGTGCCGATCAAGCCGGCCGTGGGCGGGCCGTCGAGCGTTGCGGGCGGATACAGCGACGGGTCGAGCGAGAGCGGCGCATGAACGACCTCGGCCTGTGGGGCCGCCGCCCGCAGCTCCTGAGCGATGACGGGAGAGCTTGCGACCAGGTAGCGGTGCCGGCGGATCGCCGCCCGCTCGCCGAGCCGGAACTCGACTACGTCGCGAAACTGCTTCTGCCAGGGCCAACCGAGCGGTCGGTCGTGGCGCACCAGGTAATGGATGTGGACGAGGGAGCGCTTCGAGATGCCCTCGTCACACCAGGCGGTCTCGGTCTCCTCGAGGTGGACGAGGTCGGCGTCGCGCGCCGCCTCGCGCACACGCGCTGAGAACGGCCCCCGGAGCTCGCCGCGCGGGCGCCGGAGGCGGTCGAGCTGCCGCCGCACGCCGAGCGCGGGCGGTTCCACGTCGACGATCTCGACAGGAAGGTCGGAGGGCGGCTCGCCGGCAGCAGCGAAGTGCTGGCGCGCGGCCAGCGCCTGCACATCGACCCCGTGCGCGAGAAGCCCTCTTAGCAGGCCAATCGCGACGCGGCCCGGAGCGCCTCCCTCCGGCAGCGGGGGTTGTGTGAGGACGACGAGCACGCGCATCTGTGCGTGAGACAGTACGAAGGATGGCGGTCACGGGTGTCCTCAGGTGGCTTGGCTTGCCCGGAGCATCGGAGGCGCTTCCGGAGCGCGTCGTGGTCGTCTCGCCCCACATCGACGACGCGGTGCTCTCACTGGGCGGGGCAATCTCGCGGGCCGCCCGGCGCCAGACGAGAGTCACGGTTCTGACGGTGCTCGCGGGCGATCCTGACTCGTCGAGGGCGGCCGGCGATTGGGACCGGCGCTCCGGTTTCGAGACCGAGGGCGAGGCCGCTCGCACGCGGCGCGAGGAGGATCGGCGTGCGTGCGCACGCGTCGGCGCCGAGCCCGAGTGGTTGCCCTTCTCCGACAGCGAGTACGGCCTGCCCGACGGCGACGACGTGATGGCCGCGCTCGAGGATCGCTTCCGCGGTGCGGCGCTCCTGCTGCCCGGCTTTCCGCTCCAGCATCCGGACCACATGTGGCTGAACATCATCTTGACGAGCCGCGATCTCGGGGCAGCACGCGTGGGCCGGTACGTCGAGCAGCCCTACGCGATGTGGGCCGGCCGTCCCCCGCCGGCGACCTGGCGGCGCGTGCGTGCGGCTCTCCGAGACCGGCTGGCGAAGGATCGAGCCTGTCGCGAGTACGCGACACAGCTGCCGCTCCTCGGCGAGAAGGTGCTCACCGGAATCGCCCGCTACGAGGCAAGACTGGGCGGAGAGGCCGTTTCCTGGCTTGGTTGACCGGCCGTGTGCATACTCGATGTATGGAGACGCCCAAGCTGTCGGTCGTGGTGTGCTCGATCGGTGCGCCCTCGCTGAGGGCGGCGGTCTCGTCGATTTCAGCCTCCCTTGCGCGCGCAGAAGTGCCTGCGGAGATCCTTGTCGTCTGGCAAGGGGTCGGCGCAGCGCCTGATTTCGATGGACGCGTCGATCTCGTCGTCTCGGATCCGGCCGGGCTCTCGCGTGCGCGAAATCGCGGCCTGGAGCACGCGCGCGGCGAGATCGTGGCCTTCGTCGACGAGGACGAGGAGGTTGACCCGGATTGGGCCGCAGGCGTCGTCGAGGCCTTCGCGCGGCAGCCTGCGCCCGACGCCGTCTTCGGTCCCGTCGCACCCCTGGATGACCGCGGCCTCCCGTACTGCCGTTACGAGGGCGGCGAGCACCGCGTCTTCGAAGGCTCCTCGACGCCGCCGTGGGTGGTGGGCACCGGAGGCAACATGGCGTTTCGGCGGGAGGTTCTTGCGGGTGCGCACGGGTTCGACATCCGCTTCGGGCTCGGCGGTCCCCGGAAGTCGGCGGAGGAGTCCGACGTGATCATCCGGTTTCTCCGGAAGGGGCGCCGGATCGCCTGGTCACCGGAGATGCCGGTCTACCACCCGACGAAGAACGAGGCCGAGCACCTCGAGTCGCGAACGCCATACGGCTTCGGAATGGGGAGTGTCTTGCGTCGCCACCGGGCGCTGAGCCACGTGCTGCGTTACTTGGTCGCGATCACAGAGTCGTTTTGGGAGGGCGTGCGAGGCCGCGACCGAGCTCGCCGGCGTGAGGCCCTGGCGACGTTGCGGAGCTTCCTCGCTGGCTTGCTGACACCGCTCCGCTGATGAATGCCCCGCAGCATCGTGCGGACGCGGTGTTCACGCTTCCGCGGCTGCCTCGAACGGCGGCACTTCTCGGCGAACTGCCCCGGTGGGCGGAAGACCTCGCCGAGCGGCAAATCGAGGTCGTCGACGGAGCGGCCGACGTCGTTGTGGCGGACCCGTCGAACGCCGCGCAGGCTAGAGAGAGGGCTGAAGCGTTGATCGTCGACGGCGAGGCCGCCCGCGGGTCGCTGCGCTTGCT
>VAWL01000039.1 GCA_005883965.1 Actinomycetota bacterium
GCTGGTCTTCTCGACGCCGACGGCGGGCACCCCGAGCGAGCTCACCCCCTCGTAGAGGCCGTAGAGGAGGCGGCTCGTTCCATCCTTCTGCGGCGGCGCGGTTCTGACGACGATCACGCCGTTGACAGCCTGCTTGGCGGCGCCTTCGCGCCACTCGACCAGCGTGTCGGCCAACGAGTCCCAGAGCGGCGTGGCGCCGCCGGAAACGAGCTCCTCGCCGAGCGCGCGTCCCAGCTGATCCAAATTGGAGGTGCCGGCAAAGGTCGCGGTCGTCGGCTCCGCGGCGAGCTTCGCCTCCAGCGTCGGCACGTCCACCGGCAGCTTCAACGCCCGCCCCCGGAGCACCTGGGCTCCGGCTTCCGTCAGCGTCTGTTCGATCGTCGAGCGGATCCCCGCGTCGGCCTTGCCGGCGAAGAGGACGGCGAAGCGCTTTCCGCGGAGCCGGTTGTGCACGAGGACGGGATACGTCTCGGCGATGTAGCGCTGGGCGGCGCGCTGCTCGCGCCGGGAGAGTGCGGTCTGCTGAGATGCCTGGTCGAGTCGCGTCCGCAGATTGGCTATCTGGTCGTGGAGCAGGCGCGTCTGCGTCTTGTCCACGAGGCCGCGATCAGAGATGCCGACGCCGACGAGGATGCCGATCACGAGCGCCAGGAACACGGCGGTCAGCGAGGCGACGTGGTAACGGAGATCGAACATCAGGACTCGGCGCCAGTCTGGCACAGGGCGTAGAGACGGTTGAGCGCCCGGCGCGGCAGCGAGCGATTGACGCGCAGCCACGGCCCGTCGATCGCGAGCGTGGCGCGGGTGTGGCCTTCGCGTGCGGGCTCGATCGCGAGCGAGGCATCGATGTGATCGGTGACGAAGAGCAGGCGCAGGAACTCACCCTGGCGGACCTCCATCACCGTGAGCGTGCCCGCGACCTCGGGCCGGCGGACGAAGGCTCCGACCAGGCCACCGGTCTGCGGCCCGGCGATCAACTGCCAGCGGGCTCCGGGCGCCAGGCCGCGCCGGTCAGGCTGGATCGCGTGGACGCCGGGCCACCAGTCGGCCAGGTTGTGCGGCTCGGCGAGGAACTCCCAGACGTCCTGGCGCGGAGCGAGCAGCTCGCGGGTGGCGATGACGCGCGGCATTGCAGCGGGAAGTGTTGCGATTTCGGCACGAACCCGTGAGCCACCCGCGCGCTTTTCCCCGTTACGATCGCAGTGGGGAGGAGGTTGGTGGCCACCGGCCCGGCAGCAAGGCGAGTGGGTGCGCGGCAGCGGTCAGCCGATGCCGAGCAACTCCTGCACGCGCTGCGTCAGCAGGCCGATGAAGTGCCGCAGGCCGGGCGAGGCTGCTACCGCGACAACGACCGCGCCGAGGCCCGCCACCGCGAAGCCGATCAGCGGCCAGAGCCCGACCTGGCGGCTGACGAGCCGCGAGACACCTTTCGCGTCGATCAGGATCTCGCCGACCTTGAGCCTCGTGACGAACGTCGAGGACATCCCGGCGCGGTTGCGCTCCAGGAACTCGATCAGGTTGAAGTGCGTTCCCACCGCCACGATCAGCTCGGTCCCTTTTTCGTAGGCGAGCAGCAGGGCGACGTCCTCGCTGATCCCGGGCGCGGCGACCACGCTGAAGTCGAGCCCGAGGCCCTCGAGGCGAGCGGCGCCAGGAGCCTCGCCGTGCCGATAAGCATGTACGACCAGCTCCGCGCCGCAGCGAAGAGCCCGGTCGGAGACTGAGTCCATGTCGCCGACGATCACGTCCGGCCGCATCCCCGCGTCGAGCAGCGCGTCGGCGCCGCCATCCACGCCGACGACCACCGGTTTGAAGTCCCGAACGTAGGGCCGCACGATCGCCAGGTCGCGCTTGTAGCCGGGGCCGCGAGCGACGACCAGCGAATGGCGCTCGCGGAAGCGGGTCTGCAGCGGCGGAAACGCGATCCCCTCGGACAACAGCCTGCCCTCCTCGCGCAGATAGCGAAGCGTGTTCTCGGCGAACTCCTCCAGCGCCTCGGTCACCCGGGCCCGCTGTTCTGCGAGCGCGGCCTCGAGCTGGCTCGCCTCAAGCGCCCGGCCCGATACGAGGCAGGTTCCGTTCTGGAAGACGCTCGCCCCGCGGATGGTCACGTCGTCGCCGTCGGCCAGCTCGTCGAAGAGCTTCGCGTCCGGGGCGTCGATCAGCCGCACCCCACCGCGCACCAGCAGGAGCGGCCCCGGATTCGGGAAACGGCCGGACTGCGAGTGCGCGACATTGACCACGACGCGGACTCCCGACTCGAGCAGCTCCTCCGCGGATGCGCGGTCGAGGTCCTGGTGGTCGATGATCGCGACGTCGCCGGCCCCGAGCCGCCGTACGAGGTTCTTCGTCCTGCGACCGAGGCGTGCAGTGCCCGTGAACTCGACGAAGCTCACGGGCCCTCCTGGACTGCCGAGATGAACGCCTCGCCGCCGAGCATTCGCCGGATCTCGTCCTTTCGTTGCCCGTCATCGAGTGGGTCGATCCGCGTGTGCGTCGGGTCGCCGGGGACCTTCTCGACGCGGAAGTGGCGGTCGGCGAGGCTGGCGATCTGCGGCAGGTGGGTGATCGTGACGATCTGTGCCCGCTCCGACAGGCGTCGCAGCGTCTCGCCGACGGCGTGCGCGGTCTGGCCGCCGATGCCGGCGTCGATCTCGTCGAACACGAGCGTCTCGCCGCCACCGACCGCCGCGATTGCGAGCGCGATCCTCGAGAGCTCGCCGCCGGAAGCGGTCTCGGCCACCGGCACGAAGGGCAATCCGCTGTTGGGGCGGATCAGGAACGCGATCTCGTCCACGCCGGCAGGTCCCGGTTCGGACTCCCGCCGCTCGACCCGGAACTCGCCGTCGCCAAGGCTGATCCCGCGGAGCTCCTGGGCGACTGCCGTGGCAAAGGGCTCCGCGGCTCGCTCCCGCCCACGGCTGAGACCCGTCGTGAGCTCGGCGACCTTCGCCTCGGCGGCTGCGACGGCCGCCATGGCCGCGGCCAGCGGATCGGCGCCCGCGTCGATCGCCTCCAGCTCGGCACGAGCCTCGGCGGCACGGCCCAGCAGCTCCTCGTAGCTCTCGCAACGAAAGCGCCGCTTTGCGTCGGCAATCCGGTCGAGCTCGCCCTCGACGTGCTCGAGCCGGTCCGGCTCCGCCTGGAGCGAGGCAAGGAACGAGCGCAGGTCCGAAGCGGTCTCGCGCAGCCGAAGCTCGGCGTCGCGGAGGTCGTTTCCGGCCCGCTCGAGCTCCGGGGCGAGCCGTTCGAGCGGCGCGATCGCCCGCTCGGCCAGCGCGACCAGCCCGGCGGCTCCTTCCGAGTCGTCGGGCGCCAGTGCCTCCCCGGCCGCCGCAACGCCCTCGGCGAGCTCGGTGACGTGGCGGAGGCGCTCCCTCTCGGCCCGGAGTTGCTCCTCGTGCCACGGCTCGAGCCCCTCTGTGTCCTCCACGAGCGCGCGCAGCTCCGCAACCCGGGCCTCGGCGGCTGCTGCACCCTGCGCGAGCTCGTCATGCCCGCGCCTTGCCTCCTTGAGCTCTCGCCACGCGAGGCGCAGCTCGGTCCGGAGCGCGCTCTGCTCCTCGCCGGCGAACGCGTCGAGCAGATCGAGCTGGTACGAGGGCCGGGCGAGCCGGCGCTGCTCGAACTGGCCCGACATCGCGATCAGGCGCTCGGCGGCCGCCGCCAGGTCCTCGCGCGCGGCGCTGCGCCCCCACGCATAGGCGCGGGTTCGGCCGTCGGAGAACACCCGTCGCGCGAGCACGAGCCCTTCCTCGTCCTCCGGGCGGAGCTCGGCGAGACTCGCCAGCGACTCGTCCTCGAAGAACCCGGGCGGCGGCTCGAGCTCCGCCTCGACGTAGGCCTCGGTGGCGTCGGGCCCGACGAGCGACGAGTCGCCGCGGCTACCGAGCAGGAGGCCGATCGCCTGCGCGAAGATCGTCTTGCCGGCACCCGTCTCGCCGGTGACCGCGTTGAGGCCCGCCGCGAAGGCGATCTCGGCCTCGCGGATGAGGACGAGGTTCTCGATCCGAAGGCGCCGGAGCACTGGGCTGGATGCTACGCCGAGTCGCCCGGAGCGGCGACTGGCTCGAACAGCCGTCCCGCCGCGCGGTGCCCATGCACACACACGCGCGCGCCCCGGTTGGGTGGGTGGGGGTTAGGGACGGTACCCACGCCCCACGAACCCGTGTGTGCCGATTGTGTGTCAATTCGTCCCGACCGTGCGCCGCTCGCGGCCTAGGACGCAAAGGTGCGCCGGTAGCGGCTGAAGAACGTGCTCTCCGGCAGGGTCGCCAGGAGGCTGCGCGAGTCGGACAACCGCATGACCACGGCGTCTCCGCTTGCCAGGCGGTGCTCGACGTGCCCGTCGGCGAGGACGGTCGCCTCGACGTCCGGCGTCCGGTTCACGACGGTCAGCTCCCGCCCGCGCGGCACGACCAGCGGCCGCGCGGAGAGCGAATGCGGCGCCACGAACGTGACCGCCATTGCGTCGAGCCCCCAGACGAGGACCGGCCCGCCGTTCGAGAGGTTGTACGCGGTCGACCCCGAGGGCGTCGAGCAGATCAGCCCGTCGCAGGGAACCGACCCGAGTTCCTCGCCGCCGATCGACCAGCCGAGCTCGATCATCCGCCCGAGCGACGAGCTCGTCACGACGACGTCGTTGACCGCGGCCCAGCGCCCGCCGTCCGCCTCCGCTTCCAGCACCGGCAGCTCCACCACCTCGTATTCGCCGGACAAGACCCGACTCAGCCCCTCCTGGAGCGCCTCGCCTTCCATCGCTGCGAGGAAGCCGACGCGGCCGAAGTTCACGCCGACTCCCGAGATCGTGCTTGTCGAGCTCCTCGTCCGGAAACAGCAGCTCGACTCCCCGCTCGTCGGCGAGCCCGCGGAGCCGCTCGAGCGCCGAGCCGATCGTCTCCGGCCTGCCGTGGGTGATCACGGCGGCGCGCTTCACGTCAGCGGGTTGAATCTTCGATCCAGCTCTCGAGCTCATCGGGAAGCTCCGGGCGCTCGCGGTTGACGAAATGCAGGAAGAACTCGCGGTTCCCCTTCGGCCCGGGCAGGCCGGAGTCTACGACGCCGGCCACCTGCGCCTCCCAGTCGAGTGCAGCCGCCGCCGTCTCCCGCAGCACCCGCCGCCAGACCTCCGGGTCGCGGACGACGCCGCGGCGGGCCTCTCCGCGGGCACCCTCGAACTGCGGCTTGACCAGCACCAGCGCCTCCCAGCCTGGCGCGGCCAGTGCCAGCGCCGGCGGCAATGCCTTCCGCACCGAGATGAACGAGACGTCGCAGGTCACGAGCTCGGGGGCGAACGGAAGCTCCCGCAGCGAGCGCGCGTTGACCCGCTCGAGCACGACGACCCGCGGGTCGTCCCGGAGCCGCGGGTGGAGCTGGCCGCGGCCGACGTCGAGCGCGATCACCCGGGCAGCACCGCCCTGGAGCAGGACATCGGTGAAGCCGCCCGTCGAGGCCCCGACGTCCAGGCAGTCGCGGCCTGCCGGGTCGACGCCGAGGGCTTCGAGCGCGTGCGCCAGCTTCTCGCCGCCCCGCGAGACGTACGGCGGCGGCGCGGTGACCGTCAGCTCCGCGGACTCGTCCACTTGGTGGCCCGCCTTCTCGTAGCCGGGGACGAGCCCAGCCAGGACGAGCGCCTGGGCCTGGGCGCGGCTCTCGGCGAGCCCCCGCTCCACCAGCAGGACGTCGAGCCGTTTCTTCAGGACGTCCTGGCGGCGAGCCCGGCCACGATCCCGGCGAGCACGGAGGTGTCGGCGGGAATCTCCAGCAGCAGCGCCTGCGCCCGCTCCGCCGTCTGCTCGGCGAGCGCGCGAGCCCCCTCCGGGCCGCGCGCGAGCAGGTAGCCGTCCTCGTCGAGGATGTCGTCGACGATCTGGAAGAGCAGGCCGACCTCCTCGGCGAACGACCGCCACGGCTTCTGGTCGGGCTCGGGCACCTCGGCCACCCAGAGCGCGCACGCGACCGAAGCCGAGAACAGGCAGCCGGTCTTCAGCCGGTGCAGCGCCGCGAGATCGTCCCCGCCGCCGGTGATGTCCAGGTACTGGCCGCCGATCATGCCGAGCGTCGCCTGGACGAGCTCGCGGGCGATCGCCGGGGTCGGATAGGTCAGGGCCAGGCGCAGCGCCTCGGCCAGCAGCGCGTCGCCGGCCAGGATGCCAACCGCCTCGCCGAACTCGGCCCAGGTGCTCGCGCGCCCGCGCCGGAGCTGGTCGTTGTCCAGGGCCGGCAGGTCGTCGTGGACGAGCGAGAAGGAGTGGACAAGCTCGAGCGCCGCGGCGGCCGGCAGCGCCGACTCCGGCTCGGCTCCGGCCGCTTCGGCAGTCGCGAGACAGAGCAGCGGCCTGACGCGCTTGCCGCCGCCGGCGAGCGCGTAGCGCAGCGACGGTTCCAGCCCGCCGAGCTCCGGCGTCAGCGCGAGGTCTTCGAGATACGGCTCGATCAGCTCGAGCAGCTCTTCTGGCGTAGTCATTCCGCCTCCCGCTTCGCCTGCTGGAGCTGCGACTCGACTTCCTTCGCGATCTCGGCCAGCTCCGAGAGGATTTCGATCGCCTCCTGTGGATCCTGCGTCTGCTCGAGTCGCGCGCGTGTCTGCTCGAGCCGGTCGAGCAGGTCCTCGGCGCTCTTGAGCCGGTCCTCGGGCGTCACGCTCTCGTCTCTTGCACGATCTTTCCGAGTATGCCGTTCACCAGGCGGCCGGCGTCCTCGGAGGAGTAGCGCTTGGCCAGCGTAACGGCCTCGTCGATACGACGCGCTCCGCGAGGGAGCGCGCGTAGTCGTCGACCTCGCCCTCGTACAGCGACGCTAGCTCCTGGCCGGTGACGTCCCACTGGTAGAGCAGGATCAGCGCCGTCCGCCGCGCGGCGCGCCGTCCCGCCATCAGACGACCGCCTCGACGACGACGTCCACAGCCTCCACTTCGAGGCCGCACGTGGACGAGACCGCCGTCGCGACCCGCACTTGCACCTCGCGCGCAACGCCGGGCAGCGAGGCGCCCTCGGCGACAGCAAGGCCAAGCGAGACCGTGCCCTGCCCGACCTGCACGCTGCGTTTCGGGCGCCGCACCCTCGCCCCCTCGACGCTCTCGGCCGCAGTGACGACGAGCTGCGTCAGCGCCCCCGGCACGAGCGTGATCGACCCCTCGGGGCCCCTCAGCACGAGTGGCTCGCTCACGACTCCGCCAGGGCCGGCAGGCGCTTGGACGCCTCGGCCAGGAAGGACGTCGAGTAGCGGCCGCTGGCGAACTCCTCGCTGCGCAGGATGTCGACGGCCAGCGCATGCGTTGTCGGCGGGCCTTCGAGCTGCAGCTCCCCGAGCGCGCGCAGCATCCGCTCGATCGCGTGGGGCCGCGTGTCGTCCCAGACGATCAGCTTGCCGAGCAGCGAGTCGTAGTGCGGCGGGACGTCCGCGCCGTCCTCGACGAACGTGTCGAGCCGCACGCCCGGGCCGAGCGGCGGCCGGAAGCGCACGATCCGCCCCGGGGCCGGGATGAAGTCGCGCGCAGGATCCTCGGCGTTCAGCCGCACCTCGATCGCGTGACCGCGGCGCTCGGCGCGACCGGTCTGCGCGAGTTGCTCGCCTGTCGCGATCAGAAGCTGCTCGCGGACAAGGTCGAGCCCGGTCACGAGCTCGGTGACAGGGTGCTCGACCTGCAGCCGCGCGTTCAGCTCGATGAAGTAAAACGATCGGTCGGGGCCGAGAAGGAACTCGAACGTGCCGGCGTTGCGGTAGCCGATCGCATGGCAGGCGCGCTCGGCGGCAGCCTCCATCTCCTCGCGCGTCTCGGGATCGAGCGCGGGCGACGGCGACTCCTCGATCAGCTTCTGGTGGCGGCGCTGGATCGAGCACTCGCGCTCGCCGAGAGTGAGCACCCCGCCCTGCCCGTCGGCAAGCACCTGGATCTCGACGTGCCGCGCGGGCGAGACGGCCTTCTCCAGGTAGAGGCTGCCGTCGCCGAACGCGGCCTCGGCCTCGAGCGCGGCCGTGCTGTACGCCGTCTCGAGCTGCTCGCGGTCCGACACGAGGCGCATGCCCTTGCCGCCGCCCCCGGCCGAGGCCTTCAGCAGCACCGGATAGCCGACGTCGTTGGCGGCTGCACGGGCCTCGTCGAGTGTCGTCGCGCCTTCCGTGCCGGGAACGACGGGCACGCCCGCGTCGCGCATCTCGGCCTTGGCCTGGACCTTGTCGCCCATTCGCGCCATCACCTCCGCGCTCGGCCCGATGAAGACGAGGTCGTTGTCGGCGCACGCCTCGACAAACGCGGGATTCTCCGAGAGGAAGCCGTAGCCTGGATGAACGGCCTCGCAGCCGGTCGTGGTCGCGGCGGCGATGATCGACGGGATCCGCAGGTAGCTCTCGGTCGCCTGCGGCGGGCCGATGCAGACCGCGCGGTCCGCGAGGCGCACGTGCAAGGCGTCGCGGTCGATCGTTGAGTAGACGGCCACTGCCTCAGCGTCGTTCTCGTGCAGCGCGCGGATGACGCGCACGGCGATCTCGCCCCGGTTGGCGACGAGCACCCGGCGGAACATCAGACGGCGTCGAGCGGTGGCGGCAGGGCCTGCTCGAGCTCGAACAGCAGCTGCCCGAACTCGACCGGCTCGGCGTTGCCGACGTGAATCGAGCGGACGACTCCGGCGGCGTCCGCCTTGATCTCGTTCATGAGCTTCATCGCCTCGAGGATGCAGAGCGTCTGGCCGGGCGCAACGGTGTCGCCTTCCTCGACGAACGGCGCCGCTCCCGGCTGAGGAGCCCGGTAGAACACGCCGACCATCGGCGCCTCGACGCGCACGACGCCGTCGCTCGGAGGAGGCGTCGCGGGAGCGGCGTCCGGCTCGCCGGCCTCCGCCTGCGGCAGAAGAATCGGCTCGGCCGGCTCGGGGGTACGCCGGACCGACACGCGCATCCCGGATTCCTCGATCGTCACCTCCCCCACGCCCGACTCCTGCACGATGCGCACGATCTCGCGAATCCGCTCGGCGCGCGCCTGGTCGACGCCCCCGGCGCCGAGGCTCTCGTCCCTGCTCGCGCGGCCGCGGATCGTTTGGAGCAGCGGCTCGGCCTCCTCGCCGAAGAGGGCCAGCAACAGCAGGTCCTCCTCGCTGGAAGCGAGATCCTTGGCCTCCTCGCGGATCGCGTCCAGCTCGGCCGGCGGTTCCTCCTCTGGTGCGCCGCCCAGGAGCGAGACCGCGCGCTTGACGGTCGCGTCGACCGGGCCCGGTGGGCTGCCGTACCTGCCTTCGACGAGAGCGCGCATCTCGTCGACCACCGTGCGGTAGCGCGAGGCGGAGAGCACGTGCAGCAGGGCCTGCGAGCCCAGAATCTGGCCGATCGGGGCCGCGAGCGGAGGCCAGCCGGCCTCCTCCCGGATCACGGCCAGCTCGTCGAGGACGTCGGGCAGCCGGTCGCCGGCTCCGTTCGCGCGGAGGTGCGCGTCGAGCGCGGCAACGAGCCCCGGCGGCAGGCGGTGCTCCGCGGCGCGAACGGCGATGCGGGGCGCAAGCGGCGTGACCGGCTCGTCGCCGATGTGCTCGTCCACGAGCTCGGAGGCCTGCCACAGTGCGTCGACGTCGATCCCGGGGTCGAGCCCGAGGCCCTTCAGCGCCGTTGACAGCGCCTCGCCGGAGACGCGATGCACGGTCAGCGCGACCGGATAGACCGCGGTGGCGATCCTGTCGGCGCCGGCTCTCGTCGCCTCGAGCGCCGCGGCCATCGCGTTTCCGGCCGCGCCCTGGCAGTAGAGCCCGACCGGGAGTCCGCTCGCGGCGGCCAGCGTCCCGACGAGCTCGTGCGCGCGGTGGGGATGGAGCGAGCTGGATGGGTCGTGCAGAAGCACGCGCGAGGCCCCGAGGTCGGGGAGCTTGCGCGCCTGCTCGACGAGCGCCTCCGTCTCGCCCTTGTACCCGGAGCCGTAGACGAGCCCCGCGTCGAACTCCTTGCCTGCGGCAGTGATCGCCTCGCCGGCCTCGCGCAGGTTCTCGACGTGGTTGAGCGGATCGTGCAGGCGAAAGACCTCGATCCCGCTCTCGGCGGCGGAGGCGACGAAGCGCCGGACGAAGTCGCCGCCGACCGGCCGCGAGCCGACCAGGAACCGGCCGCGCAGCGCCATCGCGAGGGGGGTCTTCGTGCGCGAGTTGAGCGCGCGGATCCGCTCCCACGGGCTCTCGACGCCGCGCCGCACCGCCGTGTCGAAGACGCCGCCGCCGGAGACCTCGAGGTAGGCGAAGCCGGCGCCGTCGAGGATCTCGGCCAGCTCGAGCAGGTCCCCGGCTGGCATCCGCCCGGCCAACGGCTCCTGGCCGAGCAGGCGGATGGTGGTGTCGACGAGGGCGGGCACGAGCGGGACCCTAGCGCCGCTACGCCCTGGAGATGTAACGCCCTTCGCGGGGGTCGACCTTGATTCGGTCGCCCACGTTCACGAACAGCGGCACCTGTACGACGGCGCCGGTCTCGAGGGTCGCCGGCTTGGTCACGTTCGAGACGGTGTCGCCGCGGACGCCGGGCTCCGTCTCGGTCACGGCCAGCTCGACCGACGCCGGGAGCTGGACGCCGGACGGGCGCCCGTCGACGGTCATGATCTGCACCGTCGAGCTCGGCTCCATGTACGGCAACGCGTCCTCGACCGTGGCGTGCGGGAGCGAGACCTGCTCGTAGTTCTCGGTGTCCATGAACACGACCTCGTCGCCCGAGTCGTAGAGGTACTGCATCGGCTTGACCTCGGTGTGCACGCGGGTGAACTTCTCGCCCGCGCGGAAGGTCTTGTCGACGACGGCGCCCGAGTCGAGGTTGCGCAGCTTCGAGCGCACGAAAGCGCCGCCCTTGCCGGGCTTGACGTGCTGGAACTCGAGGATGCGCCAGGCCGAGCCGTCGAGCTCGATGTGCATGCCGTTCTTGAACTGATTGGTGTTGACCGTCTCCGCCATCGGCGGAGAGTCTAGGTAACGGCCACCAGGTCCTTGGTGAAGGCCGTCAGGATCTCCGGCTCGCCTTCCGTGACGATCACCAGGTCCTCGATCCGGATCCCGCCGAGCTCCGGCAGGTAGATGCCCGGCTCGACGGTGGCGACGTTGCCGGCCACGAGCGTGTCCGGCGACTCGCGGCTGAGGCGCGGTGCTTCGTGCACCTCGAGACCGACGCCGTGACCCAGGCCGTGGCCGAACTGCGCGCCGAAGCCGGCCGCCTCGATCGAGTCGCGCGCAGCAGCGTCGGCGTCGACGCCGGTGACCCCGGCCCGCACGGCGCCCAGCCCGGCGAGCTGGCCGTCCAGGCAGGCCGCGTACGCCTCGCGGAGCTGCTCCGGCAGGAGCCCGGTCGCGAACGTGCGGGTGCAGTCCGAGCAGTAGCCGTCGACGAGGGCGCCGGCGTCGACCACCACCGTCTCGCCGAGCCCGAGCACGCGGTCGGTCGGGCGCGAGTGCGGGCTCGCGCCGTTCGGCCCCGAGGCGACGATCGTCTCGAACGCCGGGCCCACGGCGCCCAGCTCGTGGAATAGCGAGTCCAGTCGCCACGCAAGCTCGCGCTCGGTCCGGCCGGTGAAGCGCTCTTCGGCCAGCCGCGCGTATGCATCGCTCGTGATCGCAGCTGCCGCCCGGATCGCATCCAGCTCGCCGTCGTCCTTGACCGCGCGCAGCGCCTCCACCAGGCCGCGGCGCGGAATGAGCTCGAGCCCCTTCGCGCCCAGCGTCTCGTGCTGGGCGAAGGTGATCGCGTTCGCCTCGAAGCCGATCGGACCGGAGAGCCGCTCGGCCAGGTCGGCGTAGAGGTTCCGCTTCGCCTCGATGAACTCGACCTCGGCGACCCGGCGGCCCGTCTCCGCGTAGCGGAAGTCGCTGAAGAGCTGCGCTCGAGTCGCGTCATGCCTGCCGCTCCGCCAGGAAGGTGAGCGCCTCGCGATAGCCCTCGGGCCCCTTGCCGATCACGCGCGCGGCGGCGATGTCCTCGATCACCGTGTGGCGCCGCCACTCCTCGCGCTCGGCGATGTTCGAGAGGTGCACCTCCACGACGGGCGCCTCGAACAGCTCGAGCGCGTCGCGGATCGCATAGCTGTAGTGCGACCACGCGCCAGGGTTCGCGACCACGCCGTCCGCCCAGTCGAGCGCGTCGTGGCACCAGGACACGTACTCGCCCTCGCTGTTCGTCTGACGGCACTCGGCTTGCAGCTCCAACTCGCGCGCCCAGTCGTAGATGCGGGTCTCGAGCTGGTTGAGGCTGAGACCGCCGTAGATCGCAGGATCGCGCCGCTCGAGGACGTCGAGGTTGACGCCGTTGAGGACGGCCACGCGCACGGCGTGACTCTATCCGCGCGCCAGGAACGAAACGACCTGTGGCCAGAGGTCCTCACGCGCACGCTCGTCGGCCGGCGCGAGCCGGCCGGCGCCGGGAATGTACGGCAGGAATTCGCCGACCGAGTGGCCGGCTTGTGGATAGGCGAAGACGACGTCGCCGGAGGCTCGTTCGAAGCGCTTGCGCCTCGCTTCAATCGCCCGGAGGTACGCACACGAGCGCCAGACGAGGTCTTTCCCGCCGCAGACGAGCAGCATGCGGCCGTCAATTCGCTCGACCGGGATCACGGCGGCCGGGTTGTCCGTCGGCTGCGTGAAATCCATCTGTCTCGTGTATGGAATAGGCCGACCCCGAAACGTCCAGGCAGGCGCGTCGCAGGCTGCAGCGTCGCAGAGCGCGGAGTTGCTCGGCACGGCGGCGACGACCGCGCCGACGAGTTGTGGGTAGTGCACGCCGAGCAGCTGTGCGGCCTCGCTCCCGCGCGAGACGCCGATCACGGCCACCCGCGGCGAGCTCTCTTTCGTCTGCCGTCGCAGCCATCTCAGCGCCCCCGCGAAGTATTCGAGTGGGATCCTCTTGAGATTCGTCGGCAAGCCGGGGGCCCCGAAGTACGCAAGCGAGAGCGTCGGATGGCCGCGTTCGGCGAGAAGAGCTGGCACCAGGCGAAACGAGAGGCCGCCCTCCGAGCCTCCGAAGATCAGCACCGGAGCGCCGCGAGCTCGCCCGCCGGGCGGCGAGAAAAACCGCCCGTAGAAGCCGTCATCGGCGATCGAGAGCGCACGGCTCTTCACCTCCGGAAGCCCGCGTCGGACCTCGTCGCTCGCAATCGTGCGGCCGCCGGCAACTGCGTCGAATCTCAACGTCGTGGTACCCGTCCTCGGCCAGAAGAAGGGCATGCCTCCACCCGCCGACCTGACTAGCGACGTAAGCAAGCCCGCGCCCCAGATCCCGCGATACGACGCGGACACGGGGGCGTCGCGATCGAGCGCGAGACGTCCGCGTCGGTCGGCGCGGAAACGTGCCGAAGACCGCCACCGCTCGCCGTTGGCGTCGACGGCCTGCAGGCGAATCGCCATGAGCTCTCCTCGCCCGAGCCCGACCACGCGGATGTGCAGAGGCTCGTCGATGAGAGATCGGCTCGGCGTCACAAACACCCGAACGCGGCCGGCAGACCCGCAGCCGCAGAGAGCGAGCACAGCCAAAGCCAGCAAGGCCTGTAGAGGCTTTGAGCTCAATCGGCGATCAGCTCGTCGAGCGCTGCGCGCACCTGTTCCTCGGGAAGCTCGACCCCGGTCACCGGCTTGCCGGGGGCTTCGAGCAACACCAGCCTCGGCTTACCGTCGCGCGCCTTCTTGTCCCGCGCCAGCGCCGCCCAGGCAGCGTCACGGTCGACGCGAACCGGCTCGGGCGCCAGCGTCTCCTCGACCGGCGCCGTGTCGAGTCCGGACAGGCGCAGCGCGGCGAGCAGCCCGAGGGCCACCGCCTGCCCGTGCGTGACGCCTGCGTAGCCTCCGGCCGTCTCGAGCGCGTGCGCGAACGTGTGCCCGAGATTCAGCACCGCCCGCTCGCCGTGCTCGTGCGGGTCGCGGAGACAGACGGCGGCCTTGTACGCGACGCAGCAGCGGACGAGCTCGGCGTCGGGCAGCTCCCAGTAGGGCTCGCCGGCCAGCAGCCCGGTCTTGACCACCTCGGCCATCCCGGCGCGCCTCTCCGCCTCCGGCAGCGTCCCCAGGAGCAACGGGTCGATCACGGTCAGCTCCGGCCAGTGGAACGCGCCGACGAGGTTCTTGCCCTCGGGGAGATTGACGGCGGTCTTGCCGCCGATCGCCGCGTCGACCTGGCCGACCAGCGTCGTCGGGACAGCGATCCAGGCGATCCCGCGCAGGTACGTCGCAGCCGCGAACCCGGCGACGTCGGTCGTGCAGCCGCCGCCGAAGGCGACGATGGTGCCGCCGCGGTCGAGCTTCAGCTCCCGCCAGAGCCGCTCGACCGCCCCGAGGCTCTTCGCTTCCTCGCCGGGTCGCAGCGCATGGGTCGGCGCCTCGAGCGGCGAACCGTGCAGGCCGAGCACGGTGGCATCGGCGATGACCTCGGCCTCCCCGGACACGACCTCCCGTAGGCGGCCCGACGCTCCGTCCTCGACGAGGATCCCGGCGGCCGCGAGCACGATCTCCTCGGCGCTCCCGGCGGTAACATCGGCCACCTCCTGGTAGAGCGGTTGGCGCCGCTCGTGGAGGGCGCGGAAGCTCCGCTCGTCCCGCGCCAGCGGGCGATTGCTTCCGGAGGTCCGACCCCAGGCCGTGTCGGGATCGACCTCGAGGTGCACCGTCAGCGCGTGATCGCGCAGGGCGCGCCGGATCTTCGGCGTCTCGACGGCGCCGCCGCCGAGGGCGAGCACGGCGGGCCGCTCGTTCTGGAGTGCCGCGATGGTGGCTTCGGCCTCCAACACGCGGAACTCCGCCTCACCCCGCTCCTCGAACAGCTCGGGGATCGATTGCCGTGCCGTGCGGGCCAACTCGTGGTCGAGGTCGACGAGGCGCCGGCCGAGCCACTCCGCGACCTCCCAGCCGAGGGTCGACTTGCCCGCGCCCATGAAGCCGACGAGCGCGACGTGCCGGTCTAGCGCATGCGCCACGGGATCCGCTCCACGTAGGCGCGGTGGGCGGCGACGAAGTCGTCGAGCGAGTCGCCGCCGAACTTCTCCCGGGCCGCGCGGGCGAGCTCGAACGCGACGGCCGCCTCGGCGACGACGGCCAGCGCCTCGACAGCCGCGACGTCGCTGCGCTCGACCAGCGCCTCGCCGGCCTTACCGGTCTCGAGGTCGACCGAGCGCAGCGGCCGCATCAGCGTCGGCAGCGGTTTCATCGCGGCGCGGACGACCACCGGCTCGCCGTTGGAGACGCCGCCTTCGATCCCACCCGCGTGGTTCGTCTCGCGGTAGAGCGTCCCGTCGGCATCGGCGAGGATCTCGTCGTGGGCGTCGGAGCCGCGCCGCTCCGCCAGCTCGAAGCCGGCGCCGATCTCGGCGCCCTTCACAGCCTGGATGCCCATCAGCGCCGCGGCCAGCCTCGCGTCGAGCCGCTCCTCCTTCGTCGCGTAGGAGCCGAGCCCCGGCGGAATGCCGTGCGCGCGAACCTCGACGACGCCGCCCACCGTGTCGCGCTCGGCGCGCGCCTCGTCGATCCGCTGCTCGAGCGCCTCGGTCACCACGCGGCCGAGGACGTCGATGCCAATCTCCGCCAGCAGCGCCTTCGCGACGGCGCCCGCGGCGACTGCTACGGCGGTCTGCCTGGCGCTCGCACGCTCGAGGGCGTCGCGCGCGTCGGCCAGGCCGAACTTCTCCGCGCCGGCGAGGTCGGCGTGGCCGGGCCGCGGGAGCGTCACCGGCTTCGTGCCCTTCCCGGACGGCTCGCCCTCGGGCGGCCACGGGCTCATCCCCCACTCCCAGTTCGCGTGGTCGCGGTTGCGGACGACGAGCGCGAGGGGCGTCCCGAGCGTCCGGCCACGCCGCAGGCCGGCCAGCACCTCGACAGTGTCCTGCTCCAGCTTCTGCCGGGGGCTGCGCCCGTAGCCCTGCTGCCGGCGCGCGAGGTCGGCGTCGATCGTCGCGCGGTCGAGCACGAGCCCCGCGGGGAGGCCGGTCACGATGGCCACCAGCGCGGGACCGTGCGACTCGCCTGCGGTTGTCAGCCTCAAGCTCATGTGTCCAAGCCTACGGCGGCCTGCATCGCGGCGACCGGCGCCTCGATTCCCGTCCAGAGCTCGAACGACTTCGTGCCCTGGCGCACGAGCGCCTCGAGCCCGTCGACCACCTCGCAGCCGGCGGCCCGGGCGGCGGCGGCGAGGGCCGTGGGGCGGCCGTCCGGGTAGTAGGCGAGATCGACCACGGTTTGCTCGGCGCTCGGCTCGACGAGCAGCTCGTCGCGCACCGGCGTCGCGTTCACGATCAGGTCGCAGCCGCCCGCGTCCGGCGGCCATTCGCCGCTGCGCGTGAACACCCGCACCTCGCCGGCAAGCCCAGGCAGCAGTGCCTTCGCGGCACCGCCGGCGCCGATCAGGCAGACCTGCCGCGCCGCGATTCCCGCGACGATCTCCACATCGGTGTTGAATCCGAGCACTCGCCCGTCGCGGAGGACGAGCGTGTTCACCGATTCGCCTTCGGCCTCGTCGCAGAGCTCGACCACCGCCTGTTTGTGCGGGATGGTCACGTTTGCGCCCGCCCAGCTCTCCCTGATCGAGCGCACTACTCCCGCCAGGTCGCCCGGATCGACCTCGAGGGCGGAGTACTCCCAGTCGAGCCCGGCAGCGGCGAAGGCCGCGTTTTGCATCCTCGGCGAGAGCGACTCGGCGACCGGCCGCCCGAGCAGCGCGACTCGTGTCACCCGAACCCGTGCGCGGCCTTGTAGGCCTGGAAGGCCGCGAAGCTCGCCGTGAAGAAGTGGTGCACGTGGTCGGGCTTCCGTACGAAGTAGATCCAGGGCCCGGCCGCCGGGTGCGCGGCCGCCTGGATCGACGCGAGCCCGGGATTCGCGATCGGCGTCGGCGGCAGCCCGATGATGCTCGCGTTGCGGGTGTTGTACGGGTTCGTGCTCGCCAGCTCCGAATCCGTCAGCGACTGCGTCGGCGGAATGTGCAGGCCGTAGCGCGTGGTCGCGTCGATGCCGAGGTTCATGCCGAGGTGGAGCCGGTTGTAGATCACGCGGGCGATCTTGCCGCGGTCCTCGGGGGCGACGGCCTCCTTCTCGACCAGCGACGCGATCGTCAGCACGTCGTACGCGGTCAGGTTCTTCGAGCGGGCGTATCCGAGGTTCACCTTCGCCCAGTTCTCGCGGAATGCCTTCAACTGCTGCGCCACGAGCTGCGCGGAGGTCGTGCGCGCGACGAAGTCGTAGGTTGCGGGGAAGAGGAAGCCCTCGAGCGGGTAGCTGTGGCGGCCGAAGCCGGGCTCGAGTCGCGCACGGCTCGTGGCAGTGAGATAGCTCCTTGTGCGCAGCCGGGTCGGCTTTCCCTTCTCGCGCTGCGCGATCCGGGCGACGACTCCGACCCGCTGGGCCATCTGCGCGCGGGTGAACCCTTCCGGGAAGACGACCCGGAACGGCTTCGCCGGGAGGATCGCGGTCGTCGTCTGCGCGTGCTTGCCGCCGCGGAAGCTGCTGACGATGAACCAGGCCACCGCGAAGCCCGCGACCAGCACGGCGAGCGCGGCCAACCGGCGGCGGTAGACGACCCCGCGCGGCGTCCGTCGCGGCGGCCGGGGCCGCGGCGGCATCACTCCCGGCCGGCGCTCGACCACTCGAGGTAGCTCGACAACAGATGCGCCGCGGCCCGCGCGTCCTCGGGCGCATCGTCCGAGCCCACGGTCTGGGCAAGGCCGGTCGTGAAGCGCTCGTCGAAGCTCTCGACCGGGACGTCGACCGCGCCCCGCAGCGCCTCGAGGAACGCTTCGGTCTCCCGGGCCTGGGCGCCGTGCTCGCCACGCAGCGTGAGCGGCAGCCCGACGACGACGCGCTCCGCGGCCTCGGCCCTGATCAGCCGGGCGAGCTCCGCCAGTCCGTTCTCGCTGTCCGCCCGATCGACGACGCCGAGCGGCCGAGCGATCGTGCCCGTGGGGTCGGAGACCGCGACGCCCGTGCGCGCGGAGCCGTAGTCGACTGCGAGAACCTTCACGCGAGCGCCCGGCGCAGGGCCTCCTCCGCCTTGGCCAGCGCGTCGTCCAGCTTCTCGGGGTTCTTGCCGCCGGCCCGCGCCATCGTCGCCCGCCCGCCGCCGCCCCCGCCGACCTCGGCCGCGGCCTCGCGGATCACGGCGACCGCGTCCAGCCGCCCCTCGAGTGAGCGGTCGAAGTTGGCGACCAGGTGCACCCGCCCGTCCTCGCTCGCGCCGAGCACGACCGCCGCCGGCCCCCGCTCCTGCACGATCCGGTCGGACTCGGCCAGGAGCGCCTCGGCGTCCACCCCGCTTGCGCGGCCGACGTAGACGTTGACGCCGCCGATCTCCTCCTCGCGGCTCGGCTCGACCTGCACCTCCTGGCGCTCCTCGCGGCGGCCGCCGCCCTTCCGCGCCTCCGCAAGCTCTTCGCGCAACTCGTCCACCTCGCGCGAGCGCGCGTGCAGGAGGGCGTACGCCTCGCCGGAGGTGACCGCCTCGATCCGCCGCGTGCCCGAGCCGATCGAGCTCTCGGAGAGGATCACGAACTGCCCGATCTCCGCGGTGGAGCGCACATGCGTGCCGCCACAGAGCTCGCGCGAGTAGCCGGCGACCTCGACCAACCGCACCTCGTCGCCGTACTTCTCGCCGAAGAGCATCATCGCGCCGAGCTTGCGCGCCTCGTCGATCGGGACGATGAACGCGCGCACCGGCAGGTTCTCGAACACGCGCTCGTTGACCTGCCGCTCGACCTCGGCCCGTTCTTCCGGTGTCAGCGCCTGCGGGTGGGCGAAGTCGAAGCGCAGCTTGTCCGGCCGCACCGCGGACCCCGCCTGGCGCGCGTGCTCACCGAGGACGTCCTGCAGCGCCTTGTGCAGCAGGTGCGTCGCGGTGTGGTTGGCCATCGTCGGGAAGCGAACCGACCAGGGCACAACCGCGCGCACCCGCATCCCCTCGCCAAAACCGGACCCCTCGAAGATGAGCACCTGGTCGTCGCCAGGGAGCCGCGACGCCGCGAGCAGCTCGGCACGTGCGCCCGTCTCCTCGTTCTCGATGTAACCGGAGTCGGAGACCTGCCCGCCGCCCTCGGGATAGAAGGGCGACTGCTCGAGCTTCGCCTGGAACTGCCCGTCGCCGAGATCCTCGTAGGCGATGATCGCGGTCAGCACGTCGGTCTTCTCGTAGCCGACGAAGTCGCTCCGCTTGTCGGAGCTGACCTTCACCTCGACCTTCGCCTCGGTCCGCCTCGACCGCTCGCGCTGCTCCGTCATCAGCCGCTGAAAGCCGTCCACGTCCACCGGCAGCCCACGCTCGCGTGCCAGCTCCTCGGTCAGCTCCAGCGGGAAGCCGTAGGTGTCGTGCAGCCGGAAGGCATCGTCGCCCGAGATGCCGTCGCCGCCCGCGACCTCCTCGAAGAGCTTCAGCCCGCGCGCCAGCGTCTCCGAGAAGCGCTTCTCCTCCTCGCTCAGGATGCGACCGACGTCCTCCGCGCGCTCGCGTAGCTCCGGGTAGCCGTCAGCCATCTGCGCGACCACGACCTCCGCGAGTCGCGCGAGGAACGGCGAGTCGAGCCCGATCCGCCCGGCCTGCAGGATCGCGCGGCGGACAATCCGCCGCATGACGTAACCGCGCCCTTCGTTCGACGGCTCGACCCCGTCGGCCGCGAGGAAGGTCATCCCGCGCGCGTGGTCGGCGAGGATCCGGTGCGCCTTGGTCGCCTGCTCGCTCTCGCCGTACGCGACGCCGGACTCGGCCGCGATCCAGGCCATGATCTCCTGGTAGCCGTCGGTGTCGTAGACCGAGTCGACCTGCTGCAGGATCCGCGCGCCGCGCTCGAGGCCGAGCCCCGTGTCGATGTTCTGCTGCGGCAGCGGGGTGAGCGAGCCGTCAACGTGCAGCTCGAACTCCATGAAGACGAGGTTCCAGAACTCGAGGAAGCGCTCGCATTCGCAGCCCGGCGCGCACTCGGGCCGGCCGCAGCCGACGCCCTCGCCCCAGTCGTAGAAGATCTCCGAGTCGGGCCCGCACGGCCCGGGCCCGCCGACCGACCAGAAGTTGTCGGCGCGCGGCAGCCGCGTGATCCGCTCCGGAGGCATCCCCTTCCGCTCCCAGTGGGCGATCGCCACCTCGTCCTCGCCGAGCCTGAGCTCCGGGTCGCCGGCGAAGACGCTGCACCAGATCCGGTCCGGGTCGAGCTTCATGTGCTCGAAGATGAACTCCCAGGCGAGGTCGATCGCGCCTTCCTTGAAGTATTGCCCGAACGAGAAGTTGCCGAGCATCTCGAAGAAGGTCAGGTGGTAGCCGTCCAGGCCGACCTCGTCGATGTCCGGCGTGCGAAACACCTTCTGCACCGTGGTCAGCAGCGGCGCCGGCGGCTCCTCGAGCCCGAGGAAGAAGGGCATCAGCGGCTGCATTCCCGCCGAGACCAGCAGGGTCGAGCGGTCGTCCGCGCGCGGGATCAGCGAGGCCGAGGGCTGGAACTCGTGGCCCTTTGACTCGAAGAACTCGCGGTAGCCCGCGCGCAGCTCGGCGGTGGTTCGCACGGGAGTGATTCTAGGTGCGGCCCCAGGCGCGCTAGCCGCTCGCAGCGCGGTCGGGCTCGTCGGGCTCGACAGCGATCTCGGCGCGGATCTTCTCCAGCGACCGGCGGATCAGGCGCGAGACGTGCATCTGCGAGATGCCGACCTGCTGGGCGATCTGCGACTGCGTCAGGCCCTCGAAGAACCGCAGGTGCAGGATCTGCCGCTCGCGCTCGTCGAGCACGCGAAAGCCCGGCGCGAGCACGGCGAGGTCCTCCGTCAGCGCGTAGCGCGGCTCCTCGGTGCCGAGCGATTCGAGCGGGTCGAGCTCGCCCTCCTCGTCCTGGCTCGCGCCGACCGAGAGCGAAAGGGAGCTGTAGGCGCGGCCCGACTCGAGCGCCTCCAGCACCTCTTCGTCCGTCACCTCGGCGGCCTTGGCCAGCTCGGCGATCGTCGGCGAGCGGCTGAGTTGAACGGTCAGCTCCTCGAGCAGCCGTGAGAGCTGGATGTTCAGCTCCTGCAGCCCACGCGGGACGCGGACCGACCAGCCGCGGTCGCGGAAGTGGCGCTTGATCTCGCCGATGATGTTCGGCGTCGCGTAGGTCGTCAGCTCGACACCGCGATCGACGTCGAAGCGGTCGATCGCCTTGATCAGGCCGATCGCGCCGATCTGGACGAGGTCCTCGAGCTGCTCGCCGCGATAAGCGTAGCGGCGCGCGAGCGACCGAACGAGCGACATGTACTGCTCGATCAGCTGCTCCCGCGCGGCGAGGTCGCCCTCCTCGTGGTAGCGGCGCAGCAGGACCTTGTCGCTCTCGGCCATCAGCCCTCGCGCTCCGCCACGCGCTTGCGCAGCTCGAGCCACCCGTCGGCGTCTAGCTGGTACCCGTCGAGGACCGTGTCCAGGATCCGGCGCAGCGTCACCTCGTCGCCGGGATCGCGCTCGAGCTCTCCGCGCAGAGTGCCGTCGGGGAACGGGCCGACCGTCGCGCGCAGCGAGCCCTCGGCGAGGCAGAGCTTGACCGTGACGTGGCCGTTGCTCGCCGCCCGCTCGAGCACCGCGTCAAGGGCAGTCTCCAGGTCGTCGAGGCTCTCGAAGGTCAGGCCGAGGCGCGCCGCGAAGCCGCCGAGCACGAGGTGCGCGACCTCGTGGAACGGCTCCTCGCGCGGAATGCTGAGAGTGATCTCGTCGCCGGTCATCTGCCCCGTTCTTCAAACGCGGCAACGGCCTGGGAGGTTTCGCGAGGATCCGGTAGTCCGATCGTGCCTGCACCTACGACAACGTCATGTTCGTAGAGCACGGCCGCCTGGCCCGGCGCGACGCCGTACGCGGGCTCGTCGAGCAGGAGGCGGAAACCGCTCTCGGTCTCGATCGCCTCGGCGGGAAGCGCCGGCGAGCGGTAGCGCAGCTTCGCGTCGACCCGGCTCACCGGCACGTAGAGCCGGCCGCGGGCCTCGACCTCGGTCGTGGCAAGAGCCTCGCGACGACCGGCGACGACCGTGTTGGTGGAAGGGTCGGCGCGCAGCGCGTACAGCGGCTCGCCGGCCGCGACTCCGAGGCCACGTCGCTGGCCCGGAGTGAACCGCCAGAAGCCGTCGTGCCGCCCGATCTCGCTGCCGTCCTCGTCGACGACCGGGCCGTCCGCAGCCTCGAGGCCGTGCCGCTGAAGGAAGTCGCGGTAGTCGCCGCCGGCCAGGAAGCACGCCTCCTGGCTCTCGGAGCGGCCGGCCGCGGCGAGCCCGGCGCGCGCCGCCTCGGCCCGCGTCTCCTCCTTCGTCTGCTCGCCGAGCGGGAACCAGATCCGCTCGAGCAGCCGCGGGTCGAGCCGGCCGAGCATGTACGACTGATCCTTGGCCGCATCGGCCCCGCGTGCGAGCAGGAGCCGTCCGCGGTGGCGGACGATGCGCGCGTAGTGACCGGTCGCCAGGCGCTCGGCACCAGCGCGCGCGGCAAAGTCGACGAGCTCGGCGAAGCGGAAGCTGCCGTTGCAGCGGATGCAGGGGTTCGGGGTCTCGCCCGCCGCGTAGCCGCGGATGAACGGGCCGACGACCGCGCGCCGGAACTCCTCGCGCAGGTCGAGGGTCACGTGCGGGAGACCGAGCGCGTGGCAGGTCGCGCGGGCGGCGAGGACGGCCTCGGGCGAGCAGCAGGCGCGCTCGGCATCGGGCCCCCGCGGATCGAGCCAGAGGCGAAGCGTCACGCCGATCGCGCCGGGGCCCGCTCGCAGCAGCGCCACTGCACTGTCGACGCCGCCGCTCATGGCGACCGCGACCCGGCCGGGCTCCGGCGCAGCGGTGAAGATCGGCCCGAGCGCATTCGCGAGCGCGTCCACGGCCAGCTCGTCGCCGCCCACGGCCGCGGCCTCGAGGAGGGTCAGGCCCTCGAGCGGCCGCTCGAGCCCATCCGCCTCGGCGCTGACGATCCGCTCGCCTTCGACCGCGAGGCGGATGAGCGCCCAGCGTCCGTCACGTGAGGAATCGCCGGCGAGCTCGACCATCAGCCCAGGCTAGCGAGATGCGCAGGGGGAACGCGTGGCTCCCCCTGCGCTGCCCCACCCTGCCGCTGTCCCGAGCTCGATGCGAACCTGGATAGCCAGGTGGGTGCCGCGTCGGCCTTCGAGCGCCAGGCGCCCTCGGGTCGAACGACGGCTCCCTCTGCATCGGTGTTGGTTCTACATTGAGAGCCCGGGCACGTACAGGGTCGAGCACCTCTCACTCTAGCGCGGCGGCGTTCCGGCGAAGACCCACTGGATCCTCTGGACGCCGTCGATCCCGAGCTTGCCGGCGAGCGCAGGCGTCAGCTCGAACTTCCGCCCGGGCGGCACCGGCCCGTGTTCGATCACCTGCACCAGGAAGTGCGGGCTGTTCTCGTAGGCGACGTAGAGCTTGATTCCGCAGGGGAGCACCGAGTCGGTGACGCCGAGCGTGCCCGGCTGGATGGTGACGCCGCAGTTCGTCACGCGGCCCGTCTTCTGGAGCGTCCCGCCGGCAAGGCTCGTGCGCCACTGCCCACCCTGGAGCGTGACCGGCTGCAAGAGGCTGCGCGTCTGCTGCTTGCCGTTGTGAGACGTCAGCGCGAGCGAGACGACCGCCGCCAGCAAGGCGACTCCCGCCAGGGCGATCTCGCGCTGGGCGAGGACCGGGCTCAGCGGAGCTCCTGCAGGCGCATGTCGTCGAGCGCGGCGCCGAAGGCCTCGCGGATCAGCGGGTCGAAGTCGACCGACAGGTCGCCGGAGGCGTTGGCGAACTGCCGCAGGCTCATCAGCAGGAGCGTCCGCTCCTCGTCCAGGGCCGGGCTCCGGCCCTCCTGCTCGCTTGCGATGCGCTCGAGGTCCCAGACGTTCCACTCGCGCGGCGTGGAGTCGTGGCGGACGAGCGGCACGACGACCTCCGGCTCGGGCTCAGGCTCGGGCGGTGGTGGCGGTGGCGCGACCGAGAGGGCCGGCTTCGCCACGGGCTCGGGCTCGGCTTCGGGCTCGGGCTCGGCTTCAGGCTCGGCTTCGGGCTCAGGCTCGGGCTGCGGCTCGGGCGCCGCGGGTGGCTCCGAGACCGGCTCGGCCTCGACGTCGGCCTTGCGTCGATCGGCGGCGGAGCGAGACTCGCTGCGCTCGACGACCGCAACCAGCAGCCAGGCGCAGAACATCACGACCGCGATCCAGACCCACCCGAGCTGGGCAAGCCCGACGGCCGCCGCGACCAGCACGAGGAAGCCAGCCTCGAGCACGAAGCGCGCGATCGTCGTCCGGTGAAGCCTCACGTGCCGGTCTCCTTTGGCTTCTCGGGCTCGTCCTTGTCCCCGGCCGGGGAACCGAAGAGCTCCGCGACCTCCTGGGAGGCGCGACTCGACTCGGGCGCGGCCCGGCGCGGGAGCAGCTTGACGTGCCGCGGCGTCGCAGGCTCCGGCGCCTCGGGCTCGGGCTCCCGGCGGCGCAGGAGCGAGCGCACGCGCCGTCCGAGCGAAGGCTCGGGCTCACCCTCTTGCTCCGATCCGGTTTTGGGTGCTTCGACCTCCGGCTCCGCTGCGGACTCGGGAGCGGGCTCGAGGATCGCCAGCGCTTCGGGCTCAGGCTCTTCGGGCTGGGTCTTGTCCAGTACGGGCCCTTGGGGCTCGGACTCTTCGGGCTGGGGCTCGTCCGGCTCGGGCTCTTCCTGCGCGGGGTCGGCTTTAGTCTCGGGCGGCGCCACGACGGTCCGCTCCTCGACCGGCGGCCCGAAGATGCGCTTGGGCCCCTCGTCCTCGTCCCAGGCAGAGCGCGGCGACAGGTATGAGAACGGCGAGCGGTCGATCCGTTCGGACGTCAGCTCCGCGAGCGCGACGAGCACCCATGCCGCCGCCATGATGATCACGATGTAGAGCGGCCTCAGATTGGCGAGCCCGGCGCCCAGCGCAAGCAGCACGAGGAACCCCGCCTCGAGCGCGAACCGGACTCCGAGCCGGCGCGGAAGCACGCGAAGAGACTAGCCGGTGTCGTTGCCGTTTTCGTCCGCCTCGGCCCCAGTCTGGGACGACTCGCGCTCAGGCGGTGAAGACGGCGGTGGTCCGGGCGAGACCGGCGGCTCGGGCGGCTCGGGCTCGGTGGCGGGCTCTGCGGCCTCTACCGTGCGAGGCGCTCGCAACAGGGCGTCGCGCTCGCCTTCCCCGGGCGCCCCAGAAGCGGCCGACGCAGTAGCGGCAGCGGACGCAGCGTCGACGATCGTCTGCGCCACGCGACCGATGGCTTCGTCGCCGAGGCCCGCGGCGCTGAGCAGCTGCTCCGCGCCTTCCTGCGCGCGCGCGATGATCGCGCCGGCCTGTGACCGCGCCCACTCGAGTGTCGACTCGACTTCGGCGCGGGCCGAATTGGTCAGCTCGGTCGCCTGGTGCCGTGCCTGCTCGAGCAGCCGGGCAGCGCGCGACTCGGCCTCCTTGATCTCCTGCGCAGCCTGCTGCTGCGCCTCCTGCAGGGTCTGCCGCGCCTCTGCCTTCGCCGCGTTGATCATCTCTGCCCGCTGGCGCTCGCTCTCGCCGCGATAGCTCTCGACCTGCGCCTCGCGTTCCTGCAGCTCGCGCTGGCGCCGCGTCACTTCCTCTTCGGTGCGGCGAAGCTGCGATGCCGAGGCGGTCTGCGCGTCGCGCTCGACGGTGTCGGCCATCTCGGCGGCGGCCCGGATCAGGTGCAGCGCATCCATGCGGACCGCGTGCCCGCTCGGCTCGACCCCGCTCTGCCCGGCGGCCTGCAGCACCCGCAGCTGAACCTGCAGCTGGGTCGTGTGGCGCCGGAACGCCTCGAAGGCGTCGCGGACCTTGTCGCGGTCGTACCCGTCGCTCGCGCTCGGCAGGTCCTCGACCCGTGGCAACGACGTCAGCGCCGGTGCTTGCTGTGCTCGTTCTTGCCCTTCTGGTGGCATCGCGTGCTCGTCTCCCTGGCTCGACCTGCGTACAAGTATGCCCACTGCATCGGCGGGCGAGGCACGTGCCCTTAGGAGGCTCGGGCGTTAGGAGCTCGGGTCCTCCTCGACAACCACCTGAATTCCAAGCTCGTCGAGCTGCACCTGCTCGACCGGTGAGGGGGCGCCGCTCATCGGGTCGAGGCCGGCCTGGTTCTTCGGGAAGGCGATCGTGTCGCGCAGGTTCGGCTCCTGCGCCAGCACCATCAGCATCCGATCGATGCCGAACGCGATCCCGCCGTGCGGCGGGGCGCCCATGCCGAGCGCCTCGAGCAGGAAGCCGAAGCGCTCGCGTTGCTGCTCCGGCGAGATCTGCAGGATGTCGAACACCTTCGACTGCAGCTCGGACTCGTGGATCCTGAGTGAGCCACCGCCGAGCTCCTCGCCGTTGCCGACGAGGTCGTAGGCGACCGCGAGCGCCGCACCCGGGTCGCTGTCGAGCAGCGGCTCCGACTCGGGGGTGGGCCGCGTGAACGGATGGTGCACGGCCGTCCAGCGCTGCTCCTCCTCCGACCAGCCGAACATCGGGAAATCGGTCACCCAGAGGAAGCGCCACTCGCCACCGGGGATCAGCCCGAGCTCCTCGCCGAGGCGCGAGCGCAGCGCCCCCAGCACCCGCGCGACGATCTCCGGCCGGTCGGCTCCGAAGAGGACGGTCGTCGCCGGCTCGGCGCCGATCGCCTGCAGCTCCGGCTCGGAGAGGAACTTGAGGATCGGCGAGCGGGCCTCCCCCTCCTCGTCGAAGACCACGTAGGCGAGGCCCTTGGCGCCCCAGCTCTTCGCGATCTCCTCCAGGTCCTCGAGCTCCGCGCGTGAGAGCTGCTGCGGCACGGTCAGGCAGCGCACCGCATCGGCCCCGCCGAAGACGTTGAAGCCGGAGCCGCGTGTTGCCTCGGTCAGGTCGCGGATCTCGAGCTTGAAACGGAGATCGGGCTTGTCGGTGCCGTAGCGCAGCATCGAGTCGGCGTAGGAGAGGCGCGCGAACGGGATCTCCACTTCGAGCCCCAGGCACTCGCGCCACACCGCCTGGATCATCCGCTCCATCAGCTCGAGGATGAACTCGACGTCGGGGAACGCCATCTCGACGTCGAGCTGGGTGAGCTCCTGGACACGGTCGGCGCGCAGGTCCTCGTCCCGGAAGCAGCGCGCGATCTGGAAGTAGCGCTCGAAGCCGGCGATGACCAGCAGCTGCTTGAGGATCTGCGGCGACTGCGGCAGCGCGAAAAAGCGTCCCGGCTGGAGGCGCGAGGGGACGATGAAGTCGCGCGCGCCCTCGGGGGTCGGCTTGAACAAAATCGGCGTCTCGATCTCGAGGAAGCCGGCCTCCTCCATGATCCGCCGGATCGTCGAGACCATCCGCGCACGCAGGCGCAGGTTGCGCTGCAGCCGCGGCCGGCGGAGGTCGAGCCAGCGGTAGCGGAGACGCAGTGTCTCGTCGACGCCCTCCTCGTCGAGCTGGAACGGCAGCGGCGGGCAGCGCGAGAGGATCTCCAGCCGGTCGACCTGGAGCTCGACCTCGCCGGTCGGGAGCGCGGGGTTGACGTTCTCCTCCGCGCGGGCGACGACCTCGCCCTCGGCCCGGAGCACGAACTCATTGCGGATCTCGCGGGTCGCGGCCGCGGCTTCGGTGCTGCGCTCCGGGTTGATCACCAGCTGGCCGATCCCGCTCGAGTCGCGCAGGTCGATGAACACGAGGCCACCGTGGTCGCGTCGCCGCGAGACCCAGCCGGCCAGCGTGTGCCTCTCGCCGACGTGCTCCTTGCGCAGCTCGCCAGCGCCGACGTCGCGCCAGGTCATCGCCTTAGCCTCTCGGCCAGCTCAGCGGTCGGGACCTCCTCGTCCTCCTCGCCTGAGCGGCGGATCTTGGAGCGCTCCGGGCCCCACTCGACCACGGCCTTCGCGCCGAGCCGGTTCGCGTGCGTGACCTGGCCCTTGAATGAGCGGCCGCCGTAGTCGACGTCGGCGCTCAGGCCGGCGCGGCGCAGCTCCGCCACGAGCGGCAGGGCGCTGGGCTTGTGGTCGCTCTCGAGCAGGAGCACGAAGACGTCCAAGCCGGGCTGCTCGGAAGTCGCCCCGGCAGCCTCCATCGAGAGCAGCAGGCGCTCGACGCCCGCGCCGAACCCCATCGCGGGGGTCGGCGGGCCGCCGATCTCCTCGATCAGCCCGTCGTACCGGCCGCCGCCGCAGATCGAATCCTGTGCGCCGATCGCCTCGTCCACGAACTCGAAGGCCGTGCGCGTGTAGTAGTCGAGGCCGCGCACCAGTGTCGGGACGAGGGTGTACTCGACCGCGTAGTTGTCGAGCAACGCCTTCACCTGCTCGAAGTGCTCACGGCATTCGTCGCAGAGCGCGTCCCCGATCTTCGGTGCGTCGGCGAGAGCCTGCTGCACCTTCTCGCTCTTCACGTCGAACACCCGCAGGGGGCTGGTCGCGCGCTTCTGGCGCGCCTCGTCGTCGAGCAGGTCGTCATGTGCGTCGAGCCACTCGACCAATCGCTCGACGTACTGCGGGCGGCAGTTCTGGTCGCCGATCGAGTTCAGCTGGAGCTCGTAGTTCGTCACGCCCAGCCGCGCGAGCAGCTCGTCATAGAGCTGGATCACCTCCGCGTCGACTGCGGGGTCGGAAGTGCCGATCGCCTCGACGGAGATCTGGACGAACTCCCGGTAGCGGCCGCGTTGGGGAGACGCGTAGCGGTACATGTTCGCGATCGTGTAGAGCTTGACCGGCTGGCCCTCGCGATGGAGCCCGTGCTCGAGGTAGGCGCGGGCGATCGGAGCAGTGGCCTCGGGCCGCAGGGTCAGCGAGCGGCCGCCGCGGTCCTCGAACGTGTACATCTCCTTGTGCACGATGTCCGAGCCGGCGCCGGAGGTTCGCTGGAAGAGGGCGGTGTCTTCGAAGTCCGGCGTCAGGATCGGGCGGTAGCCGTAGAGCGAGCAGAGTCGCTCGACCTCGCCCGTCACCAGGCGCCAGAGCGGCTGCTCGGCGGGGAGGATGTCGTGGGTGCCTCGCGGCGCCTCGAAGGTCGTCACGAGACGCGCAGGTCGGCCAGGAACGGGTTGCGGGCGAGCTCGGTGCCGAGTGTGGTCGGCGGGCCGTGGCCGGAGTAGACGACGGTCTCCGGTGGGAAGCGCTCGGTCAGGGCGCGGAGGGTCTCGATGAGCGTGTCCCAGTCGGCGCCGGGGAGGTCGACTCGTCCGACCGAGCCCGCGAAGAGGACGTCGCCCGAGAAGAGCGCCTCGTCGGCGTGGTATGCCAGGTGTCCCGGCGAGTGGCCGGGGACGCGGAGCGTCTCGAAGGTGATCCCAGCGAGCTCGAGCGTCTCGTCGCCTGCGAGCAGGACGTCGGGCTTGAAGGTGCGGGCAGGCACGCCGGCCGGGACGAGCTCCGGGAGGTTCTCGAGCATCGCCTGCTCGTCCTCGGCCATGTGCACCGGAGCGGCGGTGCCCTCGGCGAGCTCGGCGACTCCGAGCAGGTGGTCCCAGTGGCCGTGCGTGATCAGGATCGCACTGCAGCGGGCCCCGACCCCCGCCAGCTCCAGGCGGAGTTGCGCAGCGTCGCCGCTCGGGTCGACGACGACGGCCTCCTCGGCGCTGCGGCTCGCGCGGACGACGTAGCAGTTCGTCCCGATCGGGCCGAGCTCGTAGCGGTCGACGACGATGCTCATAGGGCGCTCACCGGAGGCTGAGTCTAACGACGGGCGGACCGGCGTCATCGCGGGCGATCACGGCGCCACGAGGCCGATCGACCCGGTGCCCGCGCGCGCGTCGGCGACGCGCTTCCGGCCGGTGGCCACCAACCTCCTCCCCACTGCGAGCCTAACGCCGAAACGCGCACGGGTGGGTGACTGGACGGTGCCGAAAGTGTGCCGCTTTGTCCGGTTCGACCTCGCTTCGGCCGGGCCTCGCCGGGGTAGGATCGGCCCGTGCGCCGGTGGAACCTGCAGGAGATCGAGACGCCGGGCGGCAGCCGCTCGCCCGTGGTGCTCGACTCGGACGATGCCGCGCGCGCGGTTCTGATCGGGCTCGATCCCGGACAGGAGCTCGGCGAGCACCAGGTCAAGGAGCACGCCTTCGTGCTCGTCGTGGACGGGAGCGTCCGGGTTGAGTCAGGCGGCGAGACGTTCGAGGCTCCGCCGGGGACCCTGTTCACCTTCGAGCCGGACGAGCGCCGCTCGGTCTCGAGCGACGACGGCGCGCGGCTGCTGCTCTTCTTCGCTCCCTGGCCCGGCGCCGGCCACTACCGCGGGGGCGAGCAGCCTGCACAGACCTCCGCCTAGCTGCGGTTCGTGCGCTTCGGCGGCGGCCTTTGGCCCGTTCGCCGCAGGTAGGTGCGGTACATCGTTCGGTCCATCAGGTACATGAACGGAACGAGGAAGGCCGTGTAGACCACGCCGAGCAGCAGACTCGTCGCGAGGTGCTGCTTGTGGTTCAGGAGGATGAAGGCAACGAAGAGCACGGGCGCGAAGATGGCCGACCGGCGGAGGACGCGCCCCCAGGACGGCGGGTCGACCTTCCTGACCGACCGGTCCGACTGGCGCTTCGGAGACTTCTTCGCTTCGCTCTTGCCGTTCCTCCGCGCGTCCGCCCGGCGCGGCCGCTCGGGCTCGTCAACCGCGACTTCCTGGCCCTCGTCGTCGACGTAGACGAACTCGTACTCGTGCCGGTGTGCCTTTTGCCGGCGGCGGCGCTGTTTTCGCGAGGGCATGCCGTCAAGCGTATCGCCGGTCAGTGGCGCCGGAGCGGCGCTCCCTTTCGAACCACGGTCGCGACCAGATCGCCGCCGAGATGGTAGGCGAGATGCCGCCAGTCGGGCGCGTCCAGGAGGACGAGATCGGCCTGGTATCCCGGCGCCAGGCGGCCCACCCGCTCGGCGCGATCGACGACGTGCGCCGCGTTCACGGTGCAGGCGCCGAGCGCTTCTTCCGGAGACATCCGCAGCTGCGTGCACGCGAGCGAACAGACCAGCGGCAGGCTCTCGCAGAATGCGCTGCCTGGATTGAAGTCGGTCGCGAGGGCGACAGCCGCCCCCGCGTCCACGAGGCTTCTCGCCGGCGGCATGCGGCGGCCGAGGAAGAGCGCGCTCGCCGGCAGGAGGACCGAGACGACGCCGCTCGCGGCGAGCGCTGCGACCCCTTCGGCACCGGTTGCCTCGAGGTGGTCGATCGACCGCGCGCCGAGCTCGATCGCGAGCGGGACGGCGCCGAGCTCGGTGAACTGGTCGCCGTGGATTCGGAGCGCGAGGCCCGCGTCGCGGCAGGCCTCGAGATAGCGACGCGCCTGCGCCACGTCGAAAGCGCCGCGTTCGACGAAGACGTCCGCCGCTTCGGCCAAGCCCGCGGCCTCAGGGAGGACCTCGGCGAGCGCGAAGTCGAGGTATGCGTCGGCGTCGTCAAACTCCGGCGGGACGGCGTGTGCTCCGAGCCAGGTTGGAATCCCCTCTGCCGCGGCGATCGCGCGCAGGGAGGCGAGCTCGGTCTCGCGGTCGAGGCCGTACCCGGACTTGGCCTCGAAGGTCGTCGTGCCGGCGCGCTGCATCCAGCCACGGTGTTTGAGGACCTGGTCGCACAGCCCTCGTGGTCCCGCGGCCCGGGTGGCCGCGACAGTCGAGAGGATGCCGCCGCCGGCCGCATGCAGCTCCTCGTAGCTCGCGCCGGACGCGCGCAGCGCGAACTCTCCGACTCGGTCGCCGGCGAAGCACGCGTGCGCGTGGCAGTCCACGAGCCCGGGGATCGCACTCAGGCCTCGCCCGTCGAGCTCGAGGACGTCGCCCGGGAGTGCCCCGAGGTCGGCCATGCGGCCGGTCGCAACGATCATGCCGCCCTCGGCGAGCACGAACGCGTTCTCGACGAGCTCGACCTCGCGGAGCTCGCTCCCGCGCAGGGGCGCTGCGCTGCCTCGATGGGTGACGAGCTGCGCGAGATCGCGGACGAGCAGGCGCTCGGCGGACGGCTCGCCTGGCTCGGCGGTCGTCACCTGGCGCTGGGAGCCATCGGTGGCTCGAGCCCGTGTCGCGCCGCTGCTTCGACCGCCTCTGGATAGCCGGCGTCCAGGTGCCGTAGGACACCCGTGCCGGGATCGGTTGTCAGCACCCGCTCAAGACGCTCGGCGCTCTCGGAGCTGCCGTCCGCGACGACCACCATCCCGGCGTGG